>NZ_JAIOUU010000001.1:0-413422 GCF_019931125.1 Aestuariivivens sp. NBU2969
TTAGGGGAGTCAGGAATACGGAATACTTCTTATATCGCTTGATTAAATTATATTCTTAAAATGGTAAAAACCCAGATTTTGGACTTGATCCCAACTAAGCAATCGTTAATAAACATGAAATAAATTCATAAAAACACAAAAGCCATATCATGGTAGAATTTACTACTTTGACATGGCTTTCTTTGAAATAACTTTCATTGACCTGTTTGGTATTGCTACCAAAATCGATTCAAATTTTCATCAAATCTTTTCAATTCAAGTGCTGTTATTTCAATGAAGCATTTGTGTAATTTTCAAAATGTATTGACCTATTACTCGAAATGCTCCCGGTTAATTGTTTTTCTTGATGCTTGTTTAACGATACATTCGCTTTCACGTTTGAATAGCCCCCAAGCATTGCCCTTAAAACAGTACTACTGTTTTTTTGGACTTTCAACTACACGAGTTGCCATTTGCTTTCGCACTTGGGACTTTTTGTAGTATCATGGCGCTCTGCTAACACACGCATACACATGGCGCATCCAACCTCAAAAAACAATTAAATTTAAAGAACGTTACTTTAAAACAGAACCCCTGTAAATTCATTTTTTTATATGAAACCAAACGAGTTTGTCATTGATTCTTATGCTAAGATAAATTAAGAATTTAAATTCGCAAATTTTTTATCTTGCTAAATATCAACTGCTTATCAACCAAGGTTATTAACAATGGTTAATAAAAAAAGAGCCTTGATTTTTCAAGACTCTTTTATAATGTGCTGTAGCTAGTAAAATATTAGTGTCTACGCTCTTTAATTCTTGCTTTTTTACCAGTAAGTCCTCTAAAGTAGAAAATACGAGCTCTACGGACTTTACCACGTTTGTTAACTTCAATTTTTTGTAAAGCAGGCAAATTAATTGGAAAAATACGTTCTACTCCAATTGAACCAGACATTTTTCTAATAGTAAAAGTTTCTGATGCACCAGAACCTCTTCTTTGGATAACAGTTCCTCTAAAAAACTGTGTACGAGTTTTGTTTCCCTCTTTAATTTCGTAATAAACTGTAATTGTGTCACCAGCACCGAACTCTGGCAGGTCTTTTTTTGTTACAAATTCGTCTTGAACAAATTTTACTAAAGATTCCATATCTTTATTTTTAAATGTTTGATTCGAAACAACATTCACGATTTTCGCCAGAGGTTGATTCGAAATTGGGTGCAAAAATAGTTATTAAATGCCAATATGCAATACTTTGTGGTTGTTTTTTTGTTGAAAAAATAAATTACGATTGCCTTAGTTTTTGTAAATTTAAAAACACATCAATTAAACACGTAATATTATGAATAATAATATGGTAGGTTGGTTTGAGATACCTGTTAATAATATGGACCGTGCCAAACAATTTTATGAAACTGTTTTTAATGTTGAAATTAATATCCATGATTTTGGAGGGCTATTAATGGGATGGTTTCCAGATAGGGGTGAGGTTCATGGTGCCCAAGGTACTTTAATTAAGCAAGATTCTTATATACCAAGTAAGAAAGGGGTACTTATCTATTTTTTAAGTGATAATGTGCAAAACGAGTTGGATAGAGTGGTTACCGCCGGTGGTGAGATATACCAACCTAAAACACTAATCTCACCAGAGCACGGGTATATGGGTGCTTTTATTGATAGTGAAGGAAACAGGATTGCATTGCATTCAAAAAAATGAAAGATTTTTTACTTTCTTAACTTTGTAGCATGATTGATATTGACCTGCTTTACCATTTAGAATCGTATTTAACCAATTCTCGAAAAACTAAATTCCAAAACGTTTTATCACAACGCACCAAGCATTTTACAGTGGCTATTGAAGATGTTTACCAACTACACAATACAAGTGCAGTGATGCGTAGTTGTGATGTATTTGGAATACAGGAAGTTAACATTATTGAGGAAGTAAATACTAAACGGATTGATCGTGAAATTGCCATGGGTGCCCAAAAATGGGTAGACATTAACCGGTACAATTCGGTAAATGATTGTATTAAGGATTTAAAACAAAGAGGTTATCAAATTGTAGCAACCACACCCCATGCTAATGATTGTGATTTGAATGATTTTGATGTCACCAAAAAATCATGCTTTTTCTTTGGAAGGGAAACCGAAGGCTTATCGGATGCTGTTTTTAATACTGCCGATTGTTTTTTAAAGATTCCCATGGTTGGGTTTACCGAAAGCTTAAACATCTCGGTATCGGCGGCCATTATTTTGCAGCATGCTACAACTAAGCTAAAACAAACCAATATTAACTGGCAATTGAGTGAAGCGGAATTGTTGAAAAAACGCTTGGATTGGTGTAAAAAAACAATTAAAAGTTATCAAAAAATAGTGGACAGGTTTTATGAAAAGTCATATTAAAAATTAGTCGTTATTTTCTTTTCCAATAGTAATTCCTCCTGGAAGTTCAATATTAGAACCTAATTGGAGTACAAATCCCAAGACATCCATATAGTCGGTTGCTTTTTGAATTTTACCATTATTAAATTCAAGCACTGTAACCCCTTTTATACTAATTTTCTTATTAGTTGCAACTGGAATTCTGCCTGTTATTGGACTTGATTGAAGTGCTTTGAATGTCCACTCGGCATAGCCTATTTTTTCAGAAATATTGATATTTCTAATTTCCATGTCTATATTAGATCCCCAATTATGGACATGCCTTACATATTTATTAACGCCATCAATACCTTTAAATATGTAATGGTTTGGAATGTCTATATATTCGCAATCTTTATGAAAAATGGCCTTAGATTTTGTTGTATCTCCCGACTCCCATAATTCCATAAGACTATTTGCTAAATTCAAATTTTTTTCAATGATCTTTTCAGTTTTATGTTGTTTTGCTTGGTTACATGAAATGAAACAACCTAAAAATGTTATTAAACAGATTATTCTTTTCATTTAAGAAAATTTAAATTAAATCCTATTTGTCTCTCGTTAATAGAAATGGTAATGATCTATACTTAAAAATAGTGAATTTTTTCATTCGTTAAAAAATGATTAACAAATAGTAAGGCTAGTCAGTAGTCAATTAAAATTTACGAGCTATTACTATAGTATGTGTTTCAAATTTGGTTCCAGATGTTTTGTACTCT
Source organism: Aestuariivivens sp. NBU2969 (assembly GCF_019931125.1). NCBI lineage: Bacteria > Pseudomonadati > Bacteroidota > Flavobacteriia > Flavobacteriales > Flavobacteriaceae > Aestuariivivens > Aestuariivivens sp. NBU2969. The sequence continues at coordinate 3,120 of NZ_JAIOUU010000001.1, forward strand.
ACTTTAAACGTTTTTATGTTGCTAAACCTAGCTTTTTTAAGTTGATGCTTTAAATCCATCAACTTATGAAAATAAAAAAAGACCCTACCAGCATTATTGCTCTTAAAATTAGATTCATTGGGTTCACCTTCAACAAAACTTAAATAGATTAATCCATTAGTATTTAGTAAATTGTATGTACTGGAAATAAATACATTACATTCTTTTTGCGATAAATAGGGTATACAGAATCCACTTATAACACCATCAAACAATATGCTGAAGTTAGTAATGTCCCTACTGTCCATAACGGAAAAGGTTGCCAATGGATTATTCTTTTTGGCCAATTCAACCATATTAGGAGCTATGTCTATACCAAAAATGTCAAAATCTGGTCTTTTGGATAATAGGTATTTTGAGATATTTCCAGGGCCACAACCAACGTCCAGTATTTTGGCTTTGGTTTTGGTAATGGTTTTACATATGTAATCATAGGTATGGTCATACACGTTTAAATCCATAAACTTGATTTCGTAGTCTTTGGTAATGCTATTCCAGGTATTGAATGTTTCTTGATATTTATCCATTGTAATGTCTATGATAGACAATCAAATTTTATGTGATTATAGTCTATTTGGTTTTTAATTTGAATCAGTTAAAATTGCCCTTTATTTTCTAGGTATTCTGCTCATTTATTTCTGTATGTTTCGCATTTTAATAAGCTTTTTTTATTTAAAATACAGTCATTGATTTGTCTATTATTTCTTTTTGTCTTTGCCTTAGCAATCAGCTAATTTAACAACACCATTGCACCATTTCAATTCGATTTCAACATTGTAATAACTTATTTAGGACGGTCTTTTATATGTAAATATCTAATTGGTCCCATTAACCTATATCAGATTCAAAAGTAAGCGCCAGTCTGCCAGATATTTCATTTGCCTTAAAGTAAATAATTTTGTAGCAATTGTGTCTTGCTAAAGTGGATTTTACAGGTTTAAGTTTTACATATTATGCCTGAAACCATTCATAATTTTCAAAATCTTCTTTGTTTTGACTAAAGCTTATTTAGAGTGAATAGGATAAACAGGGTTGATATTAAGTTTTTAATATTTTTTTACTTTTTCTAAACACTAAATTACAATTATCTTTTTAAGCAATGGCTTATGTTAAAGGTAGCTCAACCACCATTTTTTATTATTCAGCTTATATCGGCCAAACCAAAGACAGCTAGGGTAGAGCAATAATATTATACCAAACCAAATAACATATACCCATCCTAGATTTACACCATAACCTATGAGTTGTTTGTTTGTGGAGACAAATCCTTTCAATATCATGGTATTGAATCCATAACCTGTAAACTCAGCAATAATTGTGGCAAAAAAGTGTATCACGTATATGTGTAGGATATAAATAAAAAAGGGGACTTTACCAAAAGTGGAGCAAAAGTTTACAATGCGTCCTTTTAAACTCTCAGATTGGCCCAGAAAAACTAATGACGGTCCCAATGTCATTAATAAATAGGATAATGAAGGAGGATATTTTGAAGGATCCAAAAAAGAGATAAAAGTTGCTTCAAAAAGCTCATACTCAAGCCAAGGACGGGAATTACCATACAGATTTATACCTCTTATAATAAAAAAACCTATAATAGCCCCAATACCTATTTGAGTCAATATTTTTTGACGGTATTTGGGTAAAACATCTTTATTATAGAATTTTCCGAAGTAATAGCCCAAGGACATTACTCCAATCCACGGTATTATTGGGTAAACTATACGCAATTGTATGTAGTTAAACAGAGTGTAATAACCTCTTTCATGGAAGATAGACCAAAGCATGTTGCCTTCAAAGTGTATGTTATCCAATATATTATGACCAAAAATGATGATTAGGCTTATTGCCAAAATGTTTTTCATTGAAAGATGTATGACTGCAGCTAAAAAGATCATGCTTATGCCTAATGACCAGATTACTAATAAGCCCATGGATTCAAATTGTAAATTAAAACTCCATCCTATATGAACAATAGTAAATTCTATAAATACTAACCAAATACCACGTTTTAAAAGGAAATAGGATAACTGTGCCTTAGTTTTTTTTCTGCCTACTAAATAAGCAGAGATTCCAGCTAGGAAGCTAAATGCAGGAGCACAAAAATGGGTAATCCACCGAGTAAAAAATAATATGTAATTACTTTTTTCGGGATCAGCTGGGTCAAAAATAAAGGAGTTGACATGAAAATAGTCACGTGTATGATCCAGCGCCATGAATATGATAACCATTCCTTTTAGTATATCTAGTGATTTGATCCTATTGTTTTTCAATTGATTCATGTTTTGGTTGATGGTTATTATAAGGTTAGGTTTTGGTTTTATTGCGTGAAAATCTCTTAGGATTTTGAATCGGCAAATCCAAGGTAGTAAATTTGAACGGACTTTAGGATGGAAAATTTAGAATCAACTATAAACAAAGTTGTGCTGATTTCTTTTTTAGTTTTTCAATATTCAGTTCATTTAATAGCTTTCGATTTTTTTACTCCGCACAGATATACAATTTTGTTTTAGAATTATCAAAATCAGCTAAATCAGAAGTAAATTCTGGTTTATTCTCAAATCTGTCTATTGAAATGTTGTCCATGCTCTAATTACCCTCAACTCATAATATATTTACGCACTGATATTTTACGGATAATATTTAGTAAACAATAAGTAAAACCAGTTTAATTCTCCACAATTTCTACCTCAAAGAGTTTGTCCCAACGTTTTCCTGTGACAAAAATGGTATTGGTTTCTGGGTTATAGGCAATGCCATTCAATACATCCAACTTTTGATGCTGAGTGACTTTTTCTTTTAGTGATGAAAAATCAATCACCCCAATAACAGCACCATTGTTTGGGTTTATTATAGCTACGCCATCTTTTTGGTAGCGATTAGCATATATTTTCCCATTAATCCATTCCATTTCGTTTATACCCACTATTTTTCCCTTGTTGGTATATACCTGTATGTAGCTTTGTTCAACAAGGGTGTTGGAATCCAGCAACCAAATATTTTCGGTGCCATCACTCTTGTAAATGGTGGTGTCGTTATTGCAAAGTCCCCAACCTTCCTTACTGTTACCATATTTAAAGCTACTTATTTTATCGAAGGTATTTACATCATAAACAAAACCAGTGCCTTCACGCCACGTGAGTTGGTAAATTTTATCATCTAAAATGGTGAGGCCTTCCCCAAAATACTCGTCGGCCAAATCCATATTTTTAATGATGTTACCAGTTTTATAGTCTATTTGACGTAATTGGGATTCCTTATACTGCCCAGTGCTTTCATATAAGTTGCCATTAAAAAACTCAAGGCCTTGAGTATAGGACGTGATATCGTGCGGATATTCATTTACAATGTTATAGGTATATATTTTTGGAGCCTCGTTATTCAATATGGTGATTGAGGTAGAGGCTACCTGTTTTTCATTATTGTAATATACAGTGGCTTCAATGTTGTGTTTTCCCAGTTTAATATCAGTAAGTGGTGTGGACTCTTCAATTTTTTGGCCGTCCATTATAAAACAAACAGAATCGATAATATGATTTTTTTTGTTCTTTAGTTTAATTTCAAGTGTTTCATTCAGGAAAATATTACCCTTTTTAGCGTTGGTGCTTAAACTAAAGTCGCTTTTTCTTTGCTTGGTATTTGAGCCACAGGATATAAGAGTTGTGCTTAAGAATATGATACTTAGATATTTGAAAACCTGCATTGTTTTTTTAAATTTTAAGCAAGATATTTATTTAAAATCGGTTTAAAAAATCATTGTGAAAATTTTAAAAGATTGTATCTTTGCACCCGGCAAGTCCTACACAACCAGCTCCTGTTGAATCCTCCAGGGCGGGAACGCAGCAAAGGTATACGGTTGTAGCGGTGTGATGTAGGTAGCTTGCCTTTTTTTATGCACTAAATTTAGATTTGGTTTTAAAAATTTTTACTTTCACTTTGTGAACTTTAACGTCCAGTATGGTTTGTGTATTTTTTTAATTGGAATTTAACTTATAAAATGGATAAAATAGTTTTAATAACTGGAGGATCTTCAGGCATCGGAAAATCTGTAGGGGAGTTTTTAATTGAAAAGGGTTTTGTAGTTTATGGTACCAGTAGATATCCTGAACGTTATCCGGAAAGCAGATTGCCTTTGTTAAAAATGGATGTAAAGGCTGTTGAAACTATTAATAATACGGTAAAAACCATTATTGAAAAAGAAGGTAGATTGGATGTACTGGTTAATAATGCCGGCGCAGGTATTACGGGACCTATTGAAGAAATACCCGAAAAAGAGATTAAAGCCAATTTTGAAACTAATTTTTTTGGTCCTATAAATGTTATCAAAGCAGTATTGCCACACATGCGGCTGCAACAATCTGGTTTAATCATTAATATCACCTCTATTGCTGGCTATATGGGACTTCCGTTTCGAGGTGTTTATAGTGCAAGTAAAGGGGCATTGGAGCTTATTACCGAAGCATTTAGAATGGAATTAAAACCGTTTAATGTGCACATGACCAATGTGGCTCCAGGTGATTTTGCTACCAATATAGCAGCGGGACGTTATCATGCGGCTTTAAAGACAGATTCGCCATATAAAGACGTTTATGGCAAGACATTAAATTTAATGAATGCCCATGTTGATTCGGGGAGTGATCCCAACCTAATGGCAATGGCCATTTTTAAGGTGATTCGAACGAAATCCCCTAAAGTGCATTATAAAGTTGGGGAGTTTATGCAAAAGGTATCCATTGTTTTAAAACGCATACTACCAGATACCATTTATGAAAAACTGTTGATGAACCATTATAAACTTTAGGTTTTGGTATACTATTTGTTTTCTGTTTAAAAAAAATAGTCTATATGAACAAAAGCTTAAAGTATTTGTCGGTTATATTGATCTTAATTTTTGTAACTAGTTGTCAGGATATTTTGGAATGTGTCATTAACAGACACCCTGAATTACCTGATAGAATGTTGGCAACCGGTCAAGTCGACCAATATTTTTTTGAAGAAATAAAGGCTGAAATTAAAAATGAACCTAGGGATGATAGTTACTATTATTACTTTTCTATTGAAGGTGATTTACCCAGAGGACTGGAATATATAATTGACTATCGTTCTGTAATTATTCAAGGGTTCCCTTTAGAACCGGGAAGGTTTAATTTTACAGTACGTTTAAGTGTTGAGCAAGCCAATGATTATTTTGAAAATTGCGAAAGTACTTTAAATGATTGTGATGGCTTGTGTAAAGAAACCACATCACAAAGGTATTCGGTTAGAATTCAACAATAATAGGTAAAACAAGCGATTTACTAAGTTTAACTTTTAAATTTGTTGATATATTTTAATTAAAAATCACTGCCTTAGTGTCTTAAAATTGTAAATTCGCCAAAAATTTATAGTTTCAACTAAACAATAACATCAATGAAGTTTTTTATAGACACGGCTAACTTAAGTCAAATAAAAGAAGCCCAAGATATGGGTATTTTAGATGGCGTTACTACCAATCCTTCCTTAATGGCTAAAGAGGGCATTACAGGACATGATAATATTATGAAACATTATGTTGATATCTGCAATATTGTGGATGGTGATGTAAGTGCAGAAGTAATCTCTACCGATTTTGAGGGTATGATACGAGAAGGAGAAGCCTTGGCAGAATTGCACGATCAAATTGTTATTAAATTACCTATGATAAAAGATGGGGTTAAAGCTTGTAAATATTTTTCAGAAAAGGGCGTAAAAACCAATGTTACTTTAGTGTTTTCACCAGGGCAGGCATTATTGGCGGCAAAAGCAGGTGCAACTTACGTATCTCCATTTATTGGGCGTTTGGATGATATTTCTACTGATGGTTTAAACCTCATTGCAGAGATACGACAGATTTTTGATAACTATGGTTTTGACACTGAGATACTGGCTGCATCTGTACGTCATACCATGCACGTTATAGATTGTGCAAAATTAGGAGCTGATGTTATGACGGGGCCATTAAGTTCTATTGAAGGTTTGTTAAAGCATCCTTTAACTGACATTGGATTGGCTAAGTTTTTGGAAGATTATAAAAAAGGTAACCAATAAAGGTTTTCTTAGTTATAAAAAATCCGCTTCTAGTTTCTGTTCTAGAAGTGGATTTTTTTAGGATATTATTTTAAAATTTACCTGTTAATAGCACCTAGAAGCTCCTCTTCAAAATCACGATCAAAAATATTGGAGTTACTATTTACAATCTTTTTGTGCCTATCAACTATAAACGTTTTGATCATAGGGTAAACAGCAAGCATTTCCCTAGCTGTTTCTGGATTTGTGAATAGGTATTCATTTTCCAGTGTTAAATGACTTCGTTTAAGAGCTTTTTTTATAGTTTCTGTATTATAGTTATCAATATTAATTCTCATAAAAGTAACCTCAGGATATTTAATTTCCAATTCCTTTATTTTATTATGGCTGTCTTTAAAATGACCATAAGCTGAAAGGGACCAAAAACAAATAACGGTTGGGGTTTGTATTTTAGAGTTTAGGTTGTTTTCATTGTTTTGATAATCCTTAATAGTAACGTTTGGTAGATAATTTCCCGACTTTAGATTTTTTATGGCTAATGCATGTTGTTTTATCATTTTCTTTTTTTCATCATCGTTACTTTTAGCTAAATAAGATTCAATGATAGTTTCACTATGCTTTTCATTTTTATTTTTAGCTAAAAACCTAGCAGTGTAATAGTAAAGTAAGTCGTTTTTTATACTTGTATTGTCAATTAAGCTATCAATAAACTTTAATTTATCTAATGTATAACATACATGGTTATCGTCTTCAGAATGATTTAAATGAGTTCTAAGTGCTAAATTGCTAATACTAGTGCGTAGAAATGACTGGTAAGTAAAAAGATCTTTTAAAAGGGAATCGTTGTGGTTAATCGACTTTCTATAAGAGTAAAACCCTTCTGGTAGCGACTCCATTAATTCAGATTTACTCTTGGTATAATGATACAATGGATATATTTCCTTTTTAAAATAATAATTGTAATTAATGTTTGCTCTTGCAACGTCATTGAAGAACGTAGAGGTTTCGTATTTTTCTTTAAACTCAGCTAATTCTTTATTCTTTTGGTCTTTAATGGAATCAACTTGATGCTCAAATTTTGCAGGTTTCAATTGGCAATATTGATACAAATTTTTATCATCAATTTCATTTTGCAAGAACTCATTAACGAGGTAGTTGTTTTTTTTAGCTCCTGAACCAGTATATACAAGTGATTCGTCAAAGTCCAAAGTATTTAATCTAAACATAATACTGTCTAGAGGTTCCAAAAACACCATTTGAAATTCATCGGCATGGCGAAAGGTATAAAAACCGGCTTCTAAGTTGTTTATTTTATAAGTGAACTTGTAATTGCCATCCAATAATATGGTATCTAAAATTTTTTCGGATTTTGAGAGTACAATGAAATTGCATTTCGGATTTATAATCTGTCCTCCAAAATAGGCATAATTACTATCTTGTGATTTCGTGCTTTTTTTACATCCAAAAAGCGTAATTGTAAATATTAAGATTCCAATGTAAAATTTCATAAATCCCTTTCTCTTTATTTTAGGTGTTAACACCCAAATACACCAACAAAAATATATCTTGTAATTATAATGTCCTGTTAATAGCCTGTTAAATCTTGTTTTTGTTATAAGCCTCTTAATTTCAGTTATTAAAAATATAGTTGTATACAGTTCTTCTAACCATTGAAAATTTTCTACTTTTGCAAAAATTTTTAATAAACGTTATGTTATCAGTTTCTAATCTTTCGGTCCAATTTGGAAAACGTGTTCTTTTTGATGAGGTTAATATCACTTTCAATAATGGTAATTGCTATGGTATCATTGGAGCAAATGGTTCTGGAAAATCTACTTTTTTAAAGATTTTGTCAGGAAAAATGGAGCCTACCTCAGGATATGTGTCATTAGAGTCCGGTAAGCGTATGTCTGTGCTTGAACAAAATCATAATCTATATGATGGGCATACTGTTTTGGAAACGGTTTTAATGGGCAACAAGCCATTGTTTAAAATTAAGACTGAAATAGATGCTTTGTATGCAAATTATTCTGATGAGAATGCTGATAGAATAGGGGAATTACAAGTTCAATTTGAAGAAATGAACGGTTGGAATGCCGATAGTGATGCTGCAGCATTATTGTCTAACCTAGGTATAAAGGAAGAACTTCACTACACTATGATGGCCGACTTAGACGGAAAACAAAAAGTTCGTGTATTGTTGGCACAGGCGTTGTTTGGTAATCCAGATGTGTTGATTATGGATGAGCCTACCAACGATTTGGATTACGAAACCATTTCGTGGTTGGAAAACTTCTTGGCGAATTACGATAACTGTGTTATTGTAGTATCTCACGATCGTCACTTTTTAGATGCCGTTTGTACACACGTATCTGATATTGATTTTGGGAAAATTAATCACTATTCTGGAAATTATTCTTTCTGGTATGAGTCTTCGCAACTAGCTGCAAAACAACGAGCCCAACAAAATAAAAAGGCTGAAGAAAAGAAGAAGGAATTGGAAGAATTTATTAGACGATTTTCAGCAAATGTGGCTAAAAGTAAGCAGGCTACCAGTAGAAAAAAAATGATTGATAAACTTAATATTGAAGACATAAGGCCAACCAGTCGTCGTTATCCAGCCATTATTTTTGAGCGAGAACGGGAAGCTGGAGACCAAATATTGAATATAGAAGGCCTTTCGGCCTCAATAGATGGTGAGGTCTTGTTTAAAGACATCGATTTAAACTTGGCCAAAGGTGATAAGGTGGTTGTATTTTCAAGAGATTCTAGAGCGACTACATCATTTTATCAAATTTTAAACAATAATGAAAAAGCTGATTCCGGTAAATTTGCCTGGGGTATAACCACGACACAATCGTATTTACCCTTGGATAACAATTTGTTCTTCAATAATAACCTTACGTTGGTAGATTGGTTGCGTCAATGGGCTAAAACCGATGAGGAACGTGAAGAAGTGTATATTCGTGGATTTTTAGGTAAGATGATTTTTAGTGGTGAAGAAGCTCTAAAAAAATCGAACGTGCTTTCTGGTGGTGAAAAAGTACGTTGTATGTTGAGTAGAATGATGATGTTAAGGGCGAATGTATTAATGTTAGACGAACCCACAAACCACCTAGATTTAGAAAGTATTACGGCATTTAACAACTCGCTAAAAAACTTTAAGGGTACTGTATTGTTTACCACCCATGATCATGAGTTTGCACAAACGGTTGCCAATAGGGTAGTGGAATTGACACCAAACGGTGTTATAGATCGTTATACAACATTTGATGAGTACATGCAGGATAAAAAGATTAAGGAATTACGAGAAAAAATGTATTCAGTAACAGTTTAGCAGTTATTGAATAATATAAAAAGCAGAAATGTGAAATAGAATTAATCTTCAGCCATTTCTGCTTTTATTTTTTCAACAATGGTTATAGCTTCATCAAGTTCATCATTATTTACAAAAATTTCTTGAAAACCTGGGACAATTCCCCCTCCAAAACCTCCAAGACGAGCCGATTCGGTTTCATCCTTAACTATAGCATTAATCCCATTTTCTTCTAATTCTTGTATAATGTGCTGTGTAATGACTAAACTTCCTGTGAAAATTTTTGTGTAATTCGAATCTCTCATCTATGCAAAAATTTAATATAGTGTATTAAATATACGGAATAAATGGAACAACAAAAATTTTATTGTAAATTTACTTAAACTATCGCAATTCAGCCCCAAGCTGTTTTTCAAAATTAGTTTGAAGCTTATCCATAATCTTATCAATTTGTTTATCGGTTAAGGTTTTGTTGTCGTCCTGTAGTGTGAAACTAACCGCATAACTCTTTTTGCCCTTAGGTAAATTTTTTCCTTGATACACATCAAAAAGATTCACGTCTTTTAATAACTGCCTTTCACTTTGCTTGGCAATTCTATAGATGTCTGAAAATGAGATATGTTCATCTAGAAGCAAGGCGAAATCACGCCTTACTTGTGGATATTTGGATATGGGTTTAAAAGTGATCATATTTCGTTTTACCAATTCAAGAATAGCATCCCAATTAAAATCAGCATAGAAGACATCTTGTGAAATGTCAAAAGCTTTTAAAATGGATTTTTTAACCAATCCAAAATCAACTAATTTGATTTTACCTTGATTAATAGTTAAGCCTTCTCCAAATAAATCATTAGAGATGGGTGCTTCCATGTATCTAGAAATGCCAAGCCGTTCTAAAACAGAACTAATAATGCCTTTCAAAAAGAAGAAGTCGCTTTTGCCTTGGACAGCATGCCAGTTTTCCGAGTTTCTACTTCCTGTAACTAATAGACTTAAATGCTTTAATTCATTCCTTTCATCATCAAGTTGATGATAGGTTTTCCCAAACTCAAAAAGTTTTAGATCATTTCGCTTTCTGTTAATGTTATGGGAAACCGCTTCCAAACCCGAAAACAATAATGATTGTCTTAATACGGATAAATCATTACTTAAGGGGTTTAATATTGCAACATTATTTTCATCTTTTAACTCTTCACTTAATACAGTATAATTAGGTGTGGTAAGAGAATTAGAAAGGATTTCGAAAAACCCTTGTGATGCTAATAAGTCCCCTATAACATCTTGAACTTTATAATCTTCAAAACGTGAGGTATTAGAAATCGATGCATTAAGTTTTGTGGTTATATTGATATTGTTGTAACCATACACTCGTAAAATTTCCTCTATGATATCGGCTTCACGCTGTACATCATTTCTATAGGCTGGTACGGTTAGTCCCAAACCAGTTTCGGTTACATTATTTACCTTTATTTCTAGAGACGTAAGTATGCGTTTGATAATTTCCCTAGGGATTTCTTCACCAATAAGCTTTTTAGCGTTATCAAAACTCAAACGGATCTCAAAATCTTTAACTTTATTGGGATATATATCAGCAATATCACTAGTAATTTCACCGCCTGCAATATCCTGTATTAAAAGTGTAGCACGCTTTAGGGCATACTCTGTAATGTTTGGATCAATACCACGTTCAAATCGGAATGAAGCATCAGTATTTAATCCGTGGCGTTTAGCTGTTTTTCGTATGCTTACGGGATTAAAATAAGCACTTTCAAGGAATATGCTCGTCGTGCTTTCGGTTACCCCAGAGTCTATACCTCCAAAAACACCAGCAATACACATTGGTTTGTTAGCATCACAAATCATTAAATCGTCCTCATGAAGCTCACGCTCTACACCGTCCAAAGTTGTAAATTTAGTCCCGCTTTTTAAAGTTTTTACTTCAATCTTGTTTCCAGTTACTTTAAGTGCATCAAAGGCATGAAGTGGCTGCCCCAACTCATGTAGAACATAATTTGTGGCATCTACAATATTGTTTATAGGGCTTAATCCAATGGCTTTTAAACGATGCTGTAACCATTCTGGGGAATCTTTAACTTCTAATCCAGAAATGGTAACTCCACAGTAACGAGGCGCCAAATCTTTATTAATAACATCGATATCAATTTTTAACGTACGATTGTCTGTATGAAAAGCACTTACAGAAGGGGTTATGAGTTCTAGATTAATATCTTTTTGTAGAAAGCCAGCTTTTAGGTCGCGTGCAACACCCAAATGACTCATGGCATCGGCACGATTAGGAGTTAAACCAATTTCAAATACACTGTCATTTTCAATTTTAAAAACATCTGCTGCTGGAGTTCCCGGTTTTAATTTAGGATCGAGTACCATAATGCCGTCATGCGACTTGCCCAAACCGAGTTCATCTTCAGCACAAATCATCCCATGACTTTCCTTGCCTCTTATTTTTCCTTTCTTTATGGTCCAAGATTCACCTGTTTCGGTATATAGGATGGTTCCAATAGTGGCAACAGGTACTTTTTGACCTTTGGCTACGTTGGGAGCACCACAAATGATCTGTAGTGATTGCTCGCCACCAATATCAACTGTAGTTACTTTTAATTTATCTGCATTGGGATGTTTTTCGCAGTTAAGCACCTCGCCAATTACCACACCTTTCAGTCCACCTTTAACCGATTGATAACTTTCAATGCCTTCTACCTCTAATCCTAAATCGGTCAATAATTCACTTATTTGTTCTGGTGACCAATTGGTTTTAATAAATTGTTTTAACCAGTTATAAGAAATCTTCATATGTCATGTACTATTTAAGCTAGCAAAGATAAAATATTGCTTGAAAGCATTCAAAATATTGGGATATTAAAAACTATAATAATTTAACAACGATGGTAGGTAAGGAAATATGTTTTGTATGGTGTTAATTTTTATCATTTTAAAATAGTATTAATCTGATTGAGCTCTTCTTCGCTAAAATTTAAATTATTCAAAGCTTTTACATTTTCCTTTAATTGGTTGGTAGAGCTGGCACCTATAAGAACAGAGGATATTTGGGGTTGTCGTAATATCCAGGCAATAGCCATTTGGGATAGTTTTTGTCCACGATTTAAAGCAATTTGGTTTAGTTGTTTTATTTTTTCAAGATTACTGTTAACTGTGCCTTCATTTAAAAAGATAGAACTGCTACCAGCACGAGAATCTTTGGGAATCCCATTTAAGTACCTATCGGTAAGCATGCCTTGTGCCAAAGGAGAAAAAGCAATGCCTCCTATACCATTAGTTTCTAGGGTATCTAAAAGTCCTTCTTCAACCCATCTATCAAGCATGGAATATCGTACTTGATTTAGAATAAAAGGAACATTTAATGCTTTTAAAATTTCTGCAGCCTTTTGTGTTTCGTTAGGTTTGTAATTAGATATGCCAACGTACAATGCTTTTCCTTGTCTAACAATATCAGCCAAAGCACCCATGGTCTCTTCTAAAGGGGTATTGGGGTCTGGCCTGTGGTGGTAAAAAACATCAACATAGTCTAAACCCATACGCTTTAGACTTTGGTTTAAACTAGCAATTAAGTATTTTCTAGAACCCCATTCACCATAAGGCCCTTCCCACATTAAGTAACCGGCTTTAGAAGCGATAAAAAGTTCATCACGATGCGATTTAAAGTCGGAGTTCAATATTTTACCAAAGTTTTCCTCGGCTGAGCCTGGTGGAGGGCCATAGTTATTGGCTAAATCTATATGTGTTATACCAAGATCGAATGCACAACGCAAAACTTGTTGTGCATTTTCAAAATCATCATTATGCCCAAAATTATGCCATAATCCCAAGGAAATGGCAGGTAAAAGTACACCGCTTTTTCCAGCTCTTTTATAGGTCATGGCATCATAGCGGTTTCTATCAGCCTGATATACTTTCATTATATTTTTAGGTTATATATTGATTCTGTTAAGCTTTAAAAAAGAATTTTATGGCAACTATAAATAAAATAAAAGCAATAAAGGCAATAAGAATCCAGATGCTTCCTGAATAAAAGCGTTTATGAAGTTTTAGGTCCTTTCTATAGGTAAAGGCGATAATTACTGCAAATACAATAAAAAATAAAACTCCAAAAATGATTTGACCTTTACTGAACATATAGTTACTTTTATGCAAATTTAATGAAATCGTAAATATATATGAAGAATAAAATTGAGGCTGTAAAAGTATTTCATACCGCTTTTAAAATTGGCCATCGGGAAACGCCAAAAGCAAATTTAGGTTTAGAAAAAAATATGCTAAGGTTTAACTTAATGCGAGAAGAAAATGAAGAGTACTTAGAAGCAGCCAATAATGACGATTTAGTTGAGATTGCCGATGCCCTAGGGGATATGCTTTACATCTTATGTGGAACTATTATAGAACACGGTATGCAATATAAAATTGAAGAAGTTTTTGATGAAATACAGCGTAGTAATATGAGTAAGTTGGGAGAAGATGGCAAGCCCATTTACAGGGAGGATGGTAAAGTTTTAAAAGGGCCCAATTACTTCAAACCCAACATTCAATCTATATTGGAAAAATAAATAGAGAAGACTACAGGTTTCTCTATTTATTTCCTAATCAACTTTATAACGCCAATCAAATGGGTCTTCAGTTTTGTTAGTTTGTATATCGGTAATTCGCTTTTTTAAATAACTGGCATAGGTGTCGTCTAACACTGGTAACACATAATCGGTACCATTGTAACCAAATCCAGATATTGGAGAAACAACAGCGGCAGTACCGGCACCAAACATCTCTTTTAAGGCACCATTTTCAGCTGCTTCAACGACTTCATGAACGGATAGTTTTCTAACCTCTATGGGGATGCCTTCAGATTGAGCTAACTCTATTATACTTTTACGGGTTATACCGTCCAAGATACGATCACTGGTAGGTGCAGTGATTAATGTATCGTTAATACGCACAAAAATATTCATGGCACCAGCTTCTTCAATATATTCGTGGGTATTATCATCTGTCCAAACCACTTGCTGGTAACCCTTTTCAATGGCTAATTGTGTAGGGTAGAATTGTCCGGCATAGTTTCCTCCTGCTTTGGCATAACCTACACCACCATTAGCAGAACGGGAATATGTTTGTTCTATTAAAACTTTAACCTTTCCTGAAAAATAAGATCCTGAAGGCGCGGTTGCAATTATAAACTTATATTCATCGGCAGGCGAGGCATGAAATCCGTTTCCGGAGGCAAATACAAACGGCCTGATATAAAGGGAGCTGCCTGCGTTTTTTGGAATCCAGTCGCTATCTACCTTAAGTAGGGTTTTTAAGCCCTCCATAAAATAAGCTTCTGGTAGTTCTGGTATGGCCAATCGTTTTGAAGAAATATTCAAACGCTTAAAATTGTCTAACGGGCGAAATAACCAGACATCATCATTAGTATCTTTATAGGCTTTCATGCCTTCAAAAACCGATTGCCCATAGTGGAAAATCTTAGCCGAAGGATCTAATGAAATATTTTGGTAGGGTAACACTTTGGGTACTTCCCATATACCATTTTTATAATTGCAAACCAACATATGATCCGAAAAGACACTGCCAAACTTTAAATTATCAAAATCTACATCGTTAATCTTAGAGGCACTTGTTTTTATAACCTCTATAGTATTAGTTATACTATTCATAGCTCTGTTATTTACGAAACAAATTTAAGTAAAAACGTTTTTAAAAAAGGGGTATATTTACACAAATCACTTAAAATTAAAGTTTTCCTATTATGAAGTCATTACTGCTTGGGTTAATTGCTGCTCTATTGTTAAATTCCTGTAAGAACAAAGAACAAAACCAAGGGTCTAATAAAAATATGTCAACTACAGAATATGCTTCTTTTGGCAAAGTAATAATTTCAGATGATGCCATTGCAGCAAAATCTATGGCGACTCATTTTAACAAAATGCAAGTAGGCGATAGTATAAACTCTAAAATGATAGCTACTGTAACCAATGTTTGTCAGGCCAAAGGCTGTTGGATGACACTGAAACTGGACGACCAAAGTGAGGTGATGGTAAAATTTAAAGATTATGGTTTTTTTGTTCCAAAAGATATAAAGGGAGAAACTGTAATTGTTAATGGTTTGGCTTATTTAGAAGAACAGTCTGTGGACGATCTTCGACATTATGCTAAAGATGCGGGGAAAACTGTAGAAGAAATTGAAGCAATTACCGAACCCAAAAGGATATTTGCATTTGAGGCAGATGGTGTGCTTTTAAAACAATAATGTGAAGCGGAAAATTATTTTAACGGCAGATGGTTCGACAACCATTCATCTGCCCGAATGGAACGAGCAATACCACTCTAAGCATGGGGCTATTCAGGAAGCGTACCACGTTTTTATAAAACATGGACTTCATTACTTTTATCATTCAGTTACAGAGCGGTCAGGGCAAGAATTTGAAAACTCAAATTCTAATATTGCCATACTTGAAATGGGTTTTGGTACTGGTTTAAACGCATTTATAACCTTATTAGAAGCTAAAAAACTAAAGATAAAAATTGATTATATGGGTATTGAAGCTTTTCCAGTTGAGATAGATGAAGTATTAAGTCTTAATTATCCGAAAGCTTTAAATGTGAAAGGAGGTGATGCCGTTTTTAAAGGGCTGCATAGTATTTCTTGGGAAGAACGTCACAACATTGATTCCTTTTTTTCATTAGCTAAGCAGAAAAAATATTTTGAAACTATTGATGATGAGGATAAGTTCAATATCATTTACTTTGATGCGTTTGGTGCTAGGGTGCAACCTGGTTTATGGACTAAAGTAATCTTTAAAAAAATGTACGATGCTTTAAAGGTTAACGGTATTTTAGTGACATACTCAGCTAAAGGTAGTGTGCGTAGAGCCATGCAAGGTGTAGGTTTTAAGGTTGAAAAATTACCTGGACCGCCTGGTAAACGTGAAATGCTTAGAGCAGTAAAATATTAAAGAGGTTATGTGTTAAACCTAAGATAAACTGCTGGTATTCCCATATCCTATTTTGTAACTTTATAAAAAAATAGAAATGCGGGTTTTAATAACGGGAGCAACAGGGCTAATAGGACAGGGTATTGTTAAACAATGTCATGAAAGAGGAATAGATGTAAACTACTTAACAACCAGTATTTCTAAGATAGAATATGGTAATAATTATAAAGGTTTTTATTGGAACCCTAAGACCCAAGATATAGATAAACAATGTTTTAAAGGTGTTGATGCCATAATTCATTTGGCCGGAGCATCAATTGCTAAGCGTTGGACACCTAACTATAAGAAGGAAATTATCTCTAGTAGGGTCACTACCACAAATTTACTCATCAATACTTTAAAAGGTGAATCCCATAACATTAAACAAGTGATATCGGCAAGTGCTATTGGCATATATCCAGATTCCTTGGTTAATTATTACGATGAAAGCTTTAAGCATTTTGGTAAAACATTTTTAAGTGCTGTTGTACAGCAATGGGAGCAAGCTGTAAATGAATTTTCAAAATTAAATATAAATGTTGCTAAGGTTCGTATAGGGCTTGTGCTTTCAAAGGAAGGTGGAGCGTTGCAAGAAATAGCTCAACCTATTAAGTTTGGTTTTGGTGCTGCATTTGGTTCAGGGAAACAATGGCAATCTTGGATACATATTGAAGATTTAGTAAAACTGTTTGTTTACATTCTTGAGTATAATTTAGTTGGTATTTATAATGGAGTCGCTCCCAACCCTGTTACCAATAAAGAATTAGTTAAGGCCATTGCCAAAAGATTAAACCGACCTTTATTTTTGCCTAACATACCTAAGATTTTTATGAAATGGCTGTTAGGGGAAATGCATGCCATTTTATTTGAAAGCCAACGTGTGAGTTCAAGGAAAATTGAAGACAAGGGATTTCATTATAATTATAATTATTTAAAACCGGCCCTCAAAGACTTGCTAGGAAAATAGGTAGTTAAATTAGTCTTCAATTCGGTTTTCATCAAATGCTGAAGGGAGTAGTTTTGGAATAAATTTAATAACCAAGGGAAGCAATAAGGCCCCTCCTGGCAATATAAAGATGGCCAAACTTGGGATGGATTTAAAAATATCCAACAACTGTTCTTGTACCTTTTTTTGTTCTTCCTGGTTGAGTTCCCTATGGGTTGAATGAGTTAATAATATCAGCAGTTCTTTACTGTCCTTTAATTCTTTGTATAATCGCTTACTATTTCTAGAAATAAGTTTGCTAACCATTTTACTTGAGTTGTCATAAAAACTCTGCACAATATTTTTAGAGCTTAATAAGGCAATTTCATTTTTATGCTTAGTGTAAAACGAATTAACAAATGCGATCGATTCTTTTGTTTTATAAGGTACTATATTAAAATCGCTTCCTAATTTTGAAATAAACTTAGTTTCATTGGTATCAATAACCCTGTCACTCCAACTGGCCATACAGGTGAGGTCCAAAACATAATATTTTTCTAAGGTTGTTGTAATTAAGTCAATGGCTGAAACGTATTTCAATGGTTTTGCATCGTGATAGCGTATTGAAGATTCAAAAAGTTTTATTAAACTTTCATCATATTGATTTTTTTTGGTTTTGGCGTCTATTGCATTTAAAACAATGGCTTCTATGGCTTTCTCCAATTGTTTAATGTAGTCTATTGATATAATGCCTTCTTTTAAAAATTTTTTATAAGCAAGAATATCAACAAACAACAAAGCATTAATTATAAAATAGTTGAAGTTTTTTGTTAGTGCGTTATGGTCTATATGGATGCGTTTATGTATTACTTTTTCTAGCTGTACATTAGAGGACTTTCTTCCCAATATGCCATCAAAAAAAGAAGTTTTTAACTCGTTTATGGCTGTGTAAAATTGTAAAACACTGTCAACAAAACCTATTTTAGGATTTACGTTATGATGAGTATACAAAAAAGCAATGGTCAAGTTGATCTTACAAATCTCATCTTCCGAAAGATCGTGTTTTTCAATTATATTAGCAACAATACTGAGGTTGCTACCAAAGATAAAACCACATGATCTTAATGCAGTATAAAAAGTGTCTTTGTCTGCATTTAAAAAATCAGTATTGCTGATAGTTATTCTTAGTAGTTTTTTTATCCAACCTGTAGCCGATGGGTTCATTGCGTATAAGTTGAGCGCAAAATTAAGTTTTTTACTGTAAAGAGACGATATTTATTTTCCAAAACGATAGCATTTATTTATTATTTAAGATTTGTTGGATTAAATATTTTTTTTAAAACCTATACTTTTTATTAGTTTGCTTAGCAAAACAAATAAAAGATATTTTGAAAATAGTAGTTTTAGACGGATACACATTAAACCCTGGTGATTTATGCTGGAATGCTTTAGAACATTATGGAGATTTAAAAGTTTATGATAGAACACCATATAGCAATGAGGCGATTTTAGATCATATTGGAGATGCTGAGGTTGTTTTTACTAACAAAACACCTATGCCTAAAGCTGTTCTCGTTAGGTGTAAGCATATAAAATATATAGGTGTTTTAGCCACAGGTTATAATGTCGTGGACGTTGGTGCGGCTAAAGAGCTTGGCATTACAGTCACTAATGTTCCAGCATATAGTACCAATGCCGTTGCACAGTTTACAATGGCCTTACTGCTGGAAATGTCTCACCATGTTGGTGACCATAACATAGCAGTTAAAAATGGTGATTGGATTACGGCTCCTGACTTTTGTTTTTGGAATTCACCTTTAATTGAGCTTAATGGTAAAACAATTGGTATTATTGGTTTTGGTCGTATTGGTCAAGCTACGGCAAAGTTAGCACAAGCATTCGGTTTAAAAGTTTTATTTCACAGTAGAAGCCGAAAACCAGAAATGGAAACAGATAGCTGTAAATATGTTGAACTTGATATGTTGTTTGCCAAATCGGATATTATAAGTTTACATTGTCCACTTTTTGAAAATACCAAAGGCATTATTAATAAGCATAATATCGAAAAAATGAAAGAAGGTGTTATGCTTATCAATACCTCAAGAGGGGGTTTGGTTGTAGAAGAAGATTTGGCTAGTGCATTAAATTCTGGTAGAGTTTCCAATGCTGCTGTTGATGTAGTATCTAATGAGCCTATTAGTAAAGATAATCCTCTGCTTAAAGCAAAAAACTGTATTATCACACCACATATTGCTTGGGCACCTATAGAGGCTAGACGACGCTTAATGCATATTGCTGTCGAAAATTTAAAGGCTTATATTAGCGGAAACTCAGTAAATGTTGTTAATGACTAGTATTGCAATGCTGATCTTTCTTTAAGTTTCATTATAAACAAGCATAAAAGAATAAGTGAGAAGGCATAAAAAACATCTTCAATGGGTATAGTAAATAATCTAATACCTAAATTTTCAGTATTGTTATACCAAACCACTTCATTTTTTATTGTACTTCCTGTTAACAAACCATTGACTAAAAAAAATGGGATTAGTATAACTAAGAAGGTTAGGTAAAATCCTTTGAGTAAGTCTAAATTTTTGTTAAGGACGATTAGTAACAATATAGCAGCAATGCTAAAGTTTATAAAGGTATACCATCTGTTGTAATTATATAATGCCATTACAGTAAAGCCAATAATAAAAATGTAGCTAAGCATTTTAGTTGTTTTGGTAGATAACTCCATTTTTGGAAAGTAATACAAAAGAGCATAATGCGTAAATACGCAGGCATAAGGTATACATATAAAGAACAACCATTCTTCAATTGGAAGGTTAAATAGATTTATACCTAAAAGATAATTGCTATTAAACCCCCAAAAGCCATTAATTGTAAAGGCAATATCCCAAGGAATAAATACAACCATACCTGCCAGTACACTTATTATAAAGGGTTTCCAAAGCTTATAGAATTTTAATTTGGGATGAAAACTGAAGATGAAAGGGATGGATATTGATCCTAAATTTAATAACAGATAGAGGTAATTCATCCGTTATTTTTTGAAATATTTAAAAGGAACAAACAACATACCAAAACATTCACCATCTTCTTTACCTAAGTGCTTGTGATGAATTTTATGTGCACGCCTAACTCCTTTAGCGTACCAGTTGTTAGCATTTCTAAAGAGTTTAAAGCGCTGGTGTATAAAGATGTCGTGAACCAAAAAATAGGAAAGTCCATAGGAAAAAATACCTAACCCAATTGGTAGTCCTGCCCAGAGGTCTTGATACTTCCATAGTAATAAAAAACCAATGCTAACCACAGCGTAGAATACGAAAAAAATATCATTGCGTTCAAACCAACTATCATGATCCTTTAAATGGTGGTCTTTATGCAGGGTCCATAAAAACCCATGCATGATATACTTATGGGTAAACCATGCCATAAATTCCATAAAGCAATAGGTGCCCAAAAAAACAAGTATCCAAATAAGTGTTTGCATGTACTTAATTTACATTAAATTTAATTGATATTTTACATAACTACGCATTAACAGCTCCAGTTTTTTATGATTGGAAACTCTAATACGGGTGTTTTTAATTTCTAGGGCTGGAGTCTTTTTTAATTTTTTTAGTAATTGCTTATAATACCTGTAAGCCATAAACACACCAAATTTAGCTTCAATCGGCAATTTTTTTATACCGCTTAACCCTTTTTCAAAATCATTTTCAATGTCTTCTATGATTTCCTTTTTTGAAGTTTCATTTAATTTTTTTAAATCGGTGTTTGGGAAATAAGTTCGGTCAAGTCCTTCAAAATCTGCTTTAAGATCCCTTAAAAAATTAACCTTTTGAAACGCAGAACCAAGTGCCATAGCAGCATCCTTGAGTTTTTCATATTCATTGTTATCTCCTTTAACAAAAACTTTTAAGCACATAAGGCCAACCACATCCGCAGATCCATATATATAAGCTTTATATTCTTCATCAGTTAAATAATTAGTTTTATGTAAATCCAAACGCATGCTTGCCATGAATGAATCCACTAAATGTTTATCTATATTGTATTTGTGGTAGGTAAGTTGGAAAGCATTTAAAATAGGGTTTAGGCTAATTTTATCTCGTAAGGCATTTTCTAAATCATTCGAAAACCTATTAAAAAGTGTTTCTTTATCATAATCATGGAAAGAGTCCACAATTTCGTCTGCACAGCGTACAAAACCATAAATATTGTAAATGTCACTTCTAATGGATTTGTAGAGCATTTTAGTGGCCAAAGAAAACGATGTGCTGTACGTTTTGGTAACTATTTTACTGCACTTATAAGAAACGTTATCAAAAATATATTTCATAAGCTTAACCGTGGTATTTAATGATTAAATTTGCTGCTAATTTCCCTGATATTAAGGAGGGTGGTACTCCAGGACCAGGAACTGTTAATTGACCCGTAAAAAATAAACGTTTAATTTTTTTACTTTTCAATTTAGGTCTTAAAAAGGCAGTTTGTAATAAGGTGTTGGCCATACCATAAGCATTTCCTTTATATGAGTTGTAATCTTTTACAAAATCGTTTACACAATAGCTCTCTTTAAATATAATATTTTTTCTAATATCCTGAGAGGTCAAGAACTCAAAACGATTTATTATTTCGTTAAAATAGTGCTCCCTTAAAATGTTGGTATCCTTTAAACCTGGTGCCAGGGGAATTAAAAAGATACCAGCTTCCTTGCCTTCTGGTGCTAAATGGGAATCGGTTATGCTAGGAAAACTGGCATAGAAAAGGGGGTTTTCAGGCCATTTGGGATTATCGTAAATAGCCTGGGCATGCGTGTTAAAGTCGGTATCGAAAAATAAAGTGTGATGATTTACATTCTTTATTTTTTTATCAAAGCCAACATAAAATAATAGGGAGGAAGGTGCAAAGGTTTTTTTATTCCAATATGTTTCGGAATATTGTCTGAACTCTGGTTCCAAAAGTGTTTCAGAATGATGGTAATCGGCACCACTTAGAACAATGTCAAAATCATATGTTTTTCCTGAACAAACCAAACCTTTGGCACAGTTTTTTTCTACAATAATTTTTTCAACGGGAGCATTGGTTATAATTTTTACATCCAGTTCTTGGGCTAAGCTTTGTAAAGCCAAAATGACTTGATACATTCCTTTTTGAGGATGGTAAGTGCCAAGACCGAAATCAGCATAATTCATAAAACTATAGAAAGAAGGGGTGTTACTTGGTTTAGCTCCAAGAAATAGCACAGGAAACTCTAAAATTTTCGCTAATCGATCATTTTTAAAAGCTTTTCTAACATCTTTTTTTATGTTACCTAAAAACTGACCTAGATTTCTTATTGTTGTCGTGTTAACTAACTCCAGGGGTGACATTCCTGGATTGTACACCAAATCCTTTATGGCAATATTGTAATTATTTTTAGCTTTTCGTATGAATTTTTGCAACTTTTTTGAACTTCCGGGCTCTTCTTTTTCAAATGCAGCGGTAATTTTTTCTAAGGTATCTTCAATGGTGATAAAATCATTCTTTCCAAAATAAATACTATAGGCAGGATTTAACTTTTCTAAGGTATAATAGTCGGTAGGTTTTTTGTCAAAATCTGCAAAAAAACGTTCAAAAACGTCTGGCATCCAGTACCAAGTAGGGCCCATATCGAATATAAAACCATCTCTTTTTAATTGTCTGGCGCGACCACCAATGTTATTGTTTTTTTCAAAAATAGTAACCTTATATCCAGCTTTTGCCAAATAGCATGACGCCGAAAGAGAAGAGAATCCAGATCCTATTACTGCAATTGATTTTTTCATAATGTTTAACAAATATAATTAAAAGTTAAACAAAAACAAATCGAGATTAAAAATCATCAACTAAATTTTCAATGGAATTGTAAATGGAAACTTTATGGGAAGGTAAGCTAAAATTACTTAAGTCTTTTAGCTTAGGTCCTAATATGTGTAATCTTGAGTTTTCTTTTTTAAGTAGTAATTCATTAAAATCATTAATGTAATCTGGAATTTTATCAGTTTCAGGTTGTATTGTAAAATAAGTTATAAAGGTAATATCGTCATAATAGTCATGAAGATCAAGAAGGCTTTCCATAGGGACACTTTCACCTAGAAAAATAGAATGAAAACCTTTACTTCGTAACTGATAATTAATGAACAACAGGCCAATATCATGAATCTCATTTTCTGGTAAAAAAAGAACATAAGTTTTTGTTACGGGTTTGGGTTCTAAACTCTGTAAACGTTCAATGTTCAATAAAATTTTTTGCTTTATGTGTATGGACAAAAAATGTTCGTGTGCTGGAGTAATGGTTTTGGTTTGCCATAGCAGACCAATTTCATTTAGTAAAGGTAGAAAAACAGTATAAAATATCTCGTTAAATGTTTTGTTTTCAATTAAGTTGTTATAGGTGTTGTAAAATAATACTTGATCAAAATTTAACATCGCCATTTTAAAAGCATTAATACCATGATCTTCAACTTTAGATCGTGAAGCTATTTCTCTAACCTTAATTGGTATTTCTTCTTCGCCTAAACTTGCAATTTTTGATATTTTTAAACCATTATTATTAAGGTAAGATATATTTAAAAGCTTTTGTAAGCTTGCATTGCTATAATTTCTAATATTAGTTTCAGAGCGATTGGGACTTAACAAATTATAGCGTTTTTCCCATATTCTAATAGTGTGTGCTTTAATGCCTGTAAGATTTTCAAGATCCTTGATGCTAAAATTAACTTGAATATTGTTCATCTTTTATTTGTTATTTTTAAACAAAATTACAAATATTTATTGATATCTATAAAATAAAATGCAGTAATTAGTCATTTTACTCGCCTAATACAAATTAAAACTATACACTTTAGGACGTTTTTCCTTTAATTCCTAAGAATTTAATAGTCATACATTCTCAAAATTTTTGAACTTAATTTTACAAATTGAAAAGTTGATTTTTTTAGCAATAGAAATATTACAGGCATATCAGTATTTAGTTTTGTTTTATCTGTCAAACTTGTTTTTCTTTGTTTCTATTTACAAAAGCAGGTGTTTTTTGGATCTGATTTATTGAGATATTAACACATTAAATAGAGATTGGTATTGAAAATTCTAAGAATGAACATTTTTTATAAACCAATAATAACATTATCACTATTGGTTATTATAACTTCTTGCAAGAATAAAGTAGATCAATACGTTACTGTTGATGAATTGAATAAGACTGTATTTACATCAACTGATTTAATTCCTGACAATCATTTTTTTGGGGATGCAACCTGTAAAACATGTCATGCTAAAGAGCATGACTATTGGAAAGGCTCCCATCATGATAAAGCCATGCAAATAGCTTTGGACACCACCATTTTAGGTGATTTCAATAATGTGAAATTTACCAGCCAAGGTATAACCACACAATTTTTTAAAAGGGATAATGAGTACTTTGTTAATACCGAAGGACCAGATGGTAACTATCATGACTATAGAATAGTATATACTTTTGGTGTTTCACCACTGCAGCAGTACATCGTTAAATTTCCTAATGGCCATTACCAATGTTTAAGAACGGCTTGGGATACACAAGAAAAAAAGTGGTTTGATTTATATCCCGATTTTAAAGTAGTGCATTCCGAGTGGTTACATTGGTCTAGGGGGGGCTTAAATTGGAATACCATGTGCGCCGATTGCCATTCCACTAATGTTAGGAAAAACTATAATGAAAATGCGTCCAGTTACAATACCAAATATGCTATTATAAATGTGAATTGTGAAGCCTGCCATGGTCCTGGGAAAACCCATGTAGAACAAGCTAAGGCATTAGGCAACAGTTACAAGTTCTCCGGCGACCTTACAATGACTTCCCATACTAATCCTAAGGCTTTAGTAGATGCTTGTGCCAGATGTCATATGAGAAGGGAACAGATTTCAGAATTTTATAATTTTGAAGGAAGTATGTTAGATCATTATTTTCCACAATTAATAGCAGAACCCATTTATTATCCGGATGGCCAAATTTTAGATGAAGACTATGTTTATGGTTCTTTTGTGCAGAGTAAAATGTACCATAATGGTGTAACGTGTACCAATTGTCATGACCCTCATTCATTAAAACTTAAATTTGAAGGTAATAAACTTTGCGCCCAGTGTCATTTACCTGAAACTTACGATAGTCCCAGTCACCATTTTCATACTATGGGTACGGAAAGTTCAAAATGTATTAATTGTCATATGATAGGAAGGTATTACATGGGCAACGACTTTAGGCGCGACCATAGTTTTAGAATTCCAAGGCCAGACCAAAGCCTTAAATACGACACACCTAATGCCTGTACCCAGTGCCATAAAGATAAAGACAACCAATGGGCTTGGAGTGCCTATATTAAGCAATATGGGAAGCCGAAAAAGAAACATTTTTCCGATTTGCTATTACCTGGTTTAAGGGGTGGTGACGATGGTTTTAAACATTTGAAAACATTGGTTAAAGATACCATATATCCAGAAATAGCACGAGCTTCTGCGGTTAAAGCGATGGTTAATTATAATGATCCCGCGGTAATAGATAATTTATTGCACTTTTTGAATGATGATTCACCACTGGTTAAGGGGGCTAGTTTGGATGTTTTGGGTGAAATAAACACAAATGACTATAACAATTATTTTTTACCCTTGTTGAAGGATTCTAAACGTTCGGTAAGGGTCAAAGCTTTCTTTGCATTGGGAAGTTTGGATGAGGCACTTGTGCCAGAGCCATATAAAGAGGTATACAGCAAAGTGAAGGTGGAATTTGAAACTAGCTTAGAAGTCACTTCCGATTTTTCTGGGGGTAAAGTAAAACAAGGTAATTATTATTTAAAACAAGCTAATTTATCTGAAGCTATTAAATCGTATGAGGCAGCCTTGAAAATAGATAATTTAAACAATATTATAAGAACCAATTTAGCAAATCTTTATTATAGAAATGGTGAGTTTATTAATGCCGAACAGGCCTTTAAAACCATTATACAGCAGGAACCCGAATATGGACCTACTTATTATTCTTATGGCTTATTATTGGCAGAATTAAATAGAATTGAAGAGGCCATTGGGCAAATGAAATTGGCCATAAGGTATATGCCAGACAATCTAAGGGTGTATTATAATTTAAGTTTGTTATACGATAAAATTAAAATCTTTGATAAAGCTTTAGAAACAGCTAAGAGGGGATTTGAAAAAGCACCACAAGATGAAAGTATGCTATACATTTTGGCCTATGCCTACTCAAAAAACAATCAAATGGAAAAAGCCAAAAAAATGGCAAAAACTCTGGTTGATTTGTACCCGCAAAATGCTAATTATTATACATTTTATAGGCAGTTGAATACAAAACAACAATAATTTAAAGTGCGCACGAGAAGACTCGAACTTCCACGACCTAAGTGGTCATTAGGCCCTCAACCTAACGCGTCTACCAATTCCGCCACGTGCGCAAAAATAGAAAGCAGCAAAAATAGAAAAAGTTAAGCAATAATAGTTAACTTTTTTATTGTAATTGGTCTTGTGTTTTTTCTAAATATTGCAGATACAATATAGTGGGATTTGTATATGTTTTTAAATATCTAATTTTATTTTTTTAAATAGAGAAGTAAATAGTAATAAAATAATAGCAATAGTTTAGGATACGACTGATCTCATTTTTATGGAAATTAATATATTTGGCACAAAATAAAATAATTCAGATTAACTAATAAAATAGAATGAGTAAAGTAGTCACATTCGGAGAGATCATGTTACGATTGGCTCCAGAAGGTTTTTTAAGGTTTTCGCAGGCCAGTAGTTTTGATGTGGTTTATGGTGGTGGTGAGTCTAACGTAGCCGTATCGTTGGCCAATTATGGGATTCCGGTGGATTTTGTAACACGTTTACCCAAGAATGATATAGGTGAATGTGCGATGATGGAGCTGCGAAAAAGAGGTGTGGGTGTGGACAAGATTATTTGGGGTGGCGACCGATTGGGTATCTATTTTCTGGAAACTGGAGCCGTGTCAAGGGGCAGTAAAGTAGTTTATGACAGGGCACATTCGGCGATGTCTGAAATCAAACTGGGAATGATAGATTGGGATGAAGTTTTTGAGGGTGTGGAATGGTTCCATTGGACGGGGATTACACCTGCAATATCTCAAGGTTCTGCAGATGTTTGCTTGGAGGCTGTAAAAGTGGCTAGCAAAAAAGGTATTACTATTTCAACAGACTTGAACTATAGGGCCAAGTTATGGAAGTATTGTGATGCGGCTCATAGAGAGTCCATTATGACAGAGCTTACCTCATATTGTGATATTGTTTTAGGTAATGAAGAAGATGCAGAGATGCACTTCGGGATTAAGCCAGAGGGGATTAGTGTACAGACCGAAGGGCACAACGTTAAAGCAGAAGCCTTTTTGTCGGTATGCCAACAAATGATGAAGAAGTTCCCAAAGGCCAAGAAGGTAATTACCACTTTGCGAGGATCCATTTCAGCTTCACATAACACTTGGGCAGGTGTACTCTATGATGGAAAGACCTTGTTTGAGACACGCCAGTACCAGATTACAGATATAGTTGATAGAGTTGGAGGAGGAGATTCTTTTATGGGTGGATTGATTTACGGTTTGTTGAGATATCCGGAAGACGATCAAAACGCATTGGATTTTGCCGTGGCGGCATCCTGTTTGAAGCATACCATTAAGGGAGATGCCAATTTGGTGACCGTAGCTGAAGTGGAAAAGCTCATGGGGGGAGATGCCTCGGGGCGTGTGGCACGATAAACCTAAAAATAAAATAAAGCTAATTTAAAAAAACAATGGCACAATATACAAGAATTGAAGTGGCTCAGGTGATGAAGGATACGGGAATGGTTCCCCTGTTCTTCAATAGTGATTTAGAATTGAGCAAGAAGGTATTAAAGGCTTGTTATGATGGTGGGGCACGTTTGTTGGAGTTTACAGCACGAGGGGATTTTGCACATGAAGTATATGGAGAACTTGCCAAATATGCCATAAAAGAACTTCCAGGGATGATCATGGGTGTGGGTTCGGTTACCGATGCTGCCCAAGCGAGTTTGTATATGGCTTTAGGAGCCAATTTTATTGTTACACCCGTGTTAAGGGAAGATATTGCCATAGCATGTAACAGAAGAAAGGTATTATGGTCCCCTGGTTGTGGTAGCCTTACGGAAATAGCACGAGCAGAAGAATTGGGCTGTGAAATCGTAAAATTGTTCCCAGGAGATATTTATGGTCCCCAGTTCGTAAAGGGTGTCAAGGGACCCCAACCATGGACGAGCATCATGCCAACTGGAGGTGTGTCTCCAACAGAGGATAATCTAAAGGGCTGGTTCAATGCAGGTGTAACTTGTGTGGGAATGGGCTCACAGCTAATAACTAAGACCATTATTGCCGCTAAAAATTTTAAAAAACTTCAACAAGATGTAAAAGATGCATTAGCTTTAATAAAGAAAGTTAGAGGTTGTTAATTAATGTGTTATTGATCCTTTTTAGTTGTAATAAAGACTAAAAATGCATGATTGATTTAGTGTTATATATTATAAATTTACAACTAATTGGTGAATGGTTTTATAAAAAGTAAGGATTCACGGAATATTGATTCTACAAAATACGTTTAATTGATATCAATATAAACATGAAGAAAATAAAAAAGCCTGAAAACATTAAGTTTCAGGCTTTTTAAATTATCTTGAAAAATTTCCAGTGACCGGGCTGGGGCTCGAACCCAGGACCCTCTCCTTAAAAGGGAGATGCTCTACCAACTGAGCTACCCGGTCTTTCGCAGTACCTTCCGTAATGCGGGTGCAAATATAAAATGTTTAATCTATAAAACAATGCTTTTTTTGAATTAATTTTCGTTTTTTTGCATCACTTTATTCTATGTTTTTAATAATCAATTTGTAACCGTAAAATGATAGTAGTTTTAATAGGGTATATGGCATCTGGAAAGTCTACCATTGGGAAAATGTTGGCTGAAAAACTGAACTATGATTTTATCGATTTAGACGATTACATAGAAACTTCTGAAAATAAACCGGTTTCAAATATCTTTAAAACCAAGGGTGAAATTTATTTTAGAAAACAGGAAACCCATTATTTAAAGGAATTATTGCAATCAAAAAATAACATCGTATTATCATTGGGTGGAGGTACGCCTTGTTTTGGAGACAATATGGATATAGTATTGAATTCAAATGCTAAGAGCATCTATTTAAGGACATCTATTAATACCTTGGTTGAAAGATTAAAGACAGAAAAGAGCAAACGCCCATTGATTGCACATATCGAAACCGATGAGTCGCTAATTGAATTTATAGGTAAACATCTTTTTGAGCGTGTTGCCTATTACAATAAAGCAAATCTGATACTTTCAACTGATAATAAAGCGGAAAACGATATTGTTGAAGAATTGGTTGCGAATTTATTCTAAAATTACCTCGCAATTATTGCCCTCGAGAATCACTTCAACGTGTTCATGTAAGGATGTTGATAATGAAATACCTTTAAAATCGGCTTTAACAGGATATTGCTTATGGTTTCTGTTTACCAAAACAGCTGTTTTAAATTGCTTTAAAGGTACATCTAAAAAATGCTTTACACCATATATTAAGGTTGAACCTGAGTATAATACATCATCAACTAAAACCAAAGACTTATTTATATATTCTGAAGGCGGGATAGAAGTCTTAATTTCTGTTCTAGGATTTTTTTTGTCCATATGAACTTCACAAAGTATGGGTTTAATATTAGATATATCTTGAAGCGTTTTTTTTATTTTTTTTGCCAACAAAACACCATTATTGGCTATACCAGCTATAATAATTTCACTTTCATTGATATTACTTTCATAAATTTGATAAGCAATTCTTCTAATCTTATTTTTAATGTCATCGTGATGTAAAATCACATTATTTTTAATAGTCATTCCCGTGCAATTGATTTAAGTTATAAAATTACTCATTTTCTTCAGTAAAATTATCAATATCCCTTCTATCTTTTTTAGTTGGTCGTCCAACACCCTTTTTACGATAGTAATCTTTTGCAAACTGTAATAGTTCCTGGGCTTCAAAAGCTTCTTTTGGGGTAGTGTCTGTCCTATAAATATCCACTAATTTTGCACCAACCCTGTTGTCCGGAACATCATTAATGATAAACGTATAATTTATTTGGTTTTTACGTATTTCAATTTTATCCTGTGGGTAAACTTCCCTGCTGGGTTTGGCAACGTCTTTATTTATCTTTACTTGACCTTTTTTACAAGCGGCAGTGGCTAGTGATCTTGTTTTAAAATATCTAACACACCATAAATACTTGTCTATACGCATATTATTTAGTCTAAAAACTACGTTAATGTTGTTGTGCAAAATTATATTTAAATTGTATCTTGCGCCTCAAAAATAACAATAATGAAACGGTTATAAATAAATTAATCATTATTTAGTTCACGACTGTTACTTTTTCACTACTAAAAAACATATCATATGAAATGAGCAAAAACAAATTTAATTTTTTGCATGCCGTCGAAAGGATTGAGTTTTTTGATGAAGCGCACGGGTTAATTTAAGCAGAAAATTTTATTTGTTACCATTTCACCTAAAATAAAAATTTTAAATTGATGAAAATAGAAAGATTAGCTTTAGTTGTTTTATGTACTTTAATTGGTATTGTATCTTGTAAAAAAGATGATAATGGTTCAGATATAACTCCTGTTGAAGTTAGGGATCGTACAGAGCAGCAAATGGCAGACAATGATTCTCTTGTTGAATATTTAAACAATCATTATTATAATTCCGAAGTTTTAGCTGGATTAGAAGACCCTAGTCTTTCAGATATTGTAATTACTAAATTAGAAGATGGTGAAAGTATACCAACGGGACATAAACGGTTAATGGATGATATTGAAACTAACGATTTGGTCTATGCAGAAACAGATTATAAAGTTTATATTTTAAGGTTAAACCAAGGTGGCGGTATCAAATCTCCCACATTTGCGGATGAAGTTAGAATATTTTATGAAGGTTTTTTACTAAGTGGGGAGGTTTTTGATAGTGCAAGTACACCTGTCGATTTCGATTTGGTTTCGCTTATTCCAGGTTGGAGAAAAGTAATACCTACATTTAATGTTGCAGAATCCTTTCTTGAAGTAGGAGATGGTACTGTAGATTATAAAAATACAGGATTAGGTGTTATGTTTTTACCTTCGGGATTGGGTTATTTTTCAAATGCTACTTCAGCAATACCTGCCTACAGTCCAATTATTTTTAAGTTTGAATTGGTACAAATGTTTGAAAATGACCATGATGGAGATGGTATTCTATCTTATCTTGAAGATTTGAATGGTGATGGTGAGTTTATTGTAAATACTGAGGATTTAACGGATGCTGCAGATGATGATACAGATGGGGACTCCATACCAGACTATGCAGATAACGATGATGATGGTGATGGTATTCTAACTAAAGATGAAGATATTGATGGAGATGGAGATCCAAGAAATGATGATACAAACGGTAACGGGGTACCAAACTATTTAGACCCAGAAGATAAAGGTTGAAAATCTTTTTTATACTTATTAATTAAATAACTTTTGTCTCTGTAAATTAAAAAGTAAATGGGTTGTATACTTGGGTAATGTCTAAAATTTACAGATAAGCATGAACAAACAAAAGGCTCAACCACTTATCGATTATATCAACAAGTATGTTTTACTTACACCTGAAGAGGAAAACATATTATTATCATTCATACGTTTTCGCAGGTACTTAAAAGGACAATATATTGTACAGCAAGGTGATGTTTGTAAACATGAATGTTTTGTATTGTCTGGTTGTACAAAAACATTCTATATAGATGGGGAAGGACAAGAACATATCATCATGTTTTCAATTGAAGATTGGTGGGCTTCAGATATGGGAAGTTTTATAACCCAAACGCCGGCCGATTTTAATATTCAATGCTTGGAACATACCGAGCTGGTCATGTTTTCTTATGACACCATAGAAGACCTTTATGTTAAAATCCCGAAGTTGGAGCGTTTTTTTAGACAAATAATTGAAAAAGCATTTGTGGCCTCACAGAAACGAATTGTTAGGAACTTTAGTTTAACGGCAAAAGATCAGTATCTCTATTTTAAGGAGCAATACCCTGAAATTGAACAGCGTATTCCACAATACATGGTGGCTTCTTACCTTGGTATTACAAAGGAATTTTTGAGCAAAATTAAAAGCCAGTTGGCTTTGGAATAGACCAATAATTAGCCGTTTCTCAATTTTCATTCAATTATAATTAAACTAGTTTAATATAATTTCATAATCTAGTTCATTTTTATTAACGTCAATACTTTAGATCTTTGTAACACAAAATTTTTACTAAAATTAAAAGAATAGAATAATGAAGAATTCAATTAAAACAGTATTAGTATTAGTGGCCTTTGTATCATTTTCCTTTACGACATTAAAAAGGGAAATTAAAGCCATTAAAATTGAAGAGAGTAAAGTTGTATGGAAAGGTTATAAAGTTACAGGTTCTCACCATGGAACCATAGCAATTCAATCTGGTGAGTTGGTTTTTGAAGAAGATAAATTGGTAGGAGGGGAATTTGTAATTGATATGAAGTCTATTACCGTTAATGATTTACAAGGTGAATACAAAGGGAAATTGGAGGGGCACTTAAAGTCTGATGATTTTTTTGGTGTAGCAAATCATCCTACATCATCATTAGTGTTCACGAATGTAGAATCTAGTGGGAAAAATGCCTACACCGTTACGGGCGACTTAACCATTAAGGGTATTACAAACCCGATTACCTTCACTATGTCTGTTTATGGCAGTAAGGCTACGGCATCATTAAAGATTGATCGGTCTAAATATGATGTAAGATATCGTTCTACAAGCTTTTTCGATAATTTGAAAGATAAAGCGATTTACGATGAATTTGATTTGGTTTCAGATCTCCAGTTTTAAATTAATACTGATTGATGGTTAAGAAGCGTTCATTTTTTGAACGCTTTTTTGTGTTAGACTTTTCGGGTTATTATAACGAGTTTTTTACCCTTTAAATTGGAAGTAAAAAAGAGATAGAGGTCTCCACCATCTTTTATATTTAGTTTTTTTCTTATTTGTGTTACGCTTTCAGGAAAGTTTCTTGTTGTGATGTTGGCTTTTGTGATATTTGTTTTTTTTAACTCTTTTTTACTGTAAGGCAAAACGGCTTCAATTTTAAATACTCTCCCTGGGAAATCAATCAGATTATCATTGGTGTATAAATGAGAATGTTGATGCAGTTTATAAAGGTTAAGTTTATTTGAAACAGAATGAAAGCCACCTGCTTTTAATATGGCGCTGTTGGGTTCGTATAAATAGGTAAGTGGATTACTATATTTTGTTTCAGCCGATTTTTCAAAATCAAATAAAAAATCAAATTTTTCTTTTCCTAGTTTTTTTAAGTTAATGGTTTTAATTAAAATATTGTCCTTAAATCCGTCTTCCAAAATCCAAAGCAATTCTTTAACCTCGTTGTTTACTGCTACAACATGAATGGTCTTAACATGCTTTAATTCATTTATACCTGCAGATATATCAAGTAACGGTGAAGTTTTAATCATAATGTTTTTGGAATGCTGAAAGAGTAAATTCAAATGACTTGGAACATTGGGTAAACAATCTTTTAAAAAGAAAACCTTTCCTTTAGAATCATGTCTTCTGGAGGGGTCAACGTAAATCCAATTAAACTTTTCAGTGATAGTTTCTAGATGACTAATTCCATCTACAGCATGTGTTTCTATATTGGTTATCCCTAATTGTTTATAGTTGTGGGCTACAATAGTAGAAAGGTGTGTGTCTAATTCACAATGTGCTACGTTGTTAAACCACTTGGAAAAATATAGACAGTCTACACCAAAGCCACCTGTAAGATCTATTAAGGAATTTCCTTTTATTAAGTTTGATTTATATGCTGCGGTAATTTCAGATGAGGTTTGCTCTATGTTAAGTTTATTGGGATAATAAATGCCTTTGCAATTAAACCATGTTGGGAGTTTTTTTTTACTTCGTTTTTTGGCTTCAATCTGCTCTATAATGTCTCTAGTTTCAACAGCTTCAAAAGAGGTGCCTTTTAAGAGAATTTTATTGATACTATAATCTAAATTCTCTTTAATGAATTCTTGAATTTCAGTATTTAAAATTGATTTATTCAAAAAAACTATAAATCCTTAGTTAGCTTTTTTACAATCTTGTTTTCCGATAAAAAGGCCTTTAAAATAACTTTAATCGAAGTATAGGCAGGTACTGCTATAATCAAGCCCAAAACACCAAACAATATCCCAGCAATAAGTATTACTAAAAATATTTCTAACGGGTGCGATTTTACACTCTTTGAAAAAATAATTGGCTGACTAAAAAAGTTATCAACTAGCTGTCCAATGGCTATAACCAAAAGTACCCATAATGTTTTATGCATAATAACTTCACTAAAACTTTGGTCCAAACTACTGGTCATTGTTAAAGTTAGCATTAAAAAGGCTCCAATGAGGGGGCCAACGTAAGGGATTAAATTAAGTAAAGCACACAAAAATGCAATAACTATTGCATTATCTACACCAATAATGAATAGACCTATAGTGTAGATGATAAAAAGGATTAAAATTTGAAAAATGAGTCCTACAAAATATCTGGACAGTAAATCTTTTATTTTGGCTGAAGAGGTTTCCCAACGTGTTTCCTTGTTGTCTGGTATTAAAGTTAATATTGCATTTTCAAACAATCTACTATCCTTTAAAAAGAAAAACGAAATAAACAATACTGAGAATAATCCAATACTAAAACTACCCAAACCACTAACCACCGAGTTTAAAAAATTTGGGATTACAGAGTAATCTATTTTTGAAAGCAGGTTAGAATCCTTTAAGGATTGTTCTACGTCAATTTGATGTAAATTAAAGTAACCAACAATCTCTGAATATAAATGTTCAATATTACTTTGCAGTTCATTAATATTTAAAAGGGATAAATTGTGGCCTTGTTCAATGATGAGCGGAATGAATAGTCCCATCAAACCAATGAAAATACTTAAAAGCAGTAGCATTGAAACAACTACTGCAATGGTGTTTTTAAATTTTAAACGACGCTGTAAAAACAATACAATAGGCCTTCCAATAAGCGAAATTACTACTGCTATGGCAATGTAGCCTATAACCGATTGTATTTTGAAAAGAAAATAAAGGACCAATAAAATACCAACTATAATAGCTATTGCCCTTAAAATACCTTTTGAAATCGTTTTAGAATCCACTTAAATAGGTTTTGTTAAGTAAATCTAGTTATTTCATTTAATAAATAAAAGTTTAAAAAGGGATATGTATGATAAGTAGAGTGATACCAACAAGTTTTTGTCTTTTGTTTTGTTATACGCAATGAGAAGTTAGTATAGTCTTACCCCTCAATAACTTCTTTATATTCTAAAAAAAAGGCTTCAAATAAAGTCATGGTATCATTAAAGAATACCATCACTTGTTGCCAAGAGTTTTTATTATGAATGGAGGCTTTTAATTCCAATGGTACATAAATACGGGAAATTTCTTTGTTATTGTCTAAAATATAGGCCTCTTCATAAATTGCGTTAGGTAGATAGTTGTCCAGCAGAATTGATTTTAAAGCGACTAACTTTTCCCAGTAGTTTATGCGGTGTTCCAAATCGTCCTCTAAATCCAAGGCTACCAGTGCTTTTTTTGTGTCAAAATGAAATTTAAAGCTTAGACCTTTGAGTTTGGTATTGTATAAAATCCATTTTTGTGGAAAGGATTTTCCAAAGCTAATCCAAAATTCCTGACGTAATAAGCGCGATTCTTCCTTGCTAAACATTAGATTATATAAGCTGTTGCGACCCCAAGAATAATTGCAATGAATTTTGAAAGGTTAAACTTATGTCCGTCACTGCTTTCAAACAAAATGGTGGTAGAAATATGAAAAAAGATACCTATAACCACAGCATTGATAATTTGGGAATAATCTGCAATAGCAGTAGAGTTATTGGATATTAAGGTACCTAATGGTGTCATTACCGCAAATACCAATAGAAAAAAGGCAATCTGTATTTTACTATATTCAGAATGTAGTAAAAACACGGTTATAAGTGTAGCAATTGGGATTTTATGGATGAGTACACCGTAAACCATATCGTTATGCTCGTGTATTGGGAAACCTTCTAAAAAACTATGGATACAAAGGCTTATAAACAACAACCAAGGGAAAACCGTTTCATTTTTGCGTAAGTGTACATGCCCATGTTCTGCACCCTTTGAGAACAGTTCCAATACAATCTGCAACAAAATACCACACATAATATATAGCCCAGTGAGCTTAGCCTCTAAATGATGATAAACTTCTGGGAGCAATTCAAAAAGGGTGAGGGCCAATAAAAAAGCACCACTAAAGGAAAGTAACAGTTTTACATTCCATGATGTTTTGCTTTTTATAATACTTGCTATTAGTACACCAAGAACTACTGCATAAAAGGGTAATAAATAATCGCTCATAGAAATGTATTATTTAAAAATCATGATTAAACGGTCAGAGGTTTTGGCATCGAACTTACGTAATTTATAATCACCAAAAACTTCCAATAAATTTACTTCAGCTTGATCAAAAAGGGTCTCAAAATCGCTAAGAGTAAAGGCTTTTACGCGTTCGGTAAATTTATATACCTTAGCGTCCACTTCAAATAGGATGTCCTTAAAAATGTAACCATCTTTTTCATATCGGTTTAATCTAAATTCAATACCATCAACTACTTTAATGTTTTCAGGCACTAAATTATCTATAACCCGAGTACTGTTCATGAAATCAATAACACCAAAACCGTATGCTTTTAAATCGCCTTTAATGGCTTTAATGGTATTAAGGTTACTGGCATCATTTTCAAAATAACCAAAACTGGTGAATAGGTTAAACACGGCGTCGAATTCCTTTCCAAACGGTTGGCTCATATCGTGTACTTTAAACCGTAATCTATGGTTTTCGTATTTTTTTGCAAAATTTATACTGTTTTCACTTAAGTCAGCTCCCGTAACATCAAAACCTATTTTATTTAAATAACGTGCATGTCTACCCCTACCGCAAGCCAGGTCTAGAATCGTGCCCCCAATTGGAATATTCAAATAATTGGTTAGGTTGTCCATAAAAGCGTGTGCTTCAGTGGCATCCCTATCTTTGTACAATATGTGGTAATATGGTGTATCAAACCAAGAGGTGTACCAAGTTGTAGTTTTGTTGGTCATAATATTTTGGTAGTTCCCTCGCCCCGATAACTATCGGTGCGGGTAAGGCTTTCCACTATATCCCTGAAACAAGTTCGGGGGATGCCGCTTCTACCTTAACCTATATTTTTGTAATTTTTATGTTTGCCGTAAAATTACATTATTTTTGCAACCTATTCGAATTAAGATATGGAAGAAAATTTTAAAATGGTCGCCAAAACCTTATTTGGTTTTGAGGAGCTATTGGCCAATGAGCTATTACAGCTAGGAGCCCAAAAGATACAAAAAGGGACGCGTATGGTGTCGTTCTACGGTGACAAAGGCTTTATGTACAAGGCTAATTTAGGGTTGCGTACAGCCATTAAAATTTTAAAACCCATAAAAACCTTTTCCGTTAATAATGAAAAAGATCTCTATAACAATATTTATGCGATGGATTGGGGACAATACTTAAGTGCTACAGGAAGCTTGGCCATCGATGCTACGGTGCATTCACATTTGTTTAAACACTCCCTTTTCATTGCTCAAAAAACAAAGGATGCTATAGTTGATAAGTTTCGAAACACTACAGGACACAGACCCAATGTAGATTTAAAATTTCCGGATGTAAAAATTAATGTGCATATTGACAGACATTCGTGTACAGTGTCCTTAGATGCTTCTGGTGACTCCTTGCACAAGCGTGGCTATAAATCGGCTACAAACATTGCTCCTATAAATGAAGTATTGGCAGCTGGATTAATTATGCTGTCTGGTTGGGATGGACAGTGTGATTTTATGGATCCCATGTGTGGTAGTGGCACCCTGCTTATTGAAGCGGCGATGATAGCCTGTAACATTCCACCAAATTTGATGCGCAAAGAGTTTGCATTTGAACGTTGGCAAGATTGGGATGTCGATTTGTTTGAAAAAATTGAAGACTCGCTTTTAAAGAAAACAAGGGACTTTCATTATAAAATTATAGGCTATGATAAAGCACCCAGTGCAGTGGCTAAAGCCAAAGAGAATATAAAGCATGCCCAATTGGAGGATTTTATACATGTTCAGCATGAAGATTTCTTTAAAACCCAAAAGGGAGGCGACCAAAAATTGCATATGGTGTTTAACCCTCCTTATGGTGAACGTTTGAATATCGATATGCAGGATTTTTATAAAAGCATAGGAGATACATTAAAACAAAGCTACCCGGGTACCGATGCATGGTTTATTACCAGCAATTTAGATGCGTTAAAACATGTAGGCTTACGGCCTTCAAGAAAAATTCAACTGTTTAATGCAAAGCTGGAGGCCCGCTTAGTAAAGTATGTGATGTATGAGGGGAGTAAGAAAGGGAAGTATATGAAATAACGAGCATTGTTAAACAACTTGTAAGGAAGAGAATCTGTTCAGTCCAAAATGTCATTCAGAAGAGTAAGGTGATGTGACAATCCCTTTAATTTTACTGGTTATTATAAATTTACATAAGGTTTTATTATTTGTTCTTCAGATCTCACGATGACCTAAAAGATATAGGTGTACTTAACCTAAGGTTCTCAACAATATTGTATTTTTATTGTTAATTACTTTGTTTGGTCGCTGTTTCATTTTTTATGTTGAAATGTTATATTAGCGTTCTATCATTTAATTTCACAAGTATTTATGGCAGTGCAATCTAATTATACCGAAGATAATATACGTTCACTTGACTGGAAGGAACATATTCGTATGCGACCAGGGATGTATATTGGGAAGCTCGGTGACGGATCATCGCCAGATGATGGTATCTATATCCTGTTGAAGGAAGTGCTCGATAACTCCATAGACGAATTTGTTATGGGAGCAGGCAAGACCATTGAAATATCCATACAGGCAAATAAGGTGATTGTTAGAGATTATGGTCGTGGTATTCCACTGGGGAAAGTTGTAGACGTGGTGTCTAAAATGAATACAGGTGGTAAGTATGACACCAAAGCTTTTAAGAAGTCAGTAGGCCTAAACGGGGTGGGTACTAAAGCTGTAAATGCACTTTCCCATTACTTTAGGGTAGAATCTACCAGAGATGGAAAATCTGCTTCAGCAGAATTTGAGCAAGGGAATTTAACCCATCATGAATTGTTGGACGATACCTCGAGACGCAAAGGGACTAAGGTCTCATTTATACCAGATGATTCTATTTTTAAGCACTATAAGTTCCGTAGTGAATATGTGGTAAAAATGCTTAAAAACTATGTT
Source organism: Aestuariivivens sp. NBU2969 (assembly GCF_019931125.1). Lineage (NCBI taxonomy): Bacteria > Pseudomonadati > Bacteroidota > Flavobacteriia > Flavobacteriales > Flavobacteriaceae > Aestuariivivens > Aestuariivivens sp. NBU2969. The sequence continues at coordinate 42,926 of NZ_JAIOUU010000001.1, forward strand.
TACCTCAATCCTGGGCTCACCATCGTATTTAACGGGGAAAAATATTTTAGTGAAAATGGATTAAAGGATTTGTTAAGTGATAATAGCAATGAATCTGATTTATTGTATCCTATCATACATTTACGAGGCACCGATATTGAAGTGGCTATTACCCACAGTAAAAGTCAATACAGTGAAGAATACCATTCGTTCGTTAACGGACAAAACACCACTCAGGGTGGAACGCACTTAAATGCCTTTAGGGAAGCTTTGGTAAAAACCATTAGGGAGTTTTACGGAAAAAACTTTGATGCTTCAGATGTTAGAAAATCCATTATAAGTGCCGTAGCCATTAAAGTTATGGAACCTGTTTTCGAGAGCCAGACCAAAACTAAGTTGGGATCAACCGATATGGGTGGTGATTTGCCTACCGTTCGTACTTATATTAATGATTTTGTAAAAACCCATCTCGATAACTTCTTACATAAAAACCCCGATACAGCAGAGAAGATACAACGTAAAATTTTGCAAGCAGAGCGAGAGCGAAAAGAACTGTCTGGAATTCGTAAATTGGCACGTGATCGTGCCAAAAAGGCGAGCTTACATAATAAGAAACTTCGTGATTGCCGTGTACATTTTGGTGATACTAAAAATGAACGAAATTTAGAAACAACTTTATTTATTACCGAAGGAGATTCAGCATCAGGAAGTATTACCAAATCGCGTGATGTAAATACGCAGGCTGTGTTTAGTTTGAAAGGAAAACCCCTTAATTGTTACGGGCTGACCAAAAAAATTGTTTACGAGAACGAAGAATTTAACCTCCTTCAAGCCGCTTTAAATATTGAAGAATCGTTAGAGGATTTACGATATAATAATGTCGTCATTGCTACCGATGCCGATGTGGATGGGATGCACATTCGTCTGTTATTGATAACATTCTTTCTTCAATTTTTCCCTGAATTAATAAAAGAAGGTCATCTATATATTCTACAAACACCCTTGTTTAGGGTCAGGAACAAAAAGGAAACCATTTATTGTTATTCAGAAGAAGAACGATTGAATGCTATTGAAAAGTTAAAGCCTAAGCCTGAAATAACACGATTTAAGGGACTAGGTGAGATATCGCCGGATGAATTTAAACATTTTATAGGAGAAGATATTCGATTAGATCCTGTAATGCTGGATGATAATATGTCCATTGAAGAGCTGTTGGCGTTTTATATGGGTAAGAATACGCCCTCCCGACAGGAGTTTATTATTGATAATTTAAAAGTAGAGTTAGACCTTATTGAAGAAGAAAAATAGATGCGTACCAATAACGGTAAAATTAGAAATATCATCATTTCGGTATATTTTATACTCTTTGTTGCAGCTATAATATCATCTACCGTTTTTAGTTTATTTCAAAATCTTACCGGAAGTCCAAAACTCACTTTTTTTGTCTTGCTATTTGGGTTTATTGGACTGTTTTTGTTGGTTCATTGGATTTCAAGGTATTTTGAATATGATAGTGATGGCATGAAAGTTATTGTCATTAATAAAGGACTGTTATTATCAGATTACTTAAATTACAGGGAGCATAAAGTAGAGTTTGAAAAAAAGGATTTAATCGCTTATAAATTCCATAATTATTTGGTGTATAAAAGTTTGGTGCTTTATTTAAAAAGCCGAAATGGAGGCAGTAAGAAGGTAAGTTTTAATATTACCTTAGTAGACAGAAGAAAACGAAAATATATTAGACAGTCCTTACGGAAAATGATTAAGGCCCACCAAAGCAAAGTAAATTTCTAATAAACATTACTTTAAGTGTTATATTAAGGAAAAAGTTAAAAGTTGATGATAGAAGAAGAGAACGACGATTTAATTAACGAACAGGACAAACCAAAGGAAACCATTACCCGGGTTACCGGGATGTATAAAGACTGGTTTCTTGATTATGCATCGTATGTTATCTTGGAACGTGCAGTACCCGCTATAGAAGATGGTTTTAAACCTGTACAACGGCGTATTATGCATTCCATGAAGGACCTGGACGATGGGCGCTATAATAAGGTAGCTAACATCGTTGGGCATACCATGCAGTATCATCCCCATGGAGATGCCAGTATTGCAGATGCCATGGTTCAGATAGGGCAAAAGGATTTGCTAATAGATACTCAAGGAAACTGGGGTAACATTTTAACAGGAGACAGTGCGGCTGCTTCACGTTACATTGAAGCACGGTTATCAAAATTTGCCTTAGATGTTGTATACAGTCCTAAGATTACCGAGTGGCAGGCCAGTTATGATGGGCGTCGTAAGGAACCTATAAATTTACCGGTTAAGTTTCCTTTGTTATTAGCACAAGGAGGAGAAGGTATAGCTGTCGGCTTGTCTACAAAAATATTACCACATAATTTTGTGGAACTTATAGAAGCCTCTATTAAGCATTTACAGGGTAAACGGTTTACAATTCTTCCTGATTTTCCGACTGCCGGAATTGCCGATTTTTCCAATTATAATGATGGAATGCGTGGAGGCAAAGTGCGCGTGCGCGCTAAAATATCACAACTAGATAAGAACACATTAGTGATTTCTGAAATACCATTTGGAACCACTACATCTTCTTTAATTGATTCCATATTAAAGGCTAATGATAAGGGTAAAATCAAAATCAAACGCATTGAAGACAATACGGCAGCTGAAGTTGAAATATTGGTGCACTTGCCTTCTGGTTTATCCCCTGATAAGACCATTGATGCTCTTTACGCCTTTACTAGTTGTGAATCTTCCATTTCACCTTTAGGTTGTGTCATTGAAGATAATAAGCCTTTATTTATTGGTGTTTCTGAGATGTTGAGACGGTCTACAGACAATACTGTTCAGTTATTAAAACAAGAACTGGAAATAAAGTTAGGCGAACTGGAAGAACAATGGCATTTTGCTTCTTTAGAACGTATTTTTATTGAGAATAGGATTTATCGGGATATTGAGGAAGAAGAAACCTGGGAAGGTGTGATCAATGCCATAGATAAAGGCCTTCAGCCTCATATTAAGCATTTAAAGCGTGCGATTACAGAAGAAGATATTGTGAGGTTAACCGAAATCCGAATTAAACGTATTTCAAAATTTGATATTGATAAAGCCCAACAAAAAATTGAGGCTTTAGAAGAGCAAATAGCTGAAGTAAAGCATCATTTGGCTCATCTTATCGATTATGCTATTGCGTATTTCACCAGGCTGAAAAAAGATTATGGTAAAGGCCGTGAACGCAAAACCGAAATCCGAATTTTTGATGATGTTGATGCTTCAAAGGTGGTTATTAGAAATACGAAGCTTTATGTGAATAGGGAAGAAGGCTTTATTGGTACTGCTTTGCGTCGTGATGAGTATGTATGCGATTGTAGTGATATAGACGATATTATCGTGTTTACAAAACAAGGTAAAATGGTGGTGACCAAAGTAGATACCAAAACCTTTGTTGGTAAGGATATTATTCATGTGTCAGTATTTAAAAAGAAAGACAAGCGTACCATATACAACATGATTTATCGTGATGGCGCACGAGGCCCCTCTTACATCAAACGATTTGCAGTTACTGGTATAACAAGGGATAGGGAATATGACTTAACCAATGAGAACAAGGGGTCAACAATACTGTATTTTTCAGCAAACCCAAATGGTGAGGCAGAAGTGGTTACGGTGCTGCTTCGTCAGGCAGGGAGTATAAAAAAATTAAAATGGGACATCGATTTTGCAGATATTCTTATAAAAGGACGTTCTTCCAAAGGCAATTTGGTAACCAAATATACAGTAAAACGCATTGAGCTTAAAGAAAAAGGTGTCTCTACATTAAAACCACGAAAAATTTGGTTCGACGATGCAGTACAGCGTATCAATGTAGACGGTAGAGGGGAACTTATAGGTGAATTTAGGGGTGAAGATAAACTGTTAATCATTACCCAATCGGGTGTTGTAAAAACTTTTACTCCCGAAGTGACCATGCATTTTGATGATGATATGATCGTTCTTGAAAAGTGGGTCCCCAAAAAACCAATTTCAGTTATCTATTACAATGGAGAAAAGGAATTGTATTATGTAAAGCGCTTTTTAATTGAAAACGAGGGCAAAGAAGAAAGTTTTATTTCAGATCATCCTAACTCTCAATTAGAGATTGTGTCTACCGATTGGAAACCAATGGCTGAGGTGGTGTTTGCTAAAGAACGGGGTAAGGATAGAAAGGACAATATGCAAGTGGATTTGGAAGCATTTATAGCTGTAAAAGGTATTACGGCTTTAGGAAACCAGTTGACAAAAGATAGGGTAAATCAAATAAATCTTTTAGATCCATTGCCTTATGAGGCTCCTGAAGAGGTCCATGCAGATGATTTAGAAGTGGTAGATGAAGAAGAGGTTGTTGGTGAAACAAAAAAAGAGTCAGAGGCTTCAACTAATGGCGAAGCCAATAATGATGATTTAGAAATAGATAGAGAGGGACAGATTACCTTGTTTTAATTAGATGTTTTTTTAGTTCTATAGTTCAAAAATTCTACAAATAGAGAAAAAGCAATAGCAAAGTAAAGATATCCTTTGGGAATTGCCCCTACGTTTTTTTCAAAAAATGTCGTATGTGATAGATGTGCAGCCTCAGTTATTAGCATAAAGCCAATCAAAATCAAAAAGGCAAGCCCGAGCATTTGTATACTGGGGTGTTTGTCAATAAATTTTCTAATGGGATTAGCAAAACCAATCATAATGGCTATTGAGATAACTACAGCTATTATCATTAAAGCTAAATTGTAATTATGATTTTCATGTAACCCATTGGTCATGCCAACGGCAGTTAAAATGGAATCTATTGAAAAAATAAAATCGATAATTAAAATTTGTGTTACAGCTTGGGATAATGAATGGATGTTTTTATTCTTTATCACATTTTTATCATGATTGGGGGTTTCAACTTTTTCTTTTATTTCGGAAGTGCTTTTATAAATTAAGAACAGCCCTCCTAAGAATAGTATGATGGCTTGCCAACTTAGGCCTATACTTAACCAAGTGGTATCAATTTTATAAAATGGCTCCTTTAATGCTGTTAAAAAGCTTACAAAAAACAATAAAGCTATACGTTGAACCATAGCAAGTATTAATCCAATATTTGTTGCTTTGTTTCTTTGTTTTTCCGGTAGCTTATTTGCCGCAATGGAGATAAAAACAATATTGTCTATACCTAAAATAATTTCCAAAAAAGTTAAGGTCAATAATGCCATGATGGCATCACTGGTAAGAAAGAAATCAAACATGAAACTTTGGTTTTATCAAAAATAATAAAAGAAAATGTATGCGCTATCTCTAGAAATCAACTTATTTTATGCATTCAATTAATAAAATTATGCAGGAGCATCAATCTTCCAAAAACTAAATGTCCTTCTGGTTGTAAATCCAAGTTTTTTGAAAAGAGAAATAGCTTTAATATCGGTTTAGCTCACAGGCAAAAAGGGTGTTTTTCCTTTATTGAAATACTTCTAAAGAGAGGGTTGATTACTTGTTTAGCATAGCTTTTACACGAATGATAATGGTATATTATTACCGCATTAATTTCTATAAAATCAAGGGTTTGCATATGCACCAATAGCAGCAACCAATTGTTCTTCTTTATAAATCCCAAAGTATTGTCCTAGTTCTTGTGTTTTTTGATTTAAAATATTCAGGATAGACCAGTTTTACAAGTTTGATGAGGTCATTATGATGCGTGTGGGTGAGTTCAATATTTTTCAGTAATATAATAATCAATTGAGGTATATATATTATTTGTAAACCTATATATTGCTTGGGAGGTTTTAAAATTTATAGGCATTTTAGGTTTATCTCAAACAATAAAGAAATTCTTAGTTAGTTATACAGGCATGCTTTTGTATGGTATAGAAGGTATCTTGGTCATTGATAAAGTCACTAAAAGAGGCATAATCTAAATGATAGAATTTCACATTATCATAATCAATAGCTTGATCCCATTGATGTTCGGTAAGCGAAAACCAAACTGGATTGTTTAAAGGAGCCTTGTCGAGTAAATTAATAGGAAACTAATTTTCAGTATCAATTTTTTCTTTTATAGCATTTATGATAACATCAATAGGCGTTAAGTAGTCAAACCAAATAACATCCTCTTTTTTTCTAAACCAAGTAAGTTGTCGTTTAGCAAATCGACGCGAGTTCTTTTTTATTTCAGAAATTGCAAAATCCAACGTCCATTTGTTACTAAAATAATGAAACAATTCCTTATAGCCTACGGTATTCAAAGCATTTAACTGTTGGTATGGTAATAAAGCTCTAGCTTCATCGATTAATCCTTGTTCAACCATTAAACCCACCCGCTGATTGATACGATCATAAATTATGTCCCGTTCGGCTTTTAAACCAATAGTTATGGTCTTAAAGTTACGTTTATTTTTTCCTTTGTTTAAAAAGGATGAATACGGCTTTCCGGTACCAATGCAAATTTCTAAAGCTCTAATTACTCTATGTGGATTATCAACAGCAATGGTATTGAAGGCTTTTATGTCTAAGGTTTTTAATTGATTTTGTAAACTGGCTAGCCCTTTGTCTTGAAGTTGCTTGTTCAAGTTTTTACGAATCTTTTTATCTACATCTGGAAAATCATCCAATCCGTTAGTAACAGCATCGACATATAGCCCAGAACCACCAACCATAATAACGACATCATGCTTTTTAAATAGCATATTTAAACAAGATATCGCATCTTTTTCAAAAGCACCAACACTATAATGGTCTTGTATGGATTTATGATGGATAAAATGATGCTTAGCCTGAGATAATTCATCTTGGGTTGGGGCAGCTGTACCAATTTGCATTTCTTTAAAAAATTGGCGAGAATCAGCCGAAATAATTTCAGTATTAAAATGTTTAGCCAATTTAATACTTAATGTTGTTTTACCGATAGCCGTTGGTCCAATTATGGAAATTAGGTATTTAGTCATGATGCAATTTACAGCCACATTTAAAGCAGAATTCTGCATCATCACGGTGCGTTTCATTTAAACAATTTGAACAACATTGTGGGTTAAGCGGCACTGATGCGGTTGGTTCATTGGATTTTTGGGATTTACTTTGACTCGTGTATTCAGCCGAAACAATACCAGTTGGCACAGCAATAATGCCATAACCTAAAATCATAACCAACGATGCTATAAATTGTCCTAAAGGCGTTTGAGGCGCAATATCACCGAAACCTACTGTGGTTAAGGTAACAATACACCAATATACACTTTTTGGAATATTGGTAAATCCGTTAGCTTCACCTTCTATTAAATACATAATAGTTCCCAAAATAATAGCCACAATAAGTACGGCAAACAAGAATACCGAAATTTTTGCTCGACTAGCTTTTATGGCATTGACCAAGTTATTTGACGCCCCTAAATAACGAGCCAGTTTTAAAATTCTGAACACCCTTAATAAACGTAATGCCCTTAAAGCAGCTAAGGCATGTACGCCGCCAATAATTAAAGAAATGTATTTTGGGATGGTCGATAGAAAATCTATTAACCCATAAAAGCTAAATATATACTTAAATGGTTTTTTAACAGTTATGATTCGGGCTATGTATTCAATACTAAAAAGAATGGTAATGATCCATTCCGATATGTTTAAAAAGCCATGGAGCTTAGTGTCAATACTGTTAACACTTTCTAACATAACTAGTACAACACTAGCCAAAATGGTAATTAGAAGAACAATATCAAACAATTTTCCAGCAGGCGTATCTGCTTCATAAATAATTTCTTGAAGTTTTAATCGCCATCGGTTGATTGTAAATTTGTTCATATACTCAAAAGTAATAAAAAAGATAGATTATTTTTTCTTTAATAATATGAGTGTGTTTTTTTGAATGTCAACCACCTTATTCATAAACTCTTTCAAATAGGGATAATATTCGGGTGAAAACTCAGAAGATTTAAAATCAATTCTAAACAATACATTTAAGATATTATTAGTAAGTTTAGTTGAAAAGCCTATTCTGCCAGTATTATTTGGCAGTGCTAGACTTGTATTTTCAGGTAGTTCAACAAGTTCATATTGATCACCCAAATCTAAATTTAGAAGAAAAAGATAACTGTCATTATAGCCAAAATCAATAGGGTAGGTTCTTTCTTGTAATTTAAAAGGGTTTTCTTTAAAAAATTTAATAAAAAAAGGATTTAGATATATATTGTCTCCAGTACCAGCATCGAGATACTCGATATCGTAACTTTTCGAAAAATCGAAGCTGGTTTTATCTTCAGTGCTAATTTTGAAATTATAGATTTCAGCATTTGAAAAACTATCTTGTAGGTTATTTAAATAGGACTCGCTATTGGTAAAGTAATTTTTTTTATCATTTAAGGCATGGTACCCAGTACTTTTACTTTTAATGCTACCAGTAATAGTATTATCATTATTTATGGTCAAATCCATATTTAGGTATACGGCTGAAGGTGTTTTAGGTTTTATATCTATCCATTCACTTCCATTTTTAAAATCCATTAAACGACCATAGCTATTTAAACACCTAAAAGGCACTTCACCAAAGCTTAAAAAGTCATCTGTAGCATCCAGTAAATAGGATTTGGAGTCTATGGTTACTTGAACAATTAAATAATTAAAATCTGAAATTACAGGAAATATTTTTGTAGGAAAACCATTGTCCCTTGTAGAAATTAAAACAGGATGAACATCAATACCAGCTTCTTTTAATAGATTGTGTAATAAGATATTTATGGAAGACACGTTACCAGTTTTATCTTTAATTAAGTCTTTAACCGATACATCTTCAAAAATTCTATAATTACCGTTCCATGTAAAATTTTGCTGAACAAATTTGTAGATTTTATCAGCTTTTTTAAGTAAGTCAGGTTCATTAATAAAGTTGGAATCAAAAAAATCCTCTAGGTTTATTGACTTAGATAGTTGCCTACCTATGTCTTTGTCTGTTCTAAATTCCCTATCAGCCGTTTCCCATGATTTGGTGTAATTATATTCCTGCCCTTCAAAGTTTTTAAAGGTCATTAATTCATATTCAATTCTGGCCAAGTAATTAGATTTGTGAGTCATATAATCCTCTTCAATGAAAGCAGGGATATCTTTCATGGCATAATGACTAACACCACAATCTGAATACGCACCACGACTACCTTCCAAACATCTTTTTTTAACCTCGGAAGTGTTAATGTCCAATTTTTTATGTCCTGCCAACTTAATATTGTAGGTCCAGTTGGCTGGAATACTGGCTTTATAATCGCTATACAGTTTTGGAATATCACTTTGAAAGTCCCAACCTTTATATTTAAACATAAAAGGTGAAGTCAGGGTGTAGCTATAGGTAATAACAGACCCAGCCTTAACGTTGGGCAAGGTAAACTTAACCAAGGTATAATTGTCATTGTATTTCTCTTCAAAAATATGCTCTTTGTCTAAAGTACTTTTAGTGACTTCATTTCCTTCTTTATTGTATGTGGTAGCTAAAATATTCTTTACCTGTTCAAAACTGGTATTGTCCTTTTTGTAAAGATTAATAGTTATATTGGCTTTGCTAGCTCCTTCCTTTTTAAGAATTTTTATTTTATGCTTAACTTGAGTTACAAGTTTGTAATTGTTTGGATCGACATGGCTATTACCTTCTTCATAAATAACTAGGGCGGATGCTGTAGAGTCTTTTTCATAAAAGGTAGATTCTATGTCTGCAAGGGTAACACGATAAGATTCAGAATTATAGTTTGACTGACAAAAACTGGTAATACAAGAAAAGACAAAAAGGATAAGGATTGGTTTTTTATACATTTTTAGAAAATATGTTGTTTTACTCTATTGTTCTTTCGTAAATAACTTTGAATAATATGCTGGGTGTCTCTATTGTTTTGCATAGGGGTAATGATGGATTCTAAAACCTCTATGTTATTAATTTGATAGTTTAGGTTGAAAAAACCTAAGCCCTGAAATATACCATTTTTAATGAGTATGGCGCTGCGCTCGTCAACATCACGGCCCTTGTCAATAATTACCATATTTTTGTTGGCGTAACTATTTTTGTCAATCAATAGTTCAATGCGTTTGTTGTATAGTTCTGCAGTTTCTTTTTGAATACAGGCACCATTACACATTTTTATATCATAATTAAAACAGCTTGTTTTGGTTTTGTAGAGTCCTGTTAATTTTTGACAAAGGTTGTAATCTTCAATAGCTTTGGTTATAAAACTCTTTCCACTTTGTCGATTGCTGAACGTTGTGATAGGGTTTTTTCTACCATCGGCTACATCAATTTTAAGATTTATATAATTATTGTCATCCTTAAAACTGTATAAAGCATGGGTGAAAATAGTTCGCCTTAACGCACGATTAAAAATAGGCTTATTACGCTTTATTTCTTCACTTTCCTTTAACAGTGCTACCAATTCACTGCCAGTGGCCTCATAGGTTACGGCAGTTACCAATTGCTGTATTTTCTTCGATTTATGATTGCTACTAGTAAAGTGCTGATTGATACGTCGCTTTATATTTTTGCTTTTACCTATATATATAATTTCTCCATCCGATTTATGAATATAATAGACACCTGTTATGGATGGTAACTCCTCAATGATATCAATATGCTTGGGTTCAAGCTGATATTTTGGGTCTAGTCTTATGGCATTTTGTATTATGGTTTTGGACGAATCCTTGTCAATTAACATTTTGAAAAGCTTTACTGTAGCTTGCGCATCACCTGTAGCACGATGTCGGTCAGCTACTGGAATTCCAAGCGATCGTACTAGTTTTCCAAGACTGTAGGAGGTTTGTCCAGGAATTAACTGTTTGGCCAATTCTACTGTACACAGCGTTCTGCGTTCGTACTCAAACCCCAAACGCCTAAATTCTGTACACAAAATACGGTAATCAAATTGCGCATTGTGGGCTACTAATATGCAATCGGTTGTGATTTCAACAATACGTTTAGCAATTTCATAAAATTTCGGTGCATTGCGTAGCATACTACTATTAATACCCGTAAGGTTAACCACAAAAGGCTGTATCTCACGTTCTGGGTTTATAAGGCTAATAAATTGGTCGACAATGGTATGGCCATCGTATTTGTAAATGGCTATTTCGGTAATACCTTCCTCATTGTACTTACCACCCGTGGTTTCTATGTCTAAAATCGCGTAGATTCGTTAATTATTGATTACTATTTGTTAAGGGTAATTACGTTCTCCAAAAATACTACTTCCTACCCGAACCATTGTACTACCACAATCTATGGCTAACGGATAATCACCACTCATGCCCATACTAATGGTTTGAGGTTTAAAATTAAAAGTTTCAATTTTTTTTAAGCTATCAAAAGTGTTTTTTAACAAGGTAAATTCTTGTTTTACCTGATGCATGTCCTCTGTAAACGTTGCCATACCCATAAGCCCAACTATTTTTATGTTTTTTAAAGAAGAAAATGGTTCACTTTGAATGAGTTCCAAGGCTTCTTTTGGTTCCATTCCAAATTTTGAATCTTCTTCGGCTATTTTAATTTGAAGCAAACAGTCGATTACCCTATCGTATTTTTGGGCCTGTTTATTAATTTCTTTTAATAATTTAAAATTATCCACGCCATGGATTAAGCTTACAAACGAGGCCATGTATTTCACTTTATTGCGTTGCACGTGTCCAATCATGTGCCACTCAATATCTTTGGGCAATTGCTCATACTTTTCGACCATATCCTGGATTTTATTTTCTCCAAAAATAATCTGGCCTGCACGATAAGCTTCCATGATGTCTCTGATGGGTTTCGTTTTTGAAACCGCTACAAGGGTAACATGGTCTGGTAAAGTAGATTTTATATGGTTTAGATTTTCAACAATCGACATAAACTCACGGCATATTTTAACTTAAAAACTGTCTAGCAACGGTCTCTGCTTTTTTGCTGCTGGAATAATCATAAAATCCTTCACCTGATTTTATTCCTAATTTCCCTGCCCGAACCATATTGACCAACAATGGACATGGCGCATATTTTGAATTCTTAAAACCATCGTACATCACATTTAAAATAGACAGGCAAACATCTAAACCAATAAAATCAGCTAGCTGTAAAGGGCCCATAGGGTGTGCCATACCCAATTTCATAACGGTATCGATTTCTTCAACACCAGCTACACCATTATACAGGGTTTCAATTGATTCATTAATCATTGGCATTAAAATTCGATTGGCTACAAATCCCGGATAATCGTTAACCTCAACTGGAATTTTACCAATGGTCTTAGACAATTCAATAATGGTTTCCATCACTTCATTGCTAGTATTATAGCCCCTAATAATTTCAACCAATTTCATAATAGGTACGGGGTTCATGAAATGCATACCAATCACCATTTCGGGTCTTGAGGTCACTGATGCAATTTGAGTAATGGAAATAGAGGAGGTGTTCGTTGCTAAAATGGTATCCTCAGGACAAGCTTCGTTAAGCTGCTTAAAAATATTAAGTTTTAAATCTACATTTTCGGTAGCGGCTTCAACAACTAAACTAGCATATTCAACACCTTCTGTTAAATCTGTAAAGGTGGAAATGTTGCTTAACGTTTCAGTTTTATCGGCTTCAGTGATTTTGTCTTTAATGACCATTCTATCCAAATTCTTGGTAATGGTTTCGATTCCCCTTTTTAAAGCGGCTTCATTAAGGTCTATAAGTTGTACCTTAAATCCGTTTTGAGCAAAAGTATGGGCTATACCATTGCCCATAGTACCTGCACCTATAACTGCAATGTTTTTCATTTCTTTTTTTATTTGTAGCTACTTAAAACAATCTATTATTTGTGTGGCAACCCGTAAAGCTTCGGTACCATCATGAAGGGTTACAATTGGGGTGGTATTGTTATTAATAGCATCAGCAAAGGTTTCTAATTCTTCTAAGATGGAGTTTGTTTCCGCTATTTTAGGATTGTCGAAATAGATTTGTTTTTTAACACCTTCTGCATTTTGTAAAATCATATCAAAATCTCCAGGGTGTTCTGGAGCATCCTTCATTTTTACCACTTCACATTGTTTGGTTAAAAAATCTACCGAGATATAAGCGTCCTTTTGAAAGAAGCGTGCCTTGCGCATTTTTTTTAGTGAAATTCTACTGGCCGTTAAGTTGGCCACACATCCATTTTCAAATTCAATCCTTGCATTGGCAATATCTGGCGTGTCACTAATTACAGTAACACCGCTAGCTGAAATATGTTTTACCTTAGATTTTACAATGCTTAAAATAATATCGATATCATGAATCATTAAATCTAATACAACAGGTACATCCGTTCCCCTAGGGTTAAACTCAGCCAAACGGTGAGTCTCAATAAACATAGGTGATTTAATATCATTTTTTACCGCTACAAATGCAGGGTTAAAACGTTCTACATGACCTACCTGTCCACGAAGGTTGTGTTCGGCTAAAAGTTCTCTGATGTGTTCTGCTTCTTCAACAGTATTGGTAATGGGTTTCTCAATAAAAATATGTTTGCCTTTAGCAATAGCTTGTTTGGCACAATCGTAATGCGATAAGGTTGGAGTTACAATATCTACCACATCAACAGCATTGATAAGGGCATCTATAGAATTAAAGAATTTATACCCAAATTCCTGTTCTACACGCTTTCCGTTGCCCTCGTCGGCATCATAAAAGCCTACCAGATTATATTTATCAGATTGTTTAAGAAGTCTTAAATGAATTTTCCCAAGGTGACCAGCACCAAGTACACCTGCGTTTAGCATAATTGTTACGTTTTCAACAAAAGTACATGAATTTTTTTATTCAAGTTTTGCGAAAAATAAAATCCTTATGATTTATTTCCAGCTTTAAAATGTTTACTTAATTTTATACAGTTAAACCACATCAAAATATTGAAAGATACTTTTAAACACAAGGGATTACGACAACAACTAGTTAATGTTGTGAAAGGCAAAGGGATAACAGATGAAAAGGTATTAAAGGCCATTGGCAACATACCACGACATTTATTTATGGACTCCGGATTTTTGGACCATGCCTATCAGGATAAAGCCTTTCCAATTGCGGCCGACCAAACCATTTCACAACCTTTTACGGTGGCATTTCAAACGGAATTATTACAGATAAAACCAAACGATAAAATTTTGGAGATTGGTACAGGAAGTGGTTATCAAACAGCAGTATTATGTGAATTGGGTGCCCGAGTGTATAGTATAGAACGTCAAAATGAGCTGTTTAAAAAAACCAGCAAGTTTTTACCTAAACTAGGGTATAGGGCCAAAAAACTTATTTTTGGTGATGGCTATATTGGTCTTGAGGAAGAAGCCCCTTTTGACGGTATAATTGTAACCGCAGGAGCTCCTTTTGTACCCAAACCTTTGTTATCGCAATTAAAAATAGGAGGGAGGTTGGTTATCCCCGTGGGCGATGATGTGCAAACCATGACTCTTTTTATTAGAAAGGGCCCTAAGAAGTTCGAACAGCATGACTATGGCGAGTTTAGGTTTGTGCCGCTATTGGAGGATAAGAATTAGTGTTGCTTAATAAGCGTATTTTCAGCCTGTAACAGATGCCTTATATTGTGGTTAATAACCACCCTAAAAGTGTCTCCTAATTTTAGGGTTACTAATTTGCCCAGTGTAGTGGGCGTCTTTACTTTGTTTAGATTAACTGTTTTAGCTTTTTCTAACAGATTTAACATTTTTTCCTGTTGTTTTAAAAAACGATCTATAGTGCTTTTATTAAGTTTGCTTCCATTTGGGTTTTTACTTTTAAACGTTTTCATTCTGTTTAATTTTTCTTTGGGCAACATACTCTTTGCAAAGTAATCCCCTAAAAACCCTGGCTCAAAATAGGTCTGTTGTTTAGTTTGACTTTGATTAATAACCTTTTCAATTTCAGGGAGGTAAAAATCACCATAAAGATTTAGGTGTTCTAGGCATTCCAAAACACTCCAGGTGTTTTCGTCAGCCTTCCAGTTGAGTTTTTCTAGTTTGATTTTGTTCAGGTTTTCAGCTTGAACTGTATTCTGTTTTGTTGAATCAATTAATTCTGAAAGGAGCATATCTGCTTTTATCTTCATAATTTATGTTTTTGCAAAGGTTGAAAATTAAGCAGATTAAAAAATTGATTGAAGTTAAGATTTTTTAATTCTTGAGAACGTTTCTGGGGTCATTCTTAAATAGGAAGCAATATATTTATTGGGGACCTCTTGGAATAATTGCGGACTTCTATTTAAAACACGATTATAACGTTCAACAGGTGACTGTGTTAAAATATCACGTTCCCGTTCCATTTGTTGAAGGACAAATTGTTGGAGTATAAGTTGCCAGATTTTTGTGTTTTCAGAAGAAGAAGCAATAAAGTCCATAAATTTGGTTTTATCCAAAACTTTAACGGTAGCTTGCTTTAACGCTTGAATATAAAAATCTGTAGGCTTTTCGTTTAAAAAAGAATCCAGTGTGGCAATTAAATTATTTTTGTAGCCAAATCTGATGGTGTGTTCTTCATGTGCTTCAATGACAAAAATCCTAAAACTTCCTTTAATGACCCAATATAAGTTGGTGTCGACAGTCCCTCTTTTGGTTAAAAAGTCATTTCGGTTCAACATTATAGTGCTATCCCATAAATTTTCAGCATTTAGGGAATCTATAAGTTGCGTGATAGGATTCATTGGTTTTAGTTTGCCTTATATATTTTAGTCCCAAACAAATTTCCAAGAACCATCAGTTTGTCTTTTCCATACAGTATGGAAAATACCAGTTGAAGTAATATCCTTACCGGTAGAATCTTGATAGGTGTAAGTATATTTGCCATATGTATAGCCCAAATCGCCCGAGGAAGAGACGTCAACAAAGCTTGGTTTCCAGTTCAATCCTTTTGAAGTTGCATTTTTCATATAATCACTTATAGCTTTCTTCCCGTTTATAATACTATCATTTCTTAAGAGCACTCCATTGTCTGCAACATAGGCTAAAAAAGCTTTATTCATGCCTTCCTTTTGAGCCATTACTGCAAAATTATGCTCAGTTTCAAGAATTTCATTTTTCCATTTTTCTATATGGTTAAATTTTTTCGTTAAACTATTTTCACATGCCACTAAAACTATTGCTATAAATATTACATAAAATGTTTTCATCTGTTTATGTTTTATTTTTTTTAAATGGTCAGATGTAATTCACCAATAATCATTTTGGTTGGTATCAACTTCTTGTTATGGCTCATTTCATATTATTTTTAATCTATAAAGATTGCGTCTTTGAATGCTTCACTACCACCAACTATAGGTAAGATTAAGCTTGTTCCATCCAGATCTATAGCTAGTTTCGTGCCTGGTTTTGGGTGTAGCGTAAAATCTTTATCACTGGAAAAAATCATTAATCCTATTTGTTGCCCTGCTTTAATAACTTGGTCATCTGGTTGAAGATTGAAAGTTATCTCATAGAATTTACCTAATTCTAAAGGTTCACTATTAGTCATGGATTTATAATTTTGAGGATCTGCCCAACCTCGGGTGATAATATTATCTGTATTTTTTACTCTTCCCCCTTCATTCCAAGGCAATGAAACCAACCAAACAGATAAGTTTGCAGCGGGCTTACTACTAGCGAGTTTAACAGTGATTTTTGGTACACCAGAAATATGTATATCCTTAGAAAGTTTTGGGGTTACATATAATAATCTATGGCTAGTAATTTCAGCTTTTACCAAAGCTTCACCATTAAATGAAAAATTATCTATGAGGGTTTCAGTGTTTTGGTTTGGGATTTTTGTGGTGGTTAATCCCCCTAATTTGGGAGCTCCTGAGGTTAAGTATAACGTTAAATCTTCAGCATCAGGGTTAGGATAGTCTTTGTAAGGTGTAGGATTTTCCATTTTATCATCTTCACGAACAATCCAAGCCTTGTTGGATTCATTTTCAACACCATTATCTATATCATGTAAATAGTGTGTAAACCACTTGTTCATCATACTCACAGGAGGAGGACCACCATGTCCCAATTGATGATAATAAATACTGGTCTCCAGTCCCATTTCTTTAGCTTTTTTATAAATACGGTAACTATGTTCTGGCATCACATTCCAATCATTAAAACCATGGGACATCAATAAAGCGGCTTTCATTGGTTTCATGTCATTTAGATAATCACGTCCCGCCCAAAAGTCATTATAGTCTCCTGTTATACGATCCATACCGTTCTTCATTTCAGTATCCCGTATTTTAGTATTATTATGGGCTCTTTTAGATTCATCACCACTATGAATGTAATCATATAGCACATCAATATCTTCACCAAGATAACCCCCGGGCGAACGTACAAGTCCGTTTGAGCGATAGTAATGATAGTAGGAGGTGTTAGGTGCTACTGGGATGATAACTTCCAGCCCTTCAACACCAGTTGTAGCAGCGGCTAAGGGTATGGTGCCATTATAAGAGGTCCCCGTCATACCTACTTTACCTGTACTCCAATATGCTTTTACTTCTTCATTTCCATCGGGCTCGGTGTAACCTTTTGCTCTGCCATTTAACCAATCGATTACTGCTTTAGGAGCTAGTGATTCATTGTCGCCACCAACAGTTGGTGACCCTTGGGATAAACCAGTACCGGGTGAAGAGGAATGTACAACAATATAACCTCTTGGGACCCAAGTGGCAATTTGTGAGTTTGATATAATAGGTCGATTTCCTATACGTACCACTTCTGGATGTACACGTTCTTTGCCCATTTCACCTAATTCATGGTTTACGTCCCAAAATAAGCCTTCAACATCTGGTGCAACTCCAGCATAGTAAGGGCTGGACTCATAAATAACAGGTAGTTTTAATCCTTCTGTATCAGTTTGGTAAGGTCGGGTCACATCAACATGCATTCGATCCAATTTACCATCACCATCAGTATCAAAAGTAGTTTCTACAAACAAATCATGTCTGATCCATTTTTTAGGGGTATTAAAATCTTCAACAATTTGTGCTTCCCCTTCTTTAAAAACGGGTACTGCCTTTTCTTGTGCAATTACTGATATAGAGATTAACGTAAAAAGGGCTAGTATATTTAGCTTTAAAATAAATGTCATTATTATTTAGAGTTTTAACCAGAGGCGTAAACCTTAAGGTAAATATTTTCTTGGAATAGGGTTGTGTCTTGTTTCGTTAGTCCAATAGATATTAATAATCCACCAACGCTTACCATCGTTAAACAGTTGTATGCTATTAATCCCTCTCATAAAGGGATCTTCGTCGGTTTTACTATGATAAGATTCGTAAGTGCTAAAGACATGGGCAATATTGCCAAAAACCTCAATTTTTCTATGAATTTCCTTTTCCAAAAAACCATGTTCAACCAACCATTTTCCGGAAGTTTTTATATAATCTTGTGGAGCCATAAAATGTGTTTTGTAATCTCCAGATTCGTCTTCACCAGCTAAGATTAACTTGGCATTGGGGGCAAATAAATGCTTAAACTGTTTCCAGTTTCGTTGTTCTCCTTTTTCACCCGAAATTACTGAATAAAGTGTTTTAATAGTATTGTCGATACTTAACACAGATGTAGTATCTATAACAAACTCATTAGGTTTTTCTGTAAGTTTTTCTTGAGCATTACTTATAAAAAATGCTAGGTTAAATATACATATTGCGGTAAATAATTTATTCATATTATAATGGTTTTAATATTGGAAAAATAAGTAATATCGAAAAATACAACCGTTAACAAATCCATAAAATTATTTATAGATCTTTTTTATTCTATCTAGGTTTCGTTTATTATCCCTGTCCTTAATAGTTTCACGTTTATCGTATAGTTTTTTTCCTTTAGCCAATGCAATTTCCAGTTTGGCATAGCCTTTTTCATTAATAAATAATCTTAAGGGAACAATAGTAAGTCCGGAGTTCTGCACTTCCTTATTCAATTTTTTTAGTTCTCTTTTATTGAGTAATAACTTCCTAATAGCCTTAGGCTTATGGTTGTAGTGGGTACCATAAAGATATTCCTCAATCGTCATATTAACCACAAATAGTTCCCCACGATCATTAAATTCACAAAAACTTTCAGTAATAGACGCCTTACTATTTCTAATGGATTTTATTTCAGTTCCAGTCAACACAATTCCAGCTGTATATTTATCCAATATCTCATATTGAAATCGAGCTTTTTTGTTTTGTATGTTAATGTTTTTTTGCATGGCACACAAAACTAAACAAATTTTATGTTTTTAAACTGAAATATTATTTCATTGTGAAGCAAAGCTTTATGGTTACATACTAGGATTGAACCATACCATTTTTAATGTTTTCACGTTAAACCAATGCGAATTTTGAATGGTATTTTTTGCGTTTTTTTAAGTATGGTTTTACTTGCCTTCCCATAAAACATTTGTATTTTTGGCAATCTATTTAATATAATTTTAAAAGTCTAATATGAACTCATACGACGTAGTAGTTATAGGCTCAGGGCCTGGGGGATATGTTGCAGCCATTCGCTGTGCCCAACTAGGCATGAAAACAGCAATAATTGAAAAATATGCAACACTAGGTGGTACCTGTTTAAATGTGGGCTGTATACCAAGTAAAGCCCTTTTAGATTCATCGCATCATTTTGAAGATGCTGTAAAACATTTTGATGACCATGGTATTGAAATCCCTGGTGATATTAAAGTGAATTTAGAAAAAATGATAGCCCGTAAGCAAGCCGTTGTAGATCAAACTACAGGTGGGATTGACTTTTTGATGAAGAAAAATAAAATTGATGTTTATCAAGGGCTAGGAAGCTTTAAAGACACCACGCATATTACTATTGCTGGAGCTGAAACTACTGAAATTGAAGCTAAAAATACAATTATAGCTACAGGAAGTAAACCATCAAGTCTACCCTTTATCAGTATAGACAAGGAACGTATAATCACATCAACAGAGGCATTAAAGCTTAAGGAAATACCAAAACATTTAATTGTTATTGGTGGTGGTGTAATTGGTTTGGAATTGGGACAGGTATACAAACGTTTAGGAGCTGAAGTAACCGTGGTTGAATATATGGATAGGATTATTCCAACCATGGATGGTGGTCTTTCTAAAGAACTTAACAAGGTACTAAAGAAAGCTAAATTTAAAATTAATGCTTCCCATAAGGTAAAATCGGTTGAAAGACATGGTGATGAAGTCATCGTTAAGGCCGATAACAAGAAAGGTGAAGAAGTTGAATTTAAAGGAGATTACTGTTTAGTGTCTGTTGGTCGTCGTCCATATACCGATGGGCTAAATACAGAAGCTGCTGGAGTTAAGTTGAATGATAGAGGCCAGATAGAAGTGAATGACCACTTACAAACTTCGGCATCTAATATTTACGCTATTGGCGATGTTGTTAAAGGTGCAATGCTAGCTCATAAGGCAGAAGAAGAAGGTGTTTTTGTAGCCGAAACCTTGGCAGGACAAAAACCGCATATCGATTATAACCTTATTCCTGGTGTGGTATATACCTGGCCAGAAGTAGCTGCGGTTGGAAAATCGGAAGAACAACTTAAAGAAGCGGGTGTAGATTATAAAGTTGGACAATTTCCTATGCGTGCTTTAGGTAGAAGTCGGGCGAGTATGGATATTGATGGCTTTGTTAAGATTTTAGCTGATAATACAACCGATGAAATACTGGGGGTGCATATGATAGGTGCTCGTGCCGCCGATATGATTGCGGAAGCTGTTGTTGCTATGGAATATAGAGCTAGTGCAGAGGATATTTCCAGAATGTCGCATGCACACCCTACCTTTACCGAGGCAATTAAGGAAGCAGCTTTGGCAGCTACCGAGGATAGGGCGTTGCATATCTAAAAGTATATTTGTACGAATACGTTAAAAGGAGCTTTTGGGCTCCTTTTTTATTGAATTTAGATAGATACGATAAAATTGATTTTGTAAAAGTCATTAATATTTAGTAAATTAGATTTCTTGGGACAGTTAATAGCATGATTACCCCTAAAGAATAGTTTTAAACAATTCTCTCCTGTTCTGTAATCTATAAATGTTATGTTTTAAAAACTTAGCATTTATGAATACATGTCTATCCTTTTGTATTGCCCTATTTTTTATTGCTTATATGTTACCTGCACAATGTCCAGATGGTTCACCAGATGCAGGTTATACCTGTATTCCAGATATGGAATTTGAGGAAGAGCTGGTTCTAAAAGGCATTGATACTGATGGCGTTATAGATGGACAAGGCTCTAGTTTAAAATTGTGTTGATATTAATAAGGTAGTCAACATGATTTTGACTGCCTCTTTTGTTAAACAGAATAATGAAAGATAAAACACGCAGTTGTTAGCTTTACTATCTAGAGTAACCTCCTTTTTGTTTTACAATATCATCTGTAATTTATTGTCTTACGTATATGTAGTTGAATGCTATTCATTATATTTAAAAGATAATAGGATTGCAACTGTAAACACAAAATAACCAATGGGAAAAACCTTTAGTGTGTTTAAAAGATATTGTAAAGAATAACGGATGGAGCTTTGGGGGTGATTTAAATTAGAGTTAAAATTTGGTTGGTTACTATCCTGAAGCCCAAAACTATTCTTTGCACATTCCTCTTTCATTAATTTGAAAGGGTTTTTTGTTTGAAATATTTCAATGTGATTTATTGCACGTCTTTATTAAAATAAATCATTAATATTGAATCTGTTTCACGAATATTTCTACATGATGTTTAAATCTTATTTCTCAGTTGCTTCAATTTTAGTTTTACTTTTTACAGTTCTAATATCTTGCAATTCTGTCCAAAAAAATATGGAAGAAGATGATATATTATGGTATACAGCACCAGCAAAAAACTGGAACGAGGCCTTGCCTTTAGGAAACGGTAAATTGGGCGTGATGGTTTTTGGAGACCCAGTGAATGAACGTATTCAACTGAACGATGATTCCATGTGGCCAGCGGACAGTGAGGACTGGGATGCACCAGAAGGCGATGTCAACGACCTAAACATTATAAGGAGCTTACTTTTTGAAGGCAAGAACCATGTAGCCGATAGCTTATTTGTTGAAAAATTTTCCCGTAAAAAAGTAGTGCGATCCCACCAAACCATGGGTGATTTGTTTATTGACTTTGAACATGAAAATATAACGGACTATAAAAGGGTTCTGAATATAAATAGGGCAATAAGTACGATTTCATATAAGTCTGACGGTGATTTATTTACTGAAAAGATATTGGTGTCCCATCCCGATAAAGTGATAGCTATAAAGCTTATTTCCCAAAGTGAAGACGGATTAAATGCCAAGTTAAGATTAACAAGACCCGATGATGATGGTCATCCTACTGTAAAAACTGTTGCTATTGATGATATGCTCGTCATGCAAGGAGAAGTTACTCAGCGCCAGGGATATTTTAATTCTGAGCCTTATCCCATATTGGAAGGTGTACGTTTTGAAACCTGCTTAAAAGTAAATCATGAAGGCGGTAAAGTAATAATGGAAAGTGATTATTTGGAATTAAAAAATGTAAAGCAGGCCACTTTATATCTCGTATCTAATTCATCCTATTATTTTGACGATTACAAAGCTAAGAATAAAGTGGATTTAGAAGCAATTAGTTCTAAATCATTTGGAGACTTAGAGCAAGCACATATTAAGGACTATCAAAATTTATACGACAGATTGAGCTTAAGTCTTGGCAAGAATGGATTAGATTCCATTCCTACCAACGAAAGACTTCAGCGGGTAAAGGGGGGGCAAGTAGATACCGATTTAGAAGCCTTGTTGTTTCAATATGGGCGTTATTTATTGATTTCTACTTCTCGAGTTGGTACAAATCCAGCCAATTTACAGGGTCTTTGGAATGAGCATATCACTGCCCCATGGAATGCCGATTATCACCTCAATATCAATTTACAAATGAACTATTGGTTAGCCGATGCCACTAATTTGGGTGAATTAAATACGCCTTTGTTTGATTATATTGATAAACTGGTTGATTCTGGTAAAATAACGGCCCAGACCAATTATGGGTGCCGAGGTTCCTTTATACCCCATGCTACCGATTTATGGGCGCCGACATGGTTACGTGCACCAACGGCGTATTGGGGATGTTCTGTTGGAGCTGGAGGATGGCTCATGCAACATTACTGGCAACATTATGAGTATACTCGCAATATTAAATTTCTTAAGGAAAGAGTTTATCCAGCTTTACACGAAGTTACTCTATTCTATAGTGATTGGCTCGTTGAAGATCCACGAGATGGTTATTTAGTTTCTGTGCCCTCAACTTCTCCTGAAAACCAATTCTTCAATAGCAGCGGTTTATCAGTTGCCACTTGTTTAGGCAGTGCTATGGACCAACAGATCATTTATGAAGTGTTTAATAACTATTTAAAAACGGCTAAAATATTACAGATCGAAAATGATTTTGTTAAAAAGATAATTAACCAAAAGGAAAGATTGCGTCCAGGATTTGTTTTGGGTAGTGATGGTAGAATTTTAGAATGGGATAGGGAATACAAGGAAACCGAACCGGGGCATAGGCACATGTCTCATTTATATGGATTTCATCCAGGTACTTATGTTACCAAAGAAGGCGCACCAGAATTATTTGATGCCGTTAGAAAAACCTTAGATTACAGGTTGGATCATGGTGGTGCGGGAACAGGTTGGAGCAGGGCTTGGCTAATTAATTGCAGCGCACGATTATTGGATGGTGATTTGGCACACGACCATATTCAGTTGTTATTGCAAAAATCGATGAGTACAAATTTGTTTGATTTACATCCGCCATTTCAAATTGATGGGAATTTTGGGTATACCGCTGGGGTTGCCGAGATGCTTTTGCAATCTCATGAGGAACATACGGTTCGGATATTACCAGCATTACCCGGAGTCTGGAAAGAGGGCCATGTAACAGGTATAAAGGCTAGGGGCGGATTAATATTTGACATCTATTGGAAAAACAATCGGTTGGAAAAAGCGGTTATTACATCAGCATTTGATCAAAATTTTAAGTTAGTTTATAATGACATGAGCACACCTATTGAAATAAAAAAAGGTGAAACCCTAACATTTAACCCCTAGTTTAATAATATGTTATGTCATTGCGAAAAATTGATTGCTATCAATTTTGTGGCAATCTCAACATAGTAATCTTGTTAATTGTTTTTAAGTAAAAATTCCTTCAAGTCTTCATAAGTTGAAATAATAATAGATGCCTTTTCTTTATCCATAACGGCCTGTATTTGTTCTGGTAGGGGTTGTTCTTCTTTAATAACTTCTTTAACAACATCTAAAAACTTGGTAGGATGTGCTGTTTCCAAAAACACACAGTGTGCCTTCGGGTTTTCTGCCAAATAGGCTTTACAGCCCAGATAACCAACTGCACCATGGGGGTCAGCTATATAGTTATAGTGGTTGTAAATTTCCAACATAGCTGCTTTAGTTTCCCCATCTGTAAAACTATAAGAAGAAAGATTTTCCTTTAGCGTTTCAAATGTGTTTTTATAGATTTCTTCGATACGGATAAAATTACTTGGTGCGCCAACGTCCATGGCATTGCTAATGGTCTGTACGGAAGGCTTTGGTTCGTATAACTGTGATATTAAATAGCGTGTCACTACGTTATTGGCATTGTTGGAGGCTATAAAGTGCTTGATAGGCAAGCCCAGCTGTTGTGCCATCATACCGGCGCAAATATTACCAAAATTACCGCTAGGCACCGAAAACACAATCTCCTTATACTTTTTATGTAGTTGCTTATAAGCAAAAATAAAGTAGAACAATTGCGGCAACCATCTGGCAACATTAATAGAATTAGCCGAAGTCAACTGCATTTTACTGGTTAGCCTGTCGTCTAAAAAAGCAGTTTTTACCATGTCTTGGCAGTCATCGAACGTACCATTAACCTCTAAAGCTTTTATATTTTGTCCAAGTGTTGTTAACTGCTTTTCCTGAATGTCACTAACCTTACCACTTGGGTAGAGTATTACTACATTAACCCCTTTAATACCTAAAAAGCCATTAGCCACAGCACCACCTGTGTCGCCTGAGGTGGCAACCAAAACGGTGACTTCTTGGTTGTTATTTTGATTGAAATAACCTAAACAGCGTGCCATAAAGCGTGCGCCAACATCTTTAAAAGCCATAGTAGGCCCATGAAAGAGTTCTAGTGTTGAAATATTATCGTTTAAGGTTACAACAGGAAAATCAAATGACAAGGTTTCATCAACGATGCGTTTGAGTTCTTTTTCTGGAATTTCCGGAGAAATAAACTGTTTAATGGTTTCAAAAGCGATATCACTATGCGATAGATTGTCCAGATTTTCAAAAAATGAATTCGGTAGAGGGGTTATACTTTCTGGAAAATACAAGCCCTTATCTGGAGCTAATCCCTTAATGACTGCATTTTTAAACGTTGAATTTGGGGCTTTTTTATTTAGACTGTAGTAATTCATTGTTGTTCTATTTGACGGAAGACCACAGACGGGAGACCGAAGATTGTATTGTTTATTTAAAATGTATTGGAATTATTTTACGTTCTTTCTGAATGCAAAGCATGTTCATAAGCTGATAACCTTCTTCATATAATTGATTGAACTTAGGTTTAGTTATATAATTTCTTTTTTCTGATTTATAGAGACAAGTCACAACTTCAGCAAGAGATTGGATAGCATATCCTAGAAATTTTTTTTGCTCAAGATTGGTTTGACCTATTGAGCCTTCAGAGATATTCAAGGCAATAGAATCAGCAGTTCGTCTTATTTGAGAGGATAAATTGAACTTTTCTTTTTCGGGGAAACTATTGGCAAGCCCATCTATAGTTTCTCCAAAATCCATGGCACGTTGCCAAATTATAAGTTTTTCAAATTTAAATTTATCCATGAATCGTTATTTTTCTATGCGTCTTCCGTCTCCCATCTTCCGTCTTAGGTCTTCCGTCTTCAACCTTAAATTACCTTAACTCCTTGCTTGTTTATTTTCGATACATGCATATCAAAATCGATTCCAGTTTCTGAGTAAGCTTCACTTATACTTTTAGATACTTGCTTGGCAGTTTCAAAACCTTCACATAATGAAAAAATGGAAGGACCGGAACCTGCAATCCCCGAGCCTAGAGCACCAGCCTGTATAGCAACTTTTTTTACTTTACTGTAATGGGGTATAAGTTGGCTCCTGTGAGGTTCAACCACAGCATCATGTAAAGAATCTTTAATCAATTGATAATTGGACGTATGAAGGGCATGGACTAAACTTCCAAAATTGGCCCATTGGGTAATGGCATTACTAAGTGGAATGTCTTTAGGCAGTATGGCTCTGGCTTCAGAGGTTTTTATTTCAATTTGCGGATGGATAATTACCACATATAGGTCATTTGGTGATGGAATTTCCAATACATGCAATGGCGAAACGCTTTTTACCAAGGTAAAGCCCCCAAACATGGCAGGAGCCAGATTATCGGCATGTTCACATTTACTGGCCAAGGCTTCCCCTTTTATGGCAAATTCTGTTAGTTGCGTTTTGTTGAACGGCCTATTTAAAAGTTCGTTCATCCCAAAAACGCTCCCCACAGCACTTGCCGCACTACTGCCAATACCGCTTCCGGGTTTAATGTTTTTATAGATTTCAATGTCAAATCCAAAGTCTAAATCTAAAGCATTGTACATGGCTAATGCTGAAACACCGGCAACATTCAACTCAGTTTTATAGGGTAAATCAAAACCTTCAATATGGGTAATGTGAATCCCTTTTTTATCAACTTTCCTAATAACCATTTCATCTCCTACATTATCCAGGCAAAAACCCATAACATCAAATCCACAGGAGACATTGGCAACAGTTGCAGGTGAAAATATTCTTATTTCGTTCATTTTTTCAATTAAATAGTTCTCGGTCGCACTAGAGCAAAAAAGAGAACTTTCTTTATGTAATATCATGTTTATATTAATTATTCCCAACCCTAATAATATCGGCAAACAATCCAGAAGCAGTAACATCAGCACCAGCACCAGCGCCTTTAATAATCATTGGTTGTTCTGGATATCTTTGGGTGTAGAACATCACGATATTATCCTTACCTTCTAAATTATAAAAGGGATGTCCTTCTGGGATTTCCTGTAAGCCTACACTAGCTTTACCATTATTAAATTGTGCCACATATTTTAACTGACACCTTTTTGCTTTAGCGGAAGCATATAGGTTTTGATAATGCACTTCGTCAGTAATTAACGTTTGAAAGAAATCATCAACCGTGTCGCTTTTTATTCCAGCTTCAGACAGGAATGATTCGTTGCTGATGTCCTCTAAATTCATTTCTACGCCACTTTCCCTAGCCAGAATCAATATCTTTCGGGCTACATCCACACCACTTAAATCAATTCTTGGGTCGGGTTCGGTATAGCCTTCTTCTTGTGCTTGTTTTACAACATCGTGGAATTTTGTGTTATCGTTAAAATTATTGAATACAAAATTTAAGCTACCCGAAAGCACAGCCTGTATGGACGTGATTTTATCGCCCGATGCGACTAAATTATTCAATGTGTCTATTACAGGCAAGCCGGCACCCACATTGGTTTCAAATAAAAATGGGGCATTGTATTTTAGCGATAAACGCTTCAATAATTTATAGTTGTCCAAGTCGCTGGAGCAAGCAATTTTGTTACACGCTACAACACCAATACTTTCCCTTAAATAATTAGCATAAAGATTGGCTACATCACTATTGGCGGTCACATCAACAAAGATACTATTGCGAAGGTTTAAGTCTTTCACCTGTTGAAAGAAACCGGTAAGGGTAGCTTGATCACCATTGGCCAGTTGATTTTTCCAATCGTTTAAATCGATACCATCTTCATTAAACACCATTTTTCTGGAGTTGGATAACCCAATAACCCTAAGGTTAATTTTTAGGTTTTCCTTTAAATAGAGCTTTTGTTGCTTTATTTGCTCAACCAAACGCTCACCTACATTACCAACTCCGGTAATAAATACGTTAAGCTGTTTGGTTTTGGCCTCAAAAAATTGCTCATGTAGCGTGTTTAAGGCTTTTTTAACGTCTTTATCGGCAATCACAGCAGAAATGTTTTTTTCTGAAGCACC
This sequence comes from Aestuariivivens sp. NBU2969, assembly GCF_019931125.1. Taxonomy (NCBI): domain Bacteria; kingdom Pseudomonadati; phylum Bacteroidota; class Flavobacteriia; order Flavobacteriales; family Flavobacteriaceae; genus Aestuariivivens; species Aestuariivivens sp. NBU2969. The sequence goes on from NZ_JAIOUU010000001.1 coordinate 70,968, forward strand.
CTGTGCAATGGCTCTAATATTGATGTTGTTTTTGCCCAAAGAACTAAACATTTTACCACTGATACCTTGGTGGTTTTTCATATTATCACCTACAAGTGCAATGATAGACAATCCCATTTCAACGACTATAGGATCTATTTTGTGTAAAGCGATTTCGTTTTCAAATGTTTTGTCTACAGCAGTTTTTGCCCGTTCAGCATCGTTGGTATCAATTCCAATACAAATGGAATGCTCAGACGATGCTTGGGTAATCAATATCACATTGACCTTCTCCTGAGCCAAGGTTTCAAATAAACGCTTTGAAAAGCCAGGAATACCAATCATACCACTGCCTTCTAATGTTAATAAAGCGATATTGCCTATGTTGCTAATACCTTTTACGGTGGTATTGTTGTTTATATTTTGATTGGAAATTATAGTCCCCGAATCGTTTGGCGCATTAGTGTTTTTAATATGTATAGGAATATTTAAATCCAAAACAGGTTGCACCGTAGGTGGATATAACACTTTAGCACCAAAATGCGACAATTCCATTGCCTCTTGGTAGGATATATTCTTAATGGGGTAAGCTTGTTTCACCATTTTTGGGTTGGTGGTATACATGCCACTTACATCAGTCCAAATCTCTAATTGTTCAACATTTAGGGCCGCAGCAACAATAGCCGCAGTAAAATCGGAGCCACCACGGCCAAGTGTGGTAATTTCACCCACATCCGATTTTGAAATAAATCCGGGAAGAATAGTAATTTGTTGATTTGCAGATTTAAAATAATCTTGAATGTTTGAGTAGGTCAAGTTGTAATTAACCTCGGCTTTTGTAAAATTGGAATTTGTTATTATTAGCTCTTGTGAATTTTTGCGTTCTGCCAATATACCTCTATTTTTCATGGTCTCGGCTATGATAAATGATGACAGTAATTCACCAAAGCTAACAAGCTTATCTGACGTTTTTGGAGATAATTCGTTTATTAAATAGATGCCATCCAGAAGGTTTTTTAAGGCATTTAATTTTTCATCCAAATAGCTTAAAATAGTATCAGATTGACTCGGATTTAACTCCTTAATAATGGCAATGTGAATATCTTTTATAGAATTAAAGTTGTCAACAAAAGACTTGTCTTTATTTTTAGCTTGGTTACCTGCTAATAATAGTTTATCAGTAATACCACCAACAGCTGAAACGATACAGGCAACCTTGCTACTTTTTGAATAGTTTTCTAAGATATTGATGACGTTATTTATATTGTTCGATGAACCTACAGATGTTCCTCCGAATTTTAAAACTTTCATGTTTTAAAGTATTGTTTGTTATAAAATTGATTAAAAGAGGGTGATTTTAAATCACCAGAATAGTCCGAAGTATATATGATTAGCAACCCCAAGGGGTTGTAATAGTTGTAGTAGTACCAAAAATTGGGGTTGTACCTTTGGATAAAACGGTATTGTAAAAGCTTATATTTTGGACTAAAAGATTCATTGTACGTATTTAAAGTACAATCCAAAAGTATTATTTTTAACCCAATAAAAAAATTTATCATTATTTTTTATAATATTCTTATCCTGTTTTTAATTTATTAAAATATATAAGGATATTTTGTTGAAGTATTGAAGAATTGTCAACGGGAAGATGCTATGGATGTGCGGATTTGTAGATGTGCGGATTTGAAGATGTGTAAATGTGCGGATTTGTGGATAAGCACATAACCTTATAACTTTTTAACCTTATAATTGTTTAACCTTATAACTTTTTAACCTTATAATTGTTTAGCTCAACGCCATGAAACTATTTTCAAAGGAACAGATATATGAGGGGGATAGGTTGACCATAGAGCGTCAAAATATATCCTCTACCGATTTGATGGAGCGTGCCGGTACCCAAATATTTAATTGGATGCATTTACGTATGCAAGGGGCTCAAGTGCCTATCCATATTTTTTGTGGTATAGGCAATAACGGTGGAGATGGTCTGGTTTTTGGCAGGCATTTAATTACTCATGGATATAACGTAAAAATCTATATAGTTAATTGTAGTGATAAACGCTCAAAGGATTTTTTGGTTAATTACGATCGTATAAAAACAGTTACCAAACATTGGCCTGTGCTTTTAAGTTGTAAAGAGGATTTTCCAGAAATCCATCCAGACGACATTATTGTTGATGCTATTTTTGGGGTTGGATTAAATAGACCGGTTAGTGATTGGGTTAAGGCATTGTTTCAGCATTTTAGAAACACCAAGGCGTTTACATTGTCTATAGATATACCTTCGGGGCTATACATGGGAAAAGCGGTGGAAGATAAAGAAGCTGTAGTTTATGCAGGGTATACCTTAAGCTTTGCATCTCCAAAATTGGAATTCTTTTTACCCGAAACGGCTCAATATACGGTGCAATGGGAAGTATTGGATATTGGTTTGGATCAGGAGTTTTTACAAACCACAGCAACCGATACGGAACTCATTGGAAAACACGAAGCCATTACCGTGTATAGGCCTCGGGATAAATTTGCCCATAAAGGGGATTTTGGACATAGTTTAATTATTGGAGGTAGCCATGGAAAAATAGGAGCAGTAACGTTGGCCAGTAGGGCGGCGCTGTCTATAGGATCAGGTTTGGTTACGGCTTATGTACCTAAATGTGGGTATACGGTATTACAATCGGCTTTTCCGGAAGCTATGGTGATTACCGATGCCGATGAGGAAAAGATCACTTCCATTCAATTTAAAATAGAACCCACGGTTATAGGGTTTGGCATAGGTGCGGGGACAGATGCTAAAACCATAGCAGCTTTTGAAACATTTTTAAAATTAAATAAAACACCGTTAGTTATTGACGCAGATGGCATAAACATTCTATCAAAAAAGAAAAGCTTGCTTAAATTTTTACCAAAGCAAACCATTTTGACGCCGCATCCAAAGGAGTTGGAAGGTTTAATTGGACAATGGACAGACGATTTTGACAAACTAAGTAAGGTCAAGGCTTTTTCAAAAAAGTACCATTGCATTATTGTTATTAAAGGCGCCCATACCATTACGGTATTTCAAGATAAACTTCACATAAACACGACTGGAAATCCAGGATTGGCAACAGCAGGCAGTGGCGATGTGCTCACAGGAATTATTACTGGGTTAGTTTCCCAAGGCTATGACCCATTGACAGCTACTGTCTTTGGAGTGTATTTGCATGGTAAATCGGCTGACATTGCTGTAGAGGATTTTGGATACCAAACCTTAATAGCCAGTCATGTAATAGACTATTTAGGTGAAGCATTCCTAGACCTATTTAAACAACCGGAGCAACCCAACCCCGATGAGGAACAAGCCGAACGAACTGAAGAAGAACAATAAAAAAGCCACTGCACTTATAAAAATGCAGTGGCTTAATATAAAGTAAGGCGTATTACTTATATTTTATACTCGTCAAATAAGTTAATCAACTCTGGACTAGAAGGTCTTGGGGCATTAGCATTAATGATATTGCCTTCGGTGTCAATTAAAATAAAACGAGGAATACCTTGAATTAAATAATCCTTTACAAACTTAGAGTTCCAATCGTTATCAGCGAATAATTGAATCCCTTTCAATTCTTTATCGGCTACCATGGCTTTCCATTTCTCGTGATCTCTAGCTCTATCTATGGAAATGCTAACGAACTCAATATTCTTCCCGTGATATTTCTCTTCTACCTCTTTTAAGAACGGGATCTCGGCCTTACAGGGGCCACACCAAGTTGCCCAAACATCTATATACACATATTTGCCTTTTAAATCATCTAGAGAAGTAGTACCGCCTGCATAGTTTTCATAATCCACAAATTTAGGCGACGGACTCCCCTTGGCAACTGCTTTTAGTTTATTATAGCTTTCGGTTATTTTTTCTTTATCTGCTTCATTGGTAGAATTAGCCATAAAAAGATCATAAAACGCTTGTAAGTCGCTTGTATATGTTATGCCATTTTGTGCAAGCTGAAATAATAGATTATTTTTTATAGTTTCACTTTCAATATTAGCTACAGTTTTTAAAAAAGCAATGTCTTGTTTTATGGAATCGGATTCCGCCAGTTTGCTTGCTTCATCTCTATAATGGGCGGTAACTAAGCCTTTATAGTTTTCAGAGAAATTAAAGTCCTCTTCATTATTGTAATTGATATCGTCCAACTCACTTAAAAAACTTTCAGAAACTTCAACATCTTGTTTTTTAGCGTAATAAGAATGATATGGTTTGTACTTGTTCAAGGTGGCTAGATAGGCGTAGTTTATATTCCTTTTTTCTAAGGCTTTATAGTCTTCAGAAATACCTTCAAGAGATGCAAGATATGCAGTTAGTGAATCCTTAATTGTATTGGCCGTTTGTTTGTAGTCATCGGCTTCTAAAAGGTAAAAGTTGTCACCTTGAAGCTTTTGTTCAATATTGCGTTTATCGTGAAGATAATTGGTAATTTCTGCTCCTACACCACTGATGCTTAAGCTGTTTTTATAATTTTTAGCATCGTAGCTTACAGTAAAGTCATTACCAGTGCTAACATGTATTAATGTAGGGTTTTTACCATCGTATAACATATAATTGGCAGTAGCTAATCGCAAGGTATCCTTAAAAGTACCGTCTTCTGAAACATTTATAGTATCGGTAAGTTTTCTGTCCATACTATTTATGGTAAGAACACCACCTTCGTAATTGGAAATTTTTCCAGAAAGAACGGCATAGTCTTTAGGGGTTTGTTTTTTACAGCTCATGGCTAAAATCAATAGGCCAGAAAGTATGAGTGCTTTTTGCATTTTTGAGTTATTTTAAAAGTTTAAAGCGCTAAAATAGTGATTTCAAGAACCGCTATGCCGTTTTTAATGATTAATTAACATATTGGGTAGGGTGGATAAAACTATTTTAAATTGGCGTTTAAAAAAAAGTTGGTCATCATAGGTTTTTATTGTGATTTTTTTATCAAATACTATAAATTACTGATAATCGATTAAAAAATACCAATAGTCTAAAAAGCGAAAAAAAAATGTGTAGATAATCTAAAAATTTAAGTCGATAATCTAAAAGTTGTCTTTTCCAGTTGTGGGAGCTTTAGATTTGTTATAACTTTGATCTACCCTCATATCTACATTTTTTGCGCTTTTCACTACTTTTTTTATTGTAGAGCATACTTGATTAATAGCAGTTTTAAGTAGCCCTCGACTTACCAAAAATTTAGCAATGTGCTAGCGCTTTTTGTTTTATCTCAAAGCTTTAGTGATTGTCATGTCTTATTTATGTTAACATCATTTATTAATTAAACAAAATGTTATGTTAATGTACAATTTTACCCAATTTTATTCACGAATGATACGCTGTTGCTTTAGTCTTAGTGGTATCTTTTTAAAAAGTATAATGGGCTTAGGCTTGGTTATGCTTTTTTTGTTGTCTGTTAATGACATACAGGCACAAGTGGTTCCTTGTATTGACGGTAATACCGTTGAATGGGGGTCTCCCTTATTAGAAACAGAACCAACTTATAAGTATGTAGCTGATGTAAGGGAAGGCAATCAAGATAATGCTTGGCACACGGGTGCAAAAGATATTATTGATTACGGACCAGATGGCAACCAATGGACCTATACTTCTGTATTATCTAAAGGTGATATCATGAATGCTGCAGCAGTGGTATTAACTGGTATTACAACAGATGAAGATTGTAGTGCCACTTTTGAGTATTCAGAAGATCGTACTTACCTGTTTTTTGCAGGAGACAGAGAATCCAACAATGGAGTTGCCCAGATTGGATTTTGGTTTTATTTGGATGGTTCAGCACCAGTTGAAGTTAATGGTGATAAATACCTAGAACCTAAACATGCCATCGGGGACTTATTGATTATGAGTGACTTTAGTTCTGGAGGTAGATTTGCAACCGTTACTGTATTACAATGGGTAGATCCAAATGGAGTTACAGGTAATTATTCTGAAGATCAACATTTTGATAAATTACCATTGGATACACAAGTTGCAATTAATAATGATGGTAATCCAGATGTTCCAACGCCTTGGGCAGGTAATGTTAAGCCTGGTCAAACCACTTATGATTATAATGAATTTTACGAAGGTGTTGTAGATTTAACAGATGTATTTGATCTAAATCAAAATCCTGAGGCCATATGTGGTGCAGGATGGTTATTAGAAACAAGATCATCTAAGGAAATAACAGCTAAACTTAAAGACTTTACAGGAGGCCAATTCAATTTAGAACCAACGGCTACAGTTAATAGCCCAACAGTATGTGTTGAAGATGCTGCGACATTAGAAGCAACCGTTTTTCAAGGAGCTATTGAAATTTTGAATCCTGAAGGGGATGGATATACTTTTCAATGGTGGAAAGGGGATCCAGAAAATGGAGGTGTGCTTTTAGCTGATGTTGACACAGCAACAGATGAATATGTTATATACCCAACAGCGTTAAGTGATGCTGGCGATTATTATGTAATAGTGTTTAGCCCTCAAGGATGTGAATCCGAAGGTTCGGCATTTGGAACACTAGCATTTTATCCGATAACCGATGTAATGGCAAATAATGCTTCAATTGCTTGTGATGAAGATTCTGTGCAACTTACTGCAAGTCCAGAAGGAGGAGTTTGGAGCGATACTAATGGTTATGTTATCCCAACCGGTTTATTTACTTCTCCTGGTGTTGCAGGAAACTATGATGTAACGTATACCTATGAAGATGAAAATGGATGTATTAATAGTGATGGTGCTGTTGTTTCTGTTGAAGTAGATAATGAACCTCCGACAATAGATTGTGTTGCAGATAAAACTATTGAGTGCGATGCTGAAATTATTTGGGATGCACCGACTGCTAATGATAATTGTAGTACTCCTACTGTGACAGTTCTAAGTACTGTTGATAATTTGGATGAATGTGGACTTGGTACTATTACAAGAACTTGGCAAGCTGAAGATGAAGTAGGTTTAAAGGCTACTTGTTCGCAGATCATCACTATCAAAGATGATACGGCACCAGAGTTAAGCGTACCACAGGATATTACATTTGATTGTGTTATGGGCGATGCCGGAATGGCAACCGCTACCGATAACTGTGATGCAGACCCAGAGGTTACTTACAGTGATGAGGGTACATTAGACGCCTGCGGATTAGGAGTTATCACCAGAACCTGGAAAGCTGAGGATTGTGCAGGTAACATGACTACAGGCGTACAGATCATCACTATCAAAGATGATACGGCACCAGAGTTAAGCGTACCACAGGATATTACATTTGATTGTGTTATGGGCGATGCCGGAATGGCAACCGCTACCGATAACTGTGATGCAGACCCAGAGGTTACTTACAGTGATGAGGGTACATTAGACGCCTGCGGATTAGGAGTTATCACCAGAACCTGGAAAGCTGAGGATTGTGCAGGTAACATGACTACAGGCGTACAGATCATCACTATCAAAGATGATGAAGCTCCGGTAATTATTCCACTAGAAGATGGCTATGTATGTAATGGCGATGTGCCAGAATATTTGGAAACCACTTGGAGTGATAATTGTGGTGATGGTGGTACGCTAATGGCCTACGCTAGCATGATTGGTATTAATGAATGTTCAGCAACTTATGAGTATGTATTCAATGTATCTGATTGTGCAGGTAATGCCGCCCAAACAGTAACGGTTGAGTATATAAAAGAATGGGACAAAATCGGTGAATGCGAAACAGCTTTCGCTAAAGCAGATACAGGATCCGAATGCTTTATCCCAGACTTTAAGCGTTGGGGTTGGACCAATTATTTTGAATGTGAAGGTACTTATGAAATGCCATTATATGCCGGAGCAGCACATTGCGATGTGACTAAAGGAACTCATGTTGGTACCGTTACCGTAAACTACTCTAGTGGTATGGTGGAAGTAACTTATGAGATAGATGATGAAGATAGTGCAGATGGAATTGGATATGTAATGACCGAAGCACATGTGTATGTAGGTTGTGAACCCTATCCAAAAAATAATGGAGTAAATACAGTGGCACCAGGGCAGTATCCGTTTAATCCAACAAGCTTGGGTAATGTTAGAACCTATACGGTTAAGGTTACTGATGTGACAGGTCCAATATATGTTATTGCTCATGCAGTGACATGTGAAGTGCTATGTATGTGCTCTCTTTCTGAAAGTGATTTGTTGTCAAATAATGAAGGCGAAATGGTTTCATTTGAAGGCGGATTTACTTGTGAAGGAGGTGGTTCTTGTGAACAAGCAAAAGTAGCTTCAACTAAAGACGTTGACTTTACTGCCTATCCAGTACCATTCGATCAGGAAGTGAATATTAAGTATTCATTTGATTACGATACCGATGTTAATATTGAAGTATTCGATATGAAAGGGGCGTTAATCAGAAAAGCTGAGAATACGCAATATATTAAAGGCACTGTGGAAACCACGAAGTTGGATCTTTCAAGGATGGATAACCAAATGTTCTTTGTAAGACTATCAACTAATAAAGGTACTGCTGTTAAGAAAATAGTATCTTCAAGTCCACAATAATTAATTATTAATATGATAACTAAAACAAGAGCGACCATTGGTCGCTCTTGTTTTTGGTTATTCTAAATACAGAACTAATATTTCATAACTTTAAAAGTCTGATAATTGTTCTCAACCTTAACTTTAACAATATAAACACCTTTATTCAAGTTTGATAAATCAACTGATTCTTTTGTTTGGCTTAAATTTTTATTTAATACAAGTTTGCCCAGAATATCATATAACTGAATGTTTTCCAGATTACTGTTATTTTCAATAATTAGTGTACTAGAATCTTTGTTGTAATAATGTTTGAAATTAAAATCATTGAATTCTTCATTACTCAATAAAGATGTACTAATTGAAACATCATCTAAATTTAGAATAAACTGTGATCCAGAAATATTTTCATGTCTAAAAGCAAGATAAACCATATTTCCAGCTAAGGATGAAATATCTAAGTTTCTAGTAACAAATACGCCAGCAGCACCGACTTCATCAGCATACTCACTAATTTTCACGGGACTAGAAGTAAAATCTGATATCTGATTTCCGGTTGCAGCATACATAGTATAATATTCATGAGCAAATGAGGCATTTTCCCCTCTAATCTTCCAAGTAACTTCAATATTATCACTGGTATTAAAACCAGTTAGATCTATGGCATGAGAATATACCCAATTGTCTGGGTCTAAATTTCCTTGAGAAGAACTCCATGATCTGGAAGTTAAACATTTGTACCCACCATATGTGGCACCATATTCTCTCCAGTACCAATTGTTTCCATCACCGTCTTCGTCAGAAACATTCCAACAAACACCAATTACCGAAGAATCATCAAAAGTTTCTGTAACAGGTAATGTATCATCACATTGAGCAATTAACGAGTAATTTGCACCGCTAATACAAATTAATAGTAATAATCTTTTCATAATCAAGTAGGTTAAATTCTAGGTAAAGTTATAAAATATTGGTATTTAAACGAATAAAAATGATTTTTATCGATAAAATGTGTTTATTTGTAAGATAAAGAATACATTTTAATGTATTTCATCGATAATTAAAGTCAGATATACGACAAAGGCTAACATTTGGATATTAGTTTTTTAAATTTTTATAAATAAAAGCACAGTTATTTTGAACAGGGACATTGTAAATAATTCCTCTTAGTACATGATAAAAATTAAAATTAACCCAAGTATCAGTCTGGGTCTTTCAACTTCGATCAAGATAACATAAAGTCGAGGCATTGAAAATGCTGCCTTGAGAAGCATTTCGACTGCGCTCAATGTGACATTTTCGTGTACTAAATCCCATTTTAAAGAAACCGTCACTGCGAATGGAGTGTAACGGAATGTTGCAGTCTCCTCTTATATTAGAGATTGCTTCGTTGCCCTTTAGGCGTCTCGCAAAGACGGATTAGTGAAATTTGTTCTGCATTCTCCTTTTTTATGGACAATCAATGCATGAAATAATTCCCATATAGTTAGTGTATGGCTTAAGTATGGATAGTGTATGGGGAGTGTATGGTATTAGTGCAATTTATTTTTATAAGACTGAGATAAACCCCGATCTATTACAAGTAATATCCTCGTAAGCCTAGATTTCTTTAGCTTGGTTTACCCTGAGCGCAGTCGAAGGGTATTTATCAATGGAAAAGTAGGGAACAAATAACTAGGTACTCAATAGTTCCTTTAAATCTTTTCACTATCAAATAGCAGTCTAATTAATTGGAAAATTGAGCTTAATATAGAATCTAAATACTTCCCGTTTTACATTTTGACAATATATCAGTAATGTAATTGCATGATCTTAATCTTCATAATAAAATTGAATATTGCTTATTAGTAATAAGTTGCGTTCTGTCATTCAGAACGAAGCAAAGCGTAGTGAAGAATCTTTTGATTTTCAAAGAGATTCCTCCTTTTGTCGGAATGACAAAATCTAATTTTACTGCATTATAGCATATTCAGTATATTCCATATTAGAATGATTTGACTTAAAATATTACTGATTCACAACAAAAAGTGGTATAAAAAGGAGTATTATTTGGCTAAAGATGAAATTTAATTAGGCTCTTAAATAATTTTACTTCCATTCATTCTTTAAAAACCTTTTAAAGGTGTTATTTTTGCACATTACAATTTTATTTATGGGTGTTTCAACATTTGAACTAGAAGAACGCAAAACGGGTAAGGATTTATACAGTTACCAGAAGGGAGCAATAAATAAAATTTTTAAGGCTTTTGAAGAGTCTCCTAAAGACTATCACTTGTTATACCAATTACCCACTGGAGGCGGAAAGACGGTAATTTTTTCTGAGATTGTTAGGCAATACCTAAAGCATCATAATAAAAAGGTTTTGGTGATGACCCACCGTATTGAGCTTTGCAAACAAACCTCTAAAATGCTTACTGAGTTTGGAGTGGTTAATAAAGTGGTAGACAGTAAGGCCGATCTTAGTGATCAAGGTGAGTATAGTTGTTTTGTTGCCATGGTTGAAACCCTTAACAACCGTTTGAATGACGATAAACTGGATATCTCCGATATTGGATTAGTGATTATTGACGAGGCACATTATAACTCGTTTACCAAATTATTTAAATTCTTTAGCCAATCTTTTATTTTAGGTGTTACAGCAACACCCTTAAGCTCTAGTATCGAACTGCCCATGACCGATAATTACGACGAGCTTATAGTTGGCGAAAGTATTGAGTCTTTAATACAAAATGGCTTTTTGTCACGTGCAGAAATGTACTCTTATAATGTTGGGTTAACCTCCTTGGTTGTTGGAGCCAATGGGGACTACACCGTTAAATCATCGGAAGATTTATATACAGCTGACGATATGTTATCAAAGCTTATACAGGCTTACGAAGAGCGTTCAAAAGGCAAGAAGACCTTAATTTTCAACAATGGTATCAACACCTCATTGTACGTTTACGAAACCTTTAGAAGGGCAGGATACAAAATTGCACACCTCGATAACACCAATACCAAAAAGGAACGGGCCACGATCTTAAAATGGTTTAAAAACACCCCGGACGCCATTTTAACGTCAGTAAGTATTTTAACAACAGGGTTTGATGAACCAACTGTTGAAAGTATTATTTTAAACAGGGCAACAAAGTCTTTAACGCTTTACTACCAGATGATTGGTAGAGGGTCGAGGGTATTAAAGAACAAAAACACGTTTACGGTGGTAGATTTAGGAAATAATTTCCATCGTTTCGGCCCTTGGGGAGATAATCTGGATTGGCAACGCATCTTTAAGTCACCAAATTACTATTTAGATTCCCTTTTAAGTGACGAAGAGCTTGAAAGTAACTTCAGATATGAAATGCCAGATGAGTTGCGCGCTGAGTTTTCAAATTCTGAAGAGGTGTATTTCGATGTCCAAAAAACCTATGTAGATTGTATTAGAAAGGGTAAATCATCAAAAGCAGTATTAGAGCTATCCATAGAACAGCATGCTAAAATTTGTGTAGAAAACAGTGAAGATGTATACGACGCGATTGCTTTGGCTAAAAAGTTAGGGGATGATATTGACTTTAGAATAGGTAGGTATACAAAATGTATTAGTAAGAGTACCTTTAATTTTGTGGAATGGCTTAAAGGGGATTACCGAAAAAAATTGAATGCCTATTTGCGGTTAAATTTCGATGATGTTTTTGAAATGGTTCATGGTTATGCACCAAAAGACTAATTAAATCAAAAATGAAAGTTTAGACGAAATACTTTCTTAATATACTTCAGCCAAAAAGGGTTTCTATAAATAATAGATTTTACAATTACCACTTATATTTTTGGGTATAAATAATATCTAAAGAATAGAATTCAACCTTAAAAAATAAGCGTACTTTTACCAAGTAAAATTTTATGTGTTAATTATATTGTTTTTCAATGGTTACACGTAAACTTTGATGATTAAAATTTGAATATCCGTTATTAGTAATAATTTACATTCTGTCATTCAGAACGAGCAGAGCGTAGTGAAGAATCTTTAGATTATCACATAGATTCTTCCTTTTGTTGGAATGACAAAACCCAATATTATTGCATTATGACACATTACAGATATTCAAAGCATTTTGGTTTCATTATAATTTTTTTATTTGATTTTTTTATATGGAAGTATCTCGTAAAACAGTTAGCATAGTATTAGCATTTTTTGCTATTTATGTTATTTGGGGTTCAACGTATCTTTTGAATAAAATAGCAGTTGCTGAATTGCCTCCATTTAAATTGGCTGCTATAAGGTTTCTTGTAGCTGGTATTTTTATTTTTATAATAGCTAAAATGCTCAAGGTTAATATATCCATCACCAGAGCTCAGCTTAAAAATACCATTATAGCAGGGTTTTTATTTTTAACTTTTGGTAATGGGGTGGTAGTATGGGCACTTAAATTTGTTGACAGTGGTTTTACGGCTTTGGAAATATCGGCACAACCTTTAGTGGTTCTTATTTTAATGTGGTTGCTACAGGGTAAAAAAATATCGGCTATGTCTTTTATAGGTGTGGTTTTAGGTTGTGTTGGAATATACCTTCTGGTTAGCCAGAAAGAACTAATAAGTCAAGAAAACCAAATTATAGGGATGCTCATGATTTTTGTTTGTATGATTAGTTGGGCATATGGAAGTTTATTTGTGGGTAAAGCCAATTTGCCCTCAAATTACTTTGTTAATACTGGTTATCAAATGCTAACAGGAGGTATTATGTTGGTAATAGCCAGTTTGTGTTTTGGAGAAACTTGGACGTGGCCATCAGTATGGAGTACAAATGTACAATGGTCCATGCTTGGGCTTATAGTATTTGGTAGTATCATTGCTTTTACAGCCTTCAATTATTTGCTTAAAGTGGTTTCACCAGAAAAAGTATCAACCAATACCTATGTCAATCCAATAATTGCGATGATTCTGGGCTGGTGGATTTTAGATGAACAAATTACTCTTCAGTCCATTATTGCGGCAGTTATTTTACTTACAGGAGTATATTTCATCAATTCTAAACGTGTACTTACTAAACCAAGGGGTATAGGTAGGTAAAGAAAACATGTACTTTATAGAGCGTATTTATCAATATGTTGGGACTGTAAATGTTTGCTGCCTAGTGACATCTTTGTACTTTTGCAAGCTAAAACAACCCTCTTTTTAATAACTAAAATGACCTTTAAAAGACAAATTAACAGCATAAGAAGGCGCATGATGCAGGGCATAACCAAAAATATTGGAAGCTCATATAAAGCGCCTCAATCGGGATTTTTAAAAATTGAAGATATAAAAAAAGTGCTTATTGTAAGGCCTAATCACCGTTTGGGAAATCAATTATTGTTAACGCCGCTAGTACAAGAGGTTGTGAATACATTTCCTAATTGTAAAATAGATTTATTTGTAAAAGGTGGAGTAGCCTATCCAGTATTTCAAAATTATAATCAAATTGAACATATTATTCAGTTACCAAAGAAGCCTTTTAGCAATCTTTTAAAATATATTGCTAAATGGTTTGGTTTAAGGCGTAGACGTTACGATTTAGTAATTAATGCAGATAAAAACTCGTCTTCTGGCCGGTTGCTTACTCAATTTAGTAATGCTAGGTTTAAGGTTTTTGGTGAGGTCCATGAAGATATTCAAAAAGAATATCCTGATTATCAGCATATATCTAAATATCCAGTCTATAATTTGAGGCGTTATTTAAATTTGTCTGGTTTTGAAAAAACCACTAGTAATGTGCCTTTTTTAGATATTAAATTAAATGATGAAGAAATTGCTAATGGCAAAAAGATACTTAATGAACTAATTAAGAACGATAAAAAAACCATTTGTATTTATACCAATGCCACAGGGGCAAAATGTTATTCTGAAATGTGGTGGGAAGCATTTTACAATAGGCTGTTAAAGGAATATCCAAATTATAATATTGTTGAAATGTTGCCAATAGAAAATATTTCAAAGATTAATTTTAGGGCACCACATTTTTATAGTAAGGATATTAGGGAAATGGGAGCTATTATAAAAAACACCTCTATTTTTATCGCTGCCGATAATGGGGTTATGCATTTGGCAAGTGCTTCGTTAACTCCAACCATTGGATTCTTTTCAGTAACCAATCCACTAGTATATGCACCTTACGGAAATAGGAGTAAGGCCTTTAATACCAATGAAACTAATATAGACGATTGGATTAATGCAGTAAGCGATATGCTAATTAATTAAGCACTTTTGTTACGGTTAAAGGTTACACTGTCTTTAATATGTAATAAGTGATTAACAATAGCAGCCAATTCAAATTGAAGATATTGCTTGTTTTTCTTACTAAAGTTAGCAATCTCATGGGCATATAAAATTTCATAACCTTTTTTAACAGAGATAAAATAGCAATCGTCATCTGCATTTAGCTTTACAGAACTTTTGTAGTTGCTTTCAAGTAATAACCAATAAGACAAACTGTTGATTTGATTGAATAAAGAAAAATTGGTATCCATAATGATAGGTTTTTATGATTTGGTATTTTAAAGCTATTTCAAGATGTTTTTGAAAACAAAATTTATTGATAGACGACTTTAAATTTCGTTAAATAGTTGACTTTATGTTTTTTATCCCGTTGTTTACGTATTTTATCGATATCTGTAATATAATTTTTTAAAAGTCAATCGCTCTGTTGTTTATGGGGCACTAAAATCTTCTATATTTTGTAAATTAGATTTCTTTTAAAGATTTTAAATAAATGAAACTTCCGTTAACATATATATTCATTGTTGTTATTATAATGTTTTCATGTTCGGCATCAAAACACGTAACAGATGAACAAAAAAGAGCTATGGAGATGCTATTGGAAAGCAGACAATTTAAAATTGAATCAAATTGGGCCTATCCTCAAGTTACCAATGCAGTACAACAAGTTATGAATTCTGGTCTATTACAACCAGGGAGCAACTCAAGCGGCATTAACTTAATTGGTAATATTAATTTTTTAAAACTATCAAATGATAGTATTAGCTCTTATTTGCCTTTTTTTGGTGAACGTACAATGCTGGCTGGATATGGCTCAAATGATGATGGGGTAATTAAACTTGAGGGGGTTATTAAAAATTATAAGTCTACACATAACAAGGATGGCAGTTACAGCATCAACTTTGATGCAAAAGATGGGATAGAAGGATACAATGTGTTTTTAAGGGTATTCCCTAACCAAAAAACAGATTTATTACTTAACGGATCATTTAGATTACCAATTAGGTATTCTGGAATTATTAAGACAGTTGCAGAATAGTCATTTATATTGTATTTGAATACAAATAGATTAGGTTAAAAAACCATTTTATCCGACGAACGAAAACCACTATTTTGACCATAATTAGGGATTTGTTCATTTCATCGTGTATTTTTAGAGTTCATGTGATTTTTTAGGTGTTAACGCATTGAAATATATAGTTTTAATGAACAATTGTAAATGTGTTTACCATGAAAAAACAGATAGTCCTAATATGTTTTATAGTTGTATTAAGTTTAACAAATAAGTTTTTTGCCCAGGAAACTTCAGGGGATAAAAAAGAGAGTCCGCTTTATGATTATTCCGAAAAGCAATTGAACAATACAGATACTATTCCAAGTTTTAAAGATCAAGAAAACAAACTAAAAATCACGGGTACTATTTACTACAACGATGGTATTACTCCTGCCAAGGATGTTGTTTTATACATTTATCAGCCTAGTGAAGAAGGCCACTTTAAAACCAATAAGGAGAATGGAAAAAAGTATGTTGAGCATAGGGGTTGGGTAAAAACGGATGAAGACGGTCGTTATACATTTTATACCTTTATACCAGGAGCACCTTATGTACCACTTACATATCCCCGTACTTTGGGTATGAAGCAAATACTTCCTGTAATAAAAGAGCCTGGTAAGCCAGAATATGATTTCGATGCATTTATTTTTGATGATGATCCAGCAATTTCTAGTCGTTGTAGAAAAAAATTGGATCGTATTGGATATAAAGGAATACTTAAACTAGAAAAACAGGGGAATATGTACGTAGCTACAAAGGATATTGTTTTAAACACTGGTTCTGCAATGATTATAGCTTCTTTATAAATTACTTTTTTAATATAAAGGCTTAATTCAAAAAATTAAAGTGCATTTTCCTTAAATTTGGATATGCTGGAAGAACTCGATCTACTCTTAAGCCAAGGCAACACAATACGTTATAAAAAGCGAGATTTTATAATTAGGCAAGGTGAAACATCTAATAAAGTGTTTTTTGTTAAAAAAGGAGTAACTAGGCATTATGTGATTACTCCAGAGGGTAAGGAAAAGACCATAAGAATCTCTAAAGAAAACGATTTTTTTTATAGTTCCATAGTAAGCTATTTTAAAAATATGCCTAGCTATATTTATTGTCAATGTTTAACCAATTGTGATTTAATTTATTGGGAATCTTTAAAGCTTGAAGCTATTTTTAAAACAAATTCTAAACTAGCCGATTTTAGAAACACACAATTTATAAAATTTATACTAGAAAAACATGATAAAGAGATTGCATTGCTCACCAAAAGTGCTGAACGTTTTGAAGAGTTTTGTATAAACAATTTAGAACTTTTCAACAGAATACCTCACCATATTATTGCTTCTTACATAGACATTACCCCAGAAACGCTTTCACGATTACGATCAAATAAATCTTGATTTACATCAATGTAATTCTATTTTAGTTCAAATAGTTTTGAACTCAAATTTAAAATAGAATTAGAATGAAAATAGAAAAAGTTATTTATGTATTAATGACTATCAATTATGTATTGTTTTCTTGTGAAGCAGATGATGTTGTTTCAGGGTCCGGAAATTTAATTACAGAAACAAGAACAGTTTCGGCATTTAATAAGGTAAGTTCTAGAGGGGTTTTTGATATAAATATTACACAAGGCAATTTTCAGTCTGTTGAAATTATTGCAGATGATAATATTATTGATTATGTGACCACCAAAGTGGTTAATAATGAGTTGCAATTATACTTAGACGATAGCCATAATTATAGTTACCTTAATTTAAAGGCCAATATTTTAGTAGAGCATTTGAATGCTATTAAAAATGAAGGTATAGGGAAAATTAATATTATAAATGTTAATGAGAGTGGAAGTTTTAGTGTCTATAATTCTGGTACGGGGGATATTACTTTGAGTGGGACTGCTGATAATTTAATTTTAGAGAATGAAGGCACAGGAATATTTAAAGGCTTTCAATTTATGGTTATAAATTGCAATGTTGATATTATTGGTAGTGGAGATTGCGAAATAAATGCATTGAATAGTTTAGATGTTGTTATTGAAGGAAGTGGTGATGTTTATTATAGAGGAACTCCATCAATCCAAAGTAATATATCGGGATCTGGTATGGTAATAAATGCTAATTAAGGGTGTTATAATAAATTTATTGAAATGTTTATAGGTCGCTAGTTTATTTATAGCTATTATATAATTCTTATATTGTGTTATAATTATGGGCTTAAATGATTTATACAAACATTCGAAGGACTGGAAGACCACTTTAAAAATGCCAGTATTATTTTTAGGACATGGTAGTCCAATGAATGCTATTTCCGATAATCGATTTGTGCAGGGATTTAAAGGTATTGCCAAGAATATTCCTGAACCCAAAGCCATATTATGTATCTCTGCACATTGGGAAACCAAAGGCACCAAAGTAACAGCAATGGATATGCCAAGAACCATACATGACTTTAGTGGATTTCCTCAAGAGTTATATAAGGTGCAATATCCAGTGCAAGGAAGTCCGGAATTGGCTAAGAAAACAGTACAGTTATTGGCTCCTGTTTCAGTTGATATGGACTACGATTGGGGTTTGGACCATGGGGCTTGGAGTGTTATTAAACACTTATACCCAAAGGCAAACATACCCGTTATCCAATTGAGTTTGGATTATAACAGAACACCAAAATCCCATTATGAACTGGCAAAGCAACTAGAAACTTTGAGGTATAAGGGTGTTTTAATTGTGGGAAGTGGCAATACAGTTCATAATCTTGGTCTATTAAATTTTGAAAAGGATACCGTTTACGATTGGGCTATTGAAGCTAGGCATACTATAAACGAATATATAAATAACAGAGATTTCAATCTCTTGTTTAATTATCATAGTAATAAAGCTTTGCGATTAGCAATACCAACACCAGAACATTTTTTACCTTTATTGTATAGTTTAGCTATATATGATTCAAAAAGTGACCATATAAGTTTATTTAATGATGAACTAGTTATGGGAAGTGTAAGTATGACCTCTGTATTTATTGGATAGAACAGAGATAGAGTTTCTTCAATTATGATTTTTCATTAAGAAATATTTTGCAATAAGGTTTGACATGCTCTCCTTATGAATAATAAATTTTATTCTCGTTATATAATTCATTAATTTTGAGGTTAAAGTATTACAAAATATTGCATCCTAGTTCATTGTTGAGTAATTATGACTCCTAATTTTAAAAATGTACACCTAAAATTTGAACTTAACGGTATATATTATTCTTATAAAGATCTTAATGAAGTGGCATACAGTTTTGTTAAGGAAGGGGAGCCTTACCAACAAGACTTAGGCGTTTTTTTATTAGACTGGCTTGATCATAAGGATTATGTGTTGGTCCTCACTTCTGGGTCTACAGGGTTCCCTAAGTCTATAAAGATTAAAAAACAGGCCATGGTGCATTCTGCATTAGCTACGGGAGATTTTTTTAATTTAAAACCAGGAAATACGGCTTTACATTGCTTGCCTTCTAATTTTATTGCAGGACGAATGATGCTAATTCGAGCTATTATTTTAGGGCTTAAATTAGATGTAGTGAAACCCAGTTCTTCACCTTTGCAGGGAATTAACAAAACCTACCAATTTTCAGCAATGACACCGTTTCAAGTTGAGAAATCATTAGTAGATGTTAATAAAATAGATACTTTGATTATTGGAGGGGGAAAGGTTAGTCATGCATTAATGAGAAAGCTCGAAAACAAACAGGTTTATGCTTATGAGACTTATGGCATGACCGAAACAGTTACCCATATAGCTGTGAAGAAACTAAACCATTTTGCCCAATCAAGTCAGGTTTCCAGCTCATATTTTGAAACCTTGCCAAATGTTACTGTTTCTCGGGATGAAAGGGAATGTTTGGTTATTGATGTGCCTAAAATTACTGATAAACCGATTGTTACCAATGATATTGTAAAGTTACACTCCAAAACCTTGTTTGAATTGTTGGGACGTTATGACAATGTTATTAATTCAGGGGGTATTAAATTTTTTCCTGAACAAATAGAACAAAAGCTTTCCAATATAATTGATCAGCGTTTTTTTATTGCTTCCATGCCAAATGATCAATTAGGAGATCAGGTTGTACTTTTAGTGGAAGATAAAGCATTGGATATAGATAAACTATTTAGTACAATTAAAAACATAAAGTCACTTCATAAATATGAAATGCCTAAACAAATTTTTAGACTTCCAAAATTTGTTGAAACTACAACAGGTAAAATACAGCGGATTAAAACTTTGGATTTATTAAAATAATAGGTTGACTCATTCAAAGGGTCGTTTTACTCATTGTTATTTTTTTTTCATAATTGTAGGGATTAGTTTTAAACTAAACTTTAAAATCTGTAATTATGAAGACACTATTCAATATGTTTCTGATATTGGTAATTTCAATTCAAGTTCAAGCCCAAGAGCGAAAAATAGTAGGCACGGTCACTGACGAATCTGGACTTCCTTTGCCAGGAGCCTCTATTATGATTAAAGGAACAAATAAAGGGACTCAAACAGACTTTGATGGTCTTTATGAAATAAAAGCAAAAGACACAGATGTTTTATTGTTTTCTTTTGTTGGATATGTTACCGAGGAGCGTAAAGTGGGAAAGCTTTATACTATTTTGGTAACTTTGAAAGCGGATGTTTCAAAATTAGAGGAAGTAGTTGTTGTGGGATATGGTATAAAAAACAGAAGGAGTTTAACAAATTCTGTAGCGACTTTAACAGCTTCACAACTCAAACGACAAAAGCGAAAGGCTTATCACAATCAATTAGCTTATCAAATTCAATCTGTTCCAGTGCAAGGCGGGCTAACTGGTGTTCAAATAGTAAATTCAAATACAAACCTTAATAAAACACCTTTATATATAGTTGATGGAATACCTATAAAAAAAGAACATAATCATATTATTGAAAACTTACCTATTAATGATATAGATAGTGAAGTAAAATATGATAATGCAGAAGCTAAGAAAAAATTTGGAAAGATTGCCAAAGGGGGCTGTATTGTTATCACAACTCACCAAGGTAATTACAGGATTGAAAATTCAGAAAGTTATGCTGCAATTATCGAGAATGCATTTGAGAGAACATTACTTGCACCATTATCTACATTTTCAATAGATGTTGATAAAGCATCCTACAGCAATATACGTCGTATGATTAATAACGGAATGACTATAGACCCAGATGCCGTTAAGATAGAGGAAATGATTAATTATTTTAATTATAACTACTCACAACCAACAGGGGAACATCCATTTTCAATAACTACAGAAGTAGTTAAGACACCTTGGCATAACAAAACCAAACTGGTGAGAATAGGACTTCAAGGCAAAACATTTTTAAATGAAGAACTGCCAGCATCTAATCTTACTTTTTTAATAGATGTTTCAGGTTCTATGGCAGACCAAAATAAATTGCCCTTGTTAAAACAAGCATTTAAACTTTTAGTAAATCAACTTAGGGAAAAGGACAAGGTATCTATAGTTGTATATGCTGGAGCTGCAGGTGTTGTATTAGAACCTACTTCGGGCAAGTATAAAGAAAAAATCGTTGAAACATTAGATCATCTGCAATCTGGAGGATCTACAGCTGGTGGTGCTGGTATTGAGCTGGCTTATAAGTTGGCTGAAAAGAATTTTAATAAAAATGGTAATAACCGAGTTATTTTAGCAACAGATGGTGATTTTAATGTAGGAACTTCAAGTGACAAGGCTATGGAACGATTAATTGAAGAGAAAAGAAAATCAGGAGTATTTTTATCGGTTTTAGGATTTGGTTACGGTAATTATAAAGATTCAAAATTAGAAATTTTAGCTGATAAAGGCAATGGTAACCATGCCTATATTGATAATATGCAAGAAGCCCAAAAGGTGTTTGGGAAAGAATTTGGGGGTACGTTATTTACCATTGCTAAAGATGTTAAAATTCAAATTGAATTTAACCCCAATAAAGTTCAGGCATACCGATTAATTGGTTATGAAAACCGGTTGTTGAATGATGAGGATTTTATTGATGACACAAAAGATGCTGGAGAATTGGGTAGTGGCCATACGGTAACAGCTCTTTATGAAGTAATTCCAGTTGGTGTTAAAAGTGATTATTTAAAAGATGTATCCGATTTAAAATATACCAAATCACAAATCGATTCTAATTTTTCAAATGAACTGTTTACCGTTAAATTTAGATATAAAAAACCAAGTGAAGATAAAAGTATAGAAATGTTTCACATACAGAAGGATGAAATAACTCTTTCACATTCAGACTTGAATTTCGCATCTGCTGTAGCACTATTTGGTATGCAATTACGCCAGTCTAAATACTGTAATGATACTACAATAGATGATGTAATTGCTTTGGCTAATATGGGAAGAGGGAAAGATAAAGATGGATACCGTGCAGAATTTATACGATTAGTGCAATCGTATCAAAATCTTTAATAGATTATTTATTTGGAACAACTAGAACGAAGTGACTAATTTCAATCACGAAATAATTATTTATTCAATCTCCCGAGTTGCTCGGGAGATTTCAAATGACAAATCTACTGCTGCATTTTCAAATAATAATCGGCAGAATGTTTTCCAGAACCGTAGAAAACAAAAAATATTGCTACGAAAAGGGTTATAATAGCCAAGATTAAATTGTTAACTATCATTTCTCCAGCAAAATTAATAACAATGGCACCAATTAAAATAGGAATTTGAGCTATAATAGCCCATCTGGTCAATAAACCAAAAGCAATTAAAATTCCACCTATAAAATGTGCAGGTGCTACGTAGTGTATGACTAACATACCACCCGCCAGACTTTCTAGGGGCTCGAAAAGGGTCATGAGTATTGTGTAGTCCGACATAAAATTTATGCCTTTAATAAATAAAAATACGCCTAGGGCAATGCGCAACAAATCTAAAGGCAAATACGTGTGTGCATTGGCCCACTTGTTTAATGTTTTTATTGTTCCCATTATTGAGAGTATTGGTTTTCAATCAAAAAGGTACGAAAAAGAGACGAGATTTTAAAATTATACTTGCAATAATCCCATGTTAAAAGGTTTCTCAATAGGTGAGTGGTTAGCGGCTTCAATACCCATACTAATCCATTCTCGCGTGTTTAACGGGTCTATTACTGCATCGGTCCAAATACGGGCCGCAGCGTAATATGGAGAGACTTGATTATCGTAACGTGCTTTTATTTTGTTATACAAGGCTTCTTCTTTTTCCGGCGTTATAGTTTCCCCTTGTTTTTCTAAGGATGCCTTTTCAATTTGTAATAATACCTTTGCAGCACTATTACCACTCATAACAGCTAATTCTGCACTTGGCCAAGATACTATTAAACGAGGATCGTATGCTTTGCCACACATGGCATAATTACCAGCACCGTAACTATTGCCGACAATAACAGTAAATTTTGGAACCACAGAATTACTTACCGCATTAACCATTTTGGCACCATCTTTTATAATACCGTTATGTTCACTTTTGCTGCCCACCATGAAACCAGTTACGTCTTGTAAAAAGAGTAAGGGAATTTTTTTTTGATTGCAATTGGCAATAAAGCGGGTTGCTTTATCGGCGCTGTCGTTATAAATAACCCCGCCAAATTGCATTTCACCTTGTTTAGTTTTTACTAATTTTCGCTGATTAGCAACAATGCCAACCGCCCAGCCATCAATTCTAGCATAACAGGTAATTATAGTTTGGCCATAGCCAGCCTTGTATTCTTCATATTCAGAATTATCCACTAAGCGTTTTATAACCTCGTGCATATCGTATTGGTCAGCTCTAGATTTAGGGATAAGACCATAAATATCTTTGGGATTGTCTTTAGGTTTTTGTGGTTCAATTCTATTAAAACCCGCCTTGTCGTATTCTCCAATTTTATCAACGATATTTTTAATAGTATCTAAAGCGTGCTTATCGTTTTTAGCCTTATAATCGGTCACACCAGAAATTTCACAATGAGTAGTAGCACCACCTAGGGTCTCGTTATCAATAGTTTCACCAATAGCTGCTTTTACTAAATAACTGCCTGCTAAAAAAATGCTTCCGGTTTTATCTACAATTAAAGCTTCGTCGCTCATAATAGGTAAATAAGCCCCACCAGCAACACAGCTCCCCATAACGGCAGCAATTTGTGTAATACCTAAGCTACTCATAACGGCATTGTTTCTAAAAATACGACCAAAATGTTCTTTATCGGGAAAAATTTCATCTTGCATGGGCAAATACACCCCGGCTGAATCCACAAGATAAATAATAGGTAATTTATTTTCTATGGCAATTTCCTGAGCTCTTAAATTCTTTTTACCAGTAATAGGAAACCAAGCACCAGCTTTTACTGTAGCATCATTTGCAACTACCACACACAGTTTGCCTTTAACATAACCAATCTTTACAACAACACCGCCAGATGGACAACCCCCGTGATCTATATACATGTTATCCCCAGCAAAGGCGGCTATTTCTAATGATGGTCTTTTGTCATCTAATAAATAATTAACACGCTCTCTAGCGGTCATTTTGCCTTGGGCATGTTGTTTTTCAATACGGGATTTCCCACCTCCTAATTTTACCTTAAGAAGTTTAGATTTTAGTTCTGATAAAAGCAGTTTGTTATAATCTTCGTTTTTATTGAAGTTAATGTCCATAGGTGTTTTGTTTGTTGCTAAAGTACGAAAGTTTCAAAATTTCACATTCACTATGTTAATTAAATCATAAATTATATATCATGGAAATATATTCCTTGGAATATAAATTTATTTCTACTACATTTGTATTACAAATTAATTGAGATATGAATAAAATAATAGCTTTTGCAGGAAGTAATAGTAGGCAATCCATAAATAAGCAATTGGTAACTTATGCTGCTAGTTTGGTTGAAAATTCCAAGATAAATATTTTAGATTTAAACGATTACGAACTGCCTTTATTTAGTGTAGATAGGGAAAAAGAGTTTGGTCATCCAAATAATGCGTTTGGATTTTTGGAGCAAATAAAGTCTGCCGATGGTATTATCGTTTCACTTGCAGAACACAATGGTGCTTATACAGCTGTGTTTAAAAACTTGTTGGATTGGATGTCTAGAATTGAAGGTAAAACTTTTTTTGGTAAACCCATGCTCTTAATGGGAGCATCAGATGGTAAACGAGGGGCTAAATCTGTTTTGGATATTGCTCAAGATAGGTTTCCTAGGCATGGCGCAGATATAGTGGATGTGTTTTCTTTTCACCTGTTTCACAAAAATTTTTCTGAAGATAAGATTGTAAATAGTGAATTGGATATGGAGTTAAAATTAAAAGTAAAAAAATTCCAAGAATCATTTAAGTTAGTTTCCAAAACTAATTATTAATCATTTAAAGTTAAAACAGAAACTATGGGAGATATATCGAAAGATATTAATTCAATATTTGCGAACAATAAGGTAAAAGCTTTAATTAATATAATTTATACTGCCAATTGGATAAACAGTCACCAAAACGAATTTTTCAAACCCTTTGGTATATCTCCTCAGCAGTTCAATATTCTTAGGATTTTGAAAGGAGCAGGAAAACCTATCAAAGTTCAAACTATAAAAGAACGTATGGTGGAGAGGGCCCCTAATGTTACTAGATTAATGGACAAGCTTTGTGCAAAACAATTAATAAATAGGCTGGCATGTGCAGACGACAGGCGGGTTGTACATATTGAAATTTCGCCCCAAGGATTAAATTTATTGGATATTATAGCCAAGGATTTTAATGAAAATCTTTTGGAAAACCTTACCGAAGAAGAAGCCTTAACCCTAAGTGACTTACTAGATAAAATTAGATAAATTAAAGAATAAAGAAATTAAATATGAAAACGATAGTTCATAAAGCCAATAGCAGGGGTTTTGCAAATCATGGGTGGTTACAGGCAAACCATTCGTTTAGTTTTGCAAATTTTTATGATCCTGATAAAATTCATTTTGGAGCTTTACGTGTTTTAAATGATGATGTTATTGCACCAAAAATGGGTTTTGGAACGCACCCACATGATAATATGGAAATTATTACTATTCCACTAAAAGGTGTTTTAAAGCACCGCGACAATATGCATAATGCATGGCAGCCAATATTACCAGGTGAAGTTCAGGTTATGAGTGCAGGTACTGGTATTCAACATTCTGAAATAAATGGTTCCGATATAGAGCATTTGAGCCTTTTTCAAATTTGGATTATTCCCAATAAATCAAATGTAAAACCTCGATATGACCAAAAAGCTTTTAGGGAAGATGACAGAAAAAATAAGTTGCAAACTTTGGTGACTTCAATGGAAGACAATCATATTGGCAGTTTAAAAATCCATCAGGATGCTGTGATTTCTAGAATTGATATGGATAAAGATAACTCTTTTGAATACCAATTAAAATATTCGAATTCTGGAGTTTATGTCATGAATGTTTACGGAAATATTACTTTAGGCAGCAATACTTTAGGGACAAGAGATGCCATCGGGATTTCTGAGACAGAGACCTTTCAAGTTGTTGCTAATGATAATTCAGGTTTACTGCTTATTGAAGTACCTATGAATTTCTAAGTCAAGTAAGTCTTAACAGAATAATTAAACATCCACTAAGTTGGATGTTTTTTATTTAAAAATGCGATATTTGTCATTACGGTAAAACAAAATAAAAAGATTATGGCAATGAATAAAAATACTGTATTGGCTTGGGCCACATGGATAATGATTTTTGTAGGATTGGCTTTAATAGCCTTAGGAGCTTTTAGATATGATGAAATAGCAGGCTGGGGATTTGCTTCGGTTGGTATTGGTTTTTTAGCAAATGCCTGGGTGTTTAATGCTTTAAAGGGAAGAGTATAATGAGCGACGACAAAAAAGTGATTTTTTCAATGTCTGGAGTTACCAAGACATTTCAAAGTGCCAATACGCCTGTGCTTAAAAATATTTATCTCAGTTTTTTCTATGGTGCCAAAATAGGTATTTTAGGACTTAACGGTTCGGGTAAATCTACACTTTTAAAAATTATTGCAGGGGTAGACAAAAACCACCAAGGAAATGTGGTTTTCTCACCAGGTTATTCCGTTGGTTATTTGGAGCAAGAGCCCCAATTAGATGATCAAAAAACTGTACTTGAGGTGGTTAAGGAAGGTGCTGCAGAAACAGTAGCTATTTTGGACGAATATAACAAAATCAATGATATGTTTGGGTTGGAAGAAGTGTATTCCAATCCAGATAAAATGGAAAAATTAATGAATAGGCAGGCCGAGCTTCAAGACCAAATTGATGCCTCTAATGCTTGGGAATTGGATACCAAGCTTGAAATTGCTATGGATGCGCTTCGTACACCCGAAGGAGATAAAAAAATTGGAGTTCTTTCAGGAGGCGAGCGTAGACGTGTAGCATTGTGTCGCCTATTACTCCAGGAGCCCGATGTATTATTATTAGATGAGCCTACCAACCATTTGGATGCTGAATCAGTTCATTGGTTGGAGCATCATTTGGCTCAATACAAAGGTACCGTAATTGCAGTTACACACGACAGGTACTTTTTGGATAATGTGGCAGGTTGGATTTTGGAATTGGATAGAGGAGAAGGTATTCCTTGGAAGGGGAATTACTCTTCTTGGCTAGACCAAAAATCAAAACGCCTAGCGCAGGAACAAAAACAAGCCAGTAAACGACAAAAGACTCTCGAGCGAGAGTTGGAATGGGTTCGTATGGCGCCTAAAGGCCGTCAGGCAAAGCAAAAGGCCCGTTTAAGCAATTATGATAAATTATTAAGTCAGGATCAAAAGCAATTGGACGAAAAATTGGAAATATATATCCCCAATGGGCCACGATTGGGAACCAATGTTATAGAAGCCAGTGGTGTTAGTAAGGGGTATGAAGACAAATTATTATATGAAGATCTAAACTTTAAATTGCCGCAAGCAGGTATTGTTGGTGTTATTGGTCCCAATGGTGCTGGTAAAACTACTATTTTTAGAATGATTATGGGTGAGGAGACTCCAGATAAAGGAGAGTTTGTTGTTGGTGATTCAGCTAAAATAGCTTATGTAGATCAAAGCCATTCCAATATCGATCCCGAAAAAACCATTTGGCAAAACTTTAGTGATGAACAAGAGTTGGTTATGATGGGTGGTCGACAAGTTAATTCCAGAGCATATTTGAGTCGTTTTAATTTTTCTGGAAGTGAGCAAAATAAAAAGGTGAAATTGCTTTCTGGTGGTGAACGTAACCGTTTGCATTTGGCTATGACGCTTAAGGAAGAGGGCAACGTTTTGCTTTTAGATGAGCCTACTAATGATTTAGATGTCAATACATTAAGAGCATTAGAAGAAGGGTTGGAAAACTTTGCGGGTTGTGCGGTTGTTATTAGTCACGACCGTTGGTTTTTAGATCGAATTTGTACTCATATTTTAGCGTTTGAAGGTGATAGTCAAGTGTATTTCTTTGAAGGTAGTTTTAGTGATTATGAAGAGAATAAAAAGAAACGTTTGGGTGGTGATTTATTACCAAAACGTATTAAATATAAAAAGTTGGTGAGATAGTAAATAAAAAACCGCAACTCTTATTGAATGCGGTTTTTTTATGTTCAAATTTTTAATTTGCTAAGTTTTATCATTTCTGCTTTGATACATATGCCCTTCAGTAAAGTCTTGATAAGGTTTATCGTCTTCTATTTCTAGATCTTTCAGATTATTAAGACGCTCGTTTTCCTTTTTTAGTTTATAGGATTTTCTAATACCCAGTAGCAAAAGAATTCCAAAAAACACTAATACTATGATGAGGATAGTAATAATATCAGATTGGTCAATTTCTAGTATTAAGGACAAATTATACAAAATAATTAATTTATTAATGTAAATATATTCTAACAAATATATAGTATTAATACTCGTAAAGCAACAATAAAGAAACACTTTATGAAGTGATTTCTACACCTATTGTCCAACAAATTACCCAAAATTGACAAGGAAGTGTAACGTTTGCTTAACTAAGTGTACGTATAGTATAGAGCAACATATTTTTGAAATAAAAATCTAAAACTTACTATCCTTTTACTTTTAGAAATGGTTTTTTTTATAGAAATTGCTTGTTAATAAATTTGTTCAACCTAAAACACAAACCACACTATGTCTGATGATTTTGATTTATTAGAAACCTCTTCCAATGATAAAACAGAGAAAGTAGATGTTAACTGGGGTAAGGCTATTGATACCATGAAATCTAAGTTATCTCAAGAAGATGATCCTGAAGTACGTCAAAAAATATTAAATGCCACATTAGATGATGTAGTACATATGGCAGAAAAGGACAGAACAACGCTTCTGGATGCTATTAAGGATTTAACTGATTATCAGGATGAAGTAGGTATTATTTTTGAAAAATTCTCCTCACTAAATGCAACAGAGCAAAAAGTGATAGATGATGCCCAAAAGGCATTGGAACGTGCACGGATTGAATTGGAAGATGCCGAAGCTAAACCAGATACATGGTGGAACAATTTATGGGGCCGTAAGGGTAAAATAAAAAAGGCTCAGGAATCTCTTAAAGAAGCCGAAAAAATACGTGCAGCGGCAGACAACAAGGCTAAAGCCATGTTTCAAGAACGAATAGAAAAAGCCGATGTTCAAACTCTTTTAAGCGAGCTGTCCTATAAATCACAGGCAGCAGTAACACGTTTAAAAGATCGAGAGGTAGAGATTAAAGAGGTAGAGGATAAGTTACAGGATGCTATAGTTGAGGCCACAAAAAACCACACAAAAGCTCTTGAAAAAAAGAAAGAAGTAGAATCGAAGCTAGAAGAACAATATGCCTTATTGAAACAGGCACGCCAGGAATTGGAAGATATTGTAGATAAGCAGTCTGCAGAATATGCCCAAGCCATTGGTAAAGTAACTGAACTTGAGCAGAAAGTAGAAGAACTTGAAGGTTTAAAAAACGCGTATACTACGTTGGCAGCCAGTAAAGACAGTTTTGTACATAAGCATAATTTAACCATTAAAGTATTAACATCTTTACGTAGTAATTTGCAAACACATCGTGCCAAATTAAAAAGTGATACAGAAGAACGTCTAAAATATTACGATGGCTATGTTGTGGCTTTAAAAGCAAGAACAGATCAAGAGTTTGCAGCTATTTTAGAGCATTTAGGCGTTAAAACCGATGAGCATATTGGTGAAACCTTAGCAGCTATGCATACAGCCAGCGCCAAAGCCCGCCAGGATATGATGGATAACATACCAGTTCATGAAAAAGTGATGCAAGGTGTTTATAGTAGTTATGCTGAGGCAGTACAGGAAATTCGTGCGAAGGATAGTGAAATTCAAAAGAATTTCGCTGAGCGTTACGGTATCGATATGAAAGAACTTTTTGAAGATTACTATAATGCCGATGTTAATAAACCCTCAGGAGGAGAAGGTGAACCAAATGAAAATCCTAAACCAGAAATAGGAGAAGACGATTTATTGTCATAAATACTTTACTTGGATGTCTCAAAGACATTTCACATTATTTAAATCTACAATTATTAACTATTTATTTTAATTGTTAATTAATACATGTCCATAAACCACATCGTTACACCCTTAGATTCAGCTATATTGGATTCTAAACAGCAATATGTTTTTTATCATAAGATGATAGATTTTGCTCTAAAAGAATTGATTGTTGTTGTTCAAAGGCAAAACTTATGTAACCAGGATGAGGTGCTGTTGTTCAAGCAGTATTGTGATTTGTTGTTGTATTCCATCGAAGCCATGCGCATAAAGTATATGTATGATGAAGAGGGTAATATGAAGGTTGATTTAACCGATTCGGGATTTCCTAATTATTTGGAATTTAGGTATTTGTTTAACGATTTGGGTTTGCGTGAAGACCATTTGCACAAACTTAAGCCAATAGAGACTTTAAAGGCTGAATTTTTAGATACTTTGATGCATTACAAAAAGCCTATAAAAAAGAACAAGTTGTTTCAAGCTTCGTCAATTGTATACTACACTTCGGTTAATAAGGATTATATTTTCAATCGTTTTGTACAGGGTAAAATCTTAAGGAATTCAAAAAACAATAAAACTAAGTTTTTAACAAGTTGGAGTTTTTATGATGTCTCACATAATCGTCCGTTTATTTGTTATATGTATTTTGATTATGATGGCGATATAAATGATTACAAAGGTAAAATTTATGAAGCATTAAGGAATATAGCAGATCGAGACATGAGTTTGGATACAATGGCTTATGCAATAGATAGGCGCTTACCTAAAGTATCGCCCAAATATATTAAGCGTATTGATTTGGGTCCTATTCATAATGTATTTGCAAAGGATGAGAACGAATTGACTCATGTCATTTTGGAAAGCATCGGAAAAAAAGAAATCCCATTAGAATCCTATGCTATTTCCATGAAAATTGAAGAAGTTAAATCTAAAAGTGAATTTGAAGAGGGGCATTTTTTTAGTAAGCAAACACTTCAAAAATGGGGTGAAGTTGAAGAACAATGCCATGTATTGGCACCACATAGGGTTATTCAGTTATTTTATAACAAAACTCCAGAAATTATAAATAGTCTTTCTAAACCACCTATTGAAATTAGTAGTATTGAACAGATTAAAAAGTAAAACAGTCTCATTCTCAGTTTGCTTTGCAGTAATTGCGACTTTGATTGAAAACTCATAAAAAATGGAACATAACTCAACATTTCCTATAAAGTTATCAGAACTCGATGTGCTTCGTGACGAAGCAACTTCCTATTTAAAAAGTGTACAATGGGAGCAGGGTTCTCGTGCTAAAAACAGAGATAAGAATGCTAAGGATGAATCTATTTTGCTGTATTTATCCAGAGCCAAAAATGGATCGATCGCGTTTGAAACCACATCTGTTTCCAAGACCATATTGACCTTAAAAAAACGCTTATTACCCGATTCGGTGGCCATTCCCATTTATCTAAACCAAACACTTTTTGCAGTTCAGGAGGGAATAATATTAGGCATTTGGATTAAGGATAGTTATTATGATGCCTCTGGGCTATCTAATTTAAATGAGAATAAAGCGGCATTAGATACTAATGGTAAGCGCGAGTTTGAGAGCAAAATGCATACTGCTACAGCATTTATGCTGTTTTCAACTGCTTATAAAATTTTAAATGATTTAAAGCCTCATGCTTCAGATGATTTAAGTGTGATGAAGCAAAAATTTGCCGGTATTCCAGAAGTGTCTTTGTTATCGCCCATTAAGGGAATTTCATGTGCTTTGTTTTATTATGAAAAGTATTTGGCGCATCCAGATATCATTATGTCCGATAAAGACGTGATTGATTTTACCGTGGTGTATTTTGAAGCGCTGATCGATGAAATTCAACTAAGAAAAAGTTCACTCGAATATACTGAAACCATTGAGGACCGTACTTATAAATTAGAAAGAAGTGAGTTTGCAATTTCAGGTTGGAACAATGTCTTCCAGGGCGCAGCTAAAAGTGTAGAATTCAATAAGATTAAATTTGAGCAGATTGTCGGTAACCGTGATGCCAAACATTTTGCAAGACGGCTAACCGAGCGTTTGTTGAGTTACGACTTTGTAACTAAGAAAAATCCATTTCAAGAATTGGGTGGTTTTATGCCTGTGTTTATGGGGTATGGTATTCCTGGAACGGGGAAGAGTATGCTTATTGCTGCTATTGCAACACGTTTAAAAGAACATTGCGACACTTTAGATATTCCATTTTTATTCCATCCCATGCCCGATACCCTCATATCGACTTTTCAAGGAGGTTCGGCTGAGAAAATGGTAGAATGGATGAAACCTTTACAGGATCCTACGAAGCTAATCTTTGCACCCATAGACGATGCCGAAAATAATTTGCAGGAACGTACCGCACAAGGTGTATCTGCAGGCGTAAAGGAAGTGATAGGTGTATTTTTGCGATATACCGAAGGGGCGTATGCTGTTAATTATGGTAACAGTTCCATAGGGTTGTTTACTAATCTTCCGGAAATGTTGGATAAAGCAGTGATTTCTAGAGTTCAAGGGCGTTTTAAAATTGATGGGGCAAAAACTAAGCACGACTTTTTGGATCAGGATTATTTATGGTGGCGAAAAATGGATGACACCATGCCTAATTTTGTAAACATGCAGGGGCCTGAAAATTATAGCTACTTGCAGGATCAAGGCTTGGCAAAAAATATGGGTGAAATTTTGAATGTAACCAATAAACCAGTCGAATCCCGTGTCCATGAGATTTATGACAAAGTAGAACAGCAATTTAAAACCAATCAGCATTTGTTCTATGCTCAGTTGTATAAAGATATGCAACAAGCCTTTCCGTTCTTTTCATCCCGTGATGTAAGGAACATTCAAAGTACTATATCCTTGCGATTAACCGATTTTGATTTGGAAGAAGATTGGTTTGAGAACCCAGAGATCTATTTTAAAAAAGATTACGACACCAAATTTAATATGCTTCAGGAATTGATGCGTGATAACATGAAAGGATTGGATTTTTCAGAAATCCGCAGACAGGAAGTCGTACGTTATTTAGACAATGTTGCCACTATCGCCGACACTGACTTTAAACGTAAGGTTGATGCTAGAGTTAATCAACTAAATATAGAAACAGAGGCCAGAAAGCAGTTTGAACATGAAAAATAAGCGAATAAAGAACATTTCCACAAAAATTGTTTCCCAGTTTTGGGGTAAGTTGGAACGTATTGATTTCGATTACTATTTTAAAAAGGGTGGCTGGAAACGTTTATCACATGAAGCTTATGGTAAGAGTGATGGGGTAGCTATTTTGTTGTATAATCCACAAACCAATAATGTTGTTCTGTCAAAACAATTTAGAATTCCTGTGTATGTTGCTGGCGTTAATCTAGGGTATTCCATCGAGGTCTGTGGTGGTGCGGTAGATAAAGGCGAATCACCAGAAGCTTGTGTTATGCGTGAAGCACAGGAAGAATTAGGGTATAAGGTTTCCAATGTCACACTTATTAGCACGGTATTTTTATCGCCAGGTATCGTTAGGGAACGGGTGTATCTTTTTATTGGTGAATATTCTGATAGAGATAAAATGCACTATGTTGGCGGTGGACTCGAAATTGAAAATGAAGAAATTGAAGTTTTGGAGCTTTCATTTAAGGAAGCGTTAAAGATGATTGATACTAATGAAATTATTGACGCTAGAACGATTATGTTGTTGCAGTATATTAAGATTAAAGAAATGATTGAAGTTTGAAACAAGAAACAAGAGCCTAGAAGCTAGTTTTTTGTGAATTCGAGGCAAAATAATTATTAAAAATAAACCATGAGATTCCTGTTTTCTCGGAAATCAAAGTAATGGACAAACTAAGAACAGCCAATTTATATAGAAGCGAATTGATTCCTGTAAGTGGAAAGTTAGTGGAGCGTTATAATAAATGCTTGCTAAAACTTGGTTTTACAGAAACAAAATTAAAATCTTTTTATATTGATGGAATTGGGTGGAGTCCTGAAATTGCAGAAGAGAAAGGAGATAACCACTATTTGAATAACGGAGAGGCCAATCCGCATGGTATTATTATTTCACCATTACAAAAGGGTAAGCCTGTCTATTCACCGTTCCATACGTTCGATAGGGATATGATAAAGTTTATTTTCACGATTCATGAAAAAAAAATAAAAGACATTACCCGCGACTGTGCTATTTGTTTAGATTTCGATCAAGGCATTGATGCCTTTTATGAACCTTTAGATGTTTTGAAATATCACACTATTTCTATAAATTTTCACTTGATTAATGGTTTGGCAAGTATTCAAAAAGAACAGATGGAATTGGTTGATACCTTTAATCGTGGCAATAATTTTATTGATGAAATCCTGCACCAACAATTATTGGACTCTGCCAAAAAATATGGCGATTTAAGACATCGCGATTTAGAGATGCATGAGTTGCAATACACTACAGACTCTTTTTATACAAAAGCTTTTGGAGGGGTTTATTTACTTCGTGATTTTATTACGCCTATTGTAGTTTTCAAAGATGAAAAATGGCATAGGGAAGCCATTAAGGATGTTAGTCATGACGTTCTAATATTTCACATTCAGCAACCTGAACTTATGGATAAGTTAAAGGACCATCTTATTATTGAGTACAATTTGGATTTGGTTGTTAAAACCGAACGTTATAAACGAATCAAAAAGTATGAATTAGCACAATGCTTGAAAGACGCACGTCATCCTATAAAAGATATTTTAAATGATCCAATACTGTATAAAAGTTATCTCAATAAATTAGATATGGAATCTCGAAAAAAGGTTATGGGTGTAGAGCGTTATTTGGAAAAGGCCGAAGTAAATAATACTTACAAGATAGCAGATATGATTGACCAAAAGCTTTTTGAAAGTTTGCACCAGCCACATTCCTCATTAGATGCCAAACATCAGGATTTAATTTGGAAGTTATTGGTTAATGTCTCGCCAAAAGATGTACTGTTTTACTATTGGTACGATAAAGAAGGATTTTACGAAAGCTTTAAAACATGGGATGAATCCTTTAAGGATTGGGCTGTTGAAACTATAAGTAACAATATTTAAAATGTTTATACTAATTTTATAAGAAGTTGCATAAACAACAACTTTAAAAATTTTAATTATGACACTAGAACTTATTATTTTTATTGCTTCTATTCTTTTTGGAGCATTTATATACTGGCGAGAATCACAGAGCAATCATTTATATCGATTTTTTAATAAATTGATGTATTCAAAAAGCCTTCAAATGAAACCTAATGACAAAATGGGGTTTGTATATAAACAAACATTCATCATGCGTTTGGTGTTTATTGGATTCCTGTTTTTAATTGGAGTTATAGTGCTTCGTTTTATAATCCCCATAGATTTGACTACTATTTCCATTTTTGTATCTATGATTGTTGGCACATTAATAGGAACGTATTTGGCTAATTTCATATTTAAATCCAGTGAAATCATTGAAGAAAAAACAGATTCTTTAGAAGATATTGTGAATGAAACTATTGAAAAAGGAAAAGATTTTATAACTGATTTAAAAACTGAAGAACCAGAGCAAGTTGAGACACCTACAGAATCACCAAAAGTTGAAGAAAAAAGTGTAAGAGATAGGTTAAAGGATAAAGGATATTTAAAGTAGTGTAAGTATACATCAATAGCATGCGTTAAGAGTATTAAATTTAACGCACCTGTCTGTAACAAGGAGATAATTGTATTAATAAAACACGAAATGATAAAGTCTTATTGGAATAAAGGAAAAAAGCAAAAAAGAATAACCATTATAGCTGCTTTACTATTACTCATTGCATTATTTGTTTTGCGCGACGATTACCAACCAGCTTTACTGTTTGTTAGAAAATATATTTTTATCGTTCTTTTAAGTCTTCTAGTTGTATTTTTAGGCATTAGGAAATTTAGACGAACTGTAAGCGTATTTAAAAGGTTTGTCACTTTAGGGACTTTGGTGCTCTTTTTTGGGGGTTTTTATCTTTTGGGATGGCATTTTAAGATGTACAACTATATGAGGACCTTTAACGTATTTAATAACCTTAATAAAATTGAAATATACGAATTGCCATTAACTCAAAACGAACGTATTCAACCTTTGCGGAATATTTTTTCAATGGCCAATGAAAGCGTGGGAGAAACTAAGGACGTGTCGTTACCCCATTTAGTTAGAATAGGTAATGAAAATAAATGGACCATGGCCATACAGCCCACTGAAAAATATGTTTGGCAGGGGATGACAGATAATACTGAAGAAGTCTTTGCTGTGTCTAGTACTACACCTTTTCCAAGGTTTTCAAACGAAAACAGAATTCCAGTAACCTTTTCTATTGGGGAATCCTTAAAATTTAGTAGAAATACTTATAACGCTGTTGTACAACGCTTTAATTTTTTTCAGCTTTTTACACTAGAACCAAGTGATACCTACTATATGAAGAGTGATGAGGGAAAATGGGTGGAAGTTGTAAGTTTAATCAAATGGAAAGGTTTTTTATTTCCATATCCAACATTTGGAGGTGTTATGGTAATTGATAGTGGAAAACATGATTTTGGTGATTATATTGAACGTATATTAATAGGAAAGGGCACTTATATTCCCCCCAACGAGATGAAAAATTATTCCTATCTCACACGTCAGAATACTTTATCAGAAAAAGTATCTCAACTTCAAGCTGAATCTTTAAAATTTTTGGGCGGATTTAGTGATCCATTACCTTGGAATATGGAAACGGCTGTAAAAATTCCAGAAATGCCCAAAGATCAAAATCAACAGCCTTATGTTACAGATTTCGATTTTTCTACCACTGATGTTGATGCTTACAGTGGCTTGTATCATTGGTTTGGACTGGAACCAGTAGGCGATGAGCGTACCAGTTTAAGTTTTAGTGTTTTTGTGCCAGCCGATGGTACAAA
The DNA here is from genome assembly GCF_019931125.1 of Aestuariivivens sp. NBU2969. NCBI lineage: Bacteria > Pseudomonadati > Bacteroidota > Flavobacteriia > Flavobacteriales > Flavobacteriaceae > Aestuariivivens > Aestuariivivens sp. NBU2969. The sequence goes on from NZ_JAIOUU010000001.1 coordinate 108,174, forward strand.
TAAATTCTATTATTATGACCATGCAGCTAAAAAACAAGGCTATGCAGGAGTTTCGGCTATGCCGTTAAAGGTACAGGAATCACGAAAAGAATATGATTGGACGGCTAATACTCCCGTAGAATTTAGACCTTATATCAAGGATATTGCAGGTAAAAAGCGGCTCTTTTTTATGGGAACCATATCTTCTATAAGCGATAGAAATGCCCAACAATTTGATGGTTCTGCCACACCCGATTTGGTATTGATTGATAGTGAATACCGTGATGTGGTTTGGATAGATGTAAAACATCCAAGCCAATGGGACAAAACGGTTTATGACCAATTAAACGAAGCTTGGCGATCCAGTGAAGGTATTGGGTATTATTTTACCGAAATCATAAGGGAAATAGAAGTTGCCCCATCGGTTGAGGACACTATGAGTGTTCCAATAGTTGATGAAAAGACGATGGAAATAAGACGTCTTCAAAGACAGATAGATTCTTTAAAAGCGATTGATAATTAAACTGTTAATTCCTGATTTGTACCATCTTATTTTAACTAAATTTTGTTTCTTTATAGCAAACAACTAAAACAAGTCAATATCCAATGAAAACTTTTATGTATACGATTTTTGCCATAGTTTTATTACTTTCTTCTTGTAAGCAAAGTGAGCCTCCAAAACCTTATCTTTCTATGGAAACTCCTGTAGCTAAAAAAAGTCCAAAGGAGCTGACCTTTCATAATGACACCCGTATTGACAATTATTTTTGGATGCGTTTAAGCGACGAGCAAAAAAATGCCGATACTCCAGACTCACAAACCCAAGATGTGCTGGACTATTTAAATGCCGAAAACGACTATTTAAATAAGGCTATGGAACACACCGTTAGCTTTCAGGATAAATTGTATAAAGAAATTGTGGCGCGTATAAAAGAAGATGACCAGTCTGTACCTGTAAGCGATAATGGTTATTCTTATTATATGAAGTTTGAAAAAGGCGGTGATTATGCCCTGTATTGCCGAAAAAAATTAGAAAATGGTGCTAAGGAAGAAATCATGCTCAATGGGCCAAAAATGGCTAAGGGTCATGCATACTATGGCTTTGGAAGTCGTTCTGTGAGTACAGACAATAAATTACTTGCTTTTGGCATCGATACGGTATCTAGGCGCCAATACACTATCTATTTTAAAAATTTAGAAACAGGGGAACTACTTTCTGATAAGCTCAGTAATACCGCAGGAAGCGCAGCATGGGCAAATGATGGTAAAACGGTATTTTATACCACTAAAGATCCACAAACACTTCGGCAAAATAAAATTGTTAGGCATGTAATAGGTACAAATCAATCAGAAGATGTTGTGGTTTACGAGGAAAAAGATGATACTTTTAGATGTTTTGTTAGTAAAACAAAGTCTGATGCTTATCTGGTAATTGCTAGTATTCAAACCTTATCGACAGAATTTAGGGTTTTGGATGCCAATACTCCTAGCGGGGATTGGCTTGTAATTCAACCTAGGGAGAAAAATTTGGAATATTCTATAGACCACTATGAAGATCATTTTTATATTCGTACAAATCTTAATGCCAAAAATTTTAAATTGGTAAAAACTCCTGTCAGTAAAACCGAAAAAGAACATTGGATTGACGTTTTACCGCACAGGGACGATGTGTATTTTAAAGGCATGGATTTGTTTAAAAACTTTTTGGTCGCAGAAGAACGTAAAAATGGTTTACGCACCATTAGAATTATGAAGTGGGACGGCACAGATGATTATTATATTCATTTTAACGATCCCGCATATTTTGCTTCAACGACTTCTAATTTAGATTTTGATACCGATTATTTACGTTACAGTTACAGCTCATTAACTACGCCAAACAGTACTTACGAGTACAATATGACTACTAAAAAGCAAGAGATTTTAAAGCAGGAGGAAGTTGTTGATACTACTTTTGCTATAGAAAATTATACCTCAGAGCGTTTATATGCTACTGCAAAAGACGGCACAAAAATTCCAGTGTCTGTAGTTTATAAAAAAGGGATACAAAAAAATGGAAAAAACCCTTTATTGCTTTATGCCTATGGCTCTTATGGTAATAATACAGAGCCAACTTTTAACTCAACACGTTTAAGTTTACTCGACAGAGGCTTTGTTTATGCTATTGCCCATATTCGTGGCGGACAGGAAATGGGAAGGGATTGGTACGAAAACGGAAAGCTGTTAAAGAAGAAAAATACGTTTACAGATTTTATAGATGTTGCCCAGTTTTTAATCGATGAAAAATTTACAAGTAAAAATCATTTATATGCTTATGGCGGGTCCGCTGGTGGTTTATTAATGGGAGCTGTACTAAATATGGCACCAGACATGTGGAATGGAGTTGTAGCTGCGGTTCCTTTTGTTGATGTAGTTTCAACTATGCTAGACGAAACTATTCCGTTAACTACTTTTGAGTTTGACGAATGGGGTAATCCCAAAAACAAAATGTATTACGACTATATGAAATCGTATTCGCCTTACGATAATGTAGAAGCTAAAGATTACCCGAATATTTTGGTAATTACGGGCTACTGGGATAGCCAAGTGCAATACTGGGAGCCGGCTAAATGGGTTGCTAAGTTACGGGAATTAAAGACCGATAATAATTTGCTGATTATGGATTGTAATATGGAAACCGGTCATGGTGGAGCTTCCGGACGTTTTGAGCGTTACAAAAGCTTGGCGTTAACCTATGCCTTCTTGTTTGATTTAGAAGGTATTATCGAATAGTTATTGTAAGTTTACTTAAGTTAGAACTGTTTAAGTTTCTAAAACTTCCGTAAAGATATTCTTTTTATAAGATGAATGCAGTCAACCTTGAACTCTTTTTCCTGTAGACCCCATTTTATCTGGTGTCAACTGGAACATAAAGTCAGGGTTTAGTCCCAATTCCTTTCTATGGGATACGTACAAAATAGCCGTATCGCTTTCACTTGCAATTTTATTTATCAATTCTGAAAACAAAGCCACATCATTTTCGTCCAAACCTATTGAGGGCTCATCCAAAATAAGTAATGGCGGATGCTTTACCATGGCTCTTGCAATTAATACTAAACGTTTATGGCCTGAGGATAACGATAAAAAAGGACGCTTTCTTATCTCGAACATATTTAATACATCAAGCCATTGACGAACTATTTCTATTTGTTCAAATGTGGGGGTTTGGTATAAACCTACAGTGTCAAAAAATCCAGATGCAATCATATTGCCTATGGAATCCAACCTGGAAAAGCCCCTTAACAATTCGGTAGATAAATAGCCAATCTTTTTTTTAATGTCCCAGACGCTTTCACCACTTCCTTTTTTTACTCCAAAAAGCGTAACATCTTGATGATATGCCTTAATATTATCACCTGTTATAAGTGACAGCAAGGTGCTTTTACCAGAACCGTTGGGACCTAAAAGTTGCCAAAACTCTCCTTTGTTTATTTCCCATGTAATATCCTTAACAATGGTTCTATTACCATAAGCAACAGTTACATTTTTAAATTTCACTAATGGATTGAAATCGGGTAAAATTTGAAGACTAGGCTTTGGAATGGAAATAGTAAAATTCTTTTTACCAACATTCTTCAAGTCCTCTAAATCGTTAACCAAAACTAGGCTTTTGTCCTGTAGACAGTAGATGTTTTTTATAAAAGAAAGAATATCACATTTCCTATTGACTATTTGTACAATCAATGTTTGTTCACTTAATTGTTCAAGTGTATTTACTATATCTCTTTGTGATTTGGCGTCTAGGTTGTCAAAGATATTGTCAACAATAATATAATTAGGTTTATTAGAAATAATGTGAGTTAACAAGGCTTTTTTCCTTTCACCTGCAGAAGAATGCTCAAGACTGTTATTGGAAATGGTCTTAATATCAAAATGGCCATGACGCCGCTCTTCTTCTATATACTTGTTTACGGTAATTTCTGAAAACAAGCCACCTTTTAAACCCTTTACTTGAACTATACTATTACCCGAAATAATGGTATCAATAAGATCATATTTATCACTGTTATTGGAAATAAAAACTGCTACATGTGGATTTAAATTCATTGCATTTTATTTTTCAACACAAACCATTAACAGCTATTGGCCCTAATAAAATCGGTTATCAAATAAGAAATAAGTTTTCCAATTTGCGTTACTGTTTTATTCGTTGGTGCAGCTTCACATATATGTAAGTAACATACGTTTTCATGTTGTCCAAAAGTATTTAAAAATTGTCGTGTTTTATTAACGCTAAAACCGCTAGGCGTCATGGCACTGCTAGGAATATCCTGAATCGCATCACAGTCAATTTCAATCCCAAAAGGTTTGTCCTTAACATGATTTAGAGCTCTTTGTACTTCAGTTTTAAAACTTTGTTCCTTTCTAACCTCAATAGCTTCAAACGTATTAAATTTTATAAACTTGAACTTATTTAAAGATTTAAACAAATTTTCCGAAGTATAATTTTCATGAAGTCCAAACACAAAATATTTTTCTAAAAAACCTTCAGCATAGGCATAGCTAAATCCATTTCCGCTATGCCTACCTTCTTCTGGTCTAAAATCGGAATGAGCATCAAAATTTACCACATTTAATTTGTTGTTTAAAGCTAAAGATGTTCCTTTTATGTTCCCATAAGCATTATTATGACCTCCACCAATAATTATAGGTGTTTTTCCTGCCAAAACAATTTGATAGACTAAATTGGTAACATAGGCATCTATAGTTTGCACCAAAGAGCGTGCTATTTTAATATGCTTACTTTTATTTGGGTTTAACCTAGCTAATTCTTCTAACTCTTCACTAAAATCCAGATGGCCCAAGATTAAAGCTTTTTTTGGATTGGTATACGGGTTGCTCTGAATGTTTATAAGGGTTTTAAGTGTGGTTTCCCATGCCTTTGAGGTGCCTGGTTTTCCATAATTGGCAAATACGCCAACATCCTCTGGAATACCAAAAATTATATACCTAACATCCAAATCTTTAAGTTGTTCGTATATATTGGAAATGTGAGGTAGTATTTGAACATGTTCACCAAATTTGGATTCACCAGAACGTTTATTAAGTAGTTCGGCTTTTTGTTGATTATTAAATAAAATGAGTTTATCCACAAGTAACGGTTAATTAAATTTTTTACTAAATAAAAATACATCAATTATTACTTATACATTCAAGGAATAAGAATTAATATTAATAAATTTAAAAACAAAGCAATTATGGAAAGTAACAAAAGCAGTATGGGGTTAAAAGTAGCTTTAGGTATAGCTTTAGTGTTATTTTTAGGTACAGCATTTTATACAATGAATTTGTATCAAGAAAGTAATGATGCCAAAAAGCAATTAACCGAAGAAAAACAATTGGTTATGAATGATTTAAATGCCATGGCCAAGCAGTATGACGAAGCTATTAGTGAAAATGAAATCGCCAATGCCGATTTGGTTGAGGCTAGGGCGCGTATTCAAGGGTTGATAGACTCATTAAAAATCTCTGAAACTAATGTGAAAAGTTTATGGCGATACAAAAGCAAGTATTTATCCTTACAAAAGGAAATGGATGTACTATTGGCCCAAAACGATTCATTAAGAGTGGAAAACTCATATTTAGCCACATCTCTAGACAGTACAAGAGTTAGGCTTGAAGAGCGTACTATTTTTACCGATTCCCTTTTAGTCCAAAACACTGCTTTAGCTGAAGTTGTTGAAAACGCTGCAGTTCTTTCTACTGTAGGTTTAAAAGGGTTCGGAGTTATTGAAAGAACATCAGGAAAATTAATTCCAACTGAAAGGGCAAGTCGTACAGACAAAATTAGAGTTTGCTTTACTGTTGCAAGAAATGCTTTGGTACAAGCAGGAGATCAAGAATTGTATATTCAGGTTATAGACCCCAAAAACAATACCCTTGGTTTGAACGAACAGGTACAATTTGATGAAAAAACATTAAACTATAGTATTGTTAGTAAGTTTAATTATGAAAATGCCAACCTTAATATCTGCGAATTTGTTACTACCAAGAATAAGGATTTTGAAAAAGGACGTTACGTGGTTAATGTTTTTAATGAAAAAGATTTAGTATCCTCATCTGAGTTTACATTGAAATAATAACTCAATATATATAGCTTATAAAGAACCTCCTTTTTGGAGGTTTTTTTATGTCTGTCTGTTAGGTTGGACTTCTTTTACCGACTTAAAATTTTGTTAATCTTTATAAGTTAAATTCAATGAAATCACTTTGGTTTTTTGATGATGTTAATCTTTTTAAAATCTTATGCCCTCATAAGTTTAAAGCTTATAAAGCATCTCACGATTTCGATTCTTATAAAAAGAAGGATTATATTTATTTTGAAGCAGATTCTGCCAATAAAGTTTATCTTATCGAAAAAGGCAAAGTTAAGATTGGTTATTATAATGAAGATGGAACAGAGGTAGTAAAAGCTATACTAACACGAGGAGATTTGTTTGGAGAAACAGCTATTTTGGGTGAGTCCAAACGAGAAGAATTTGCTCAATCGATAGACAATTTAACCAGTATTTGTCCTGTAGGAGTTGATACAATACTAGACCTAATGCGCAGTAATCAAAGCTTTAGTTTTAAAATATATAAAATTATCGGTTTTAAACTAAAGAGATTAGAAAGGCGTTTACAGTTATTGTTGTTTAAAGATGCCAAGACCAGACTATTGGAGTTTTTAGATGAACTTTGCGCAGATTATGGATATGATTGCGAAAAAACAGGGGATAAGGTTATACATCATCCCTATACCCAAAAAGATATTGCTTGCTTAATTGGTACGTCCAGACCTACACTTAATGTTTTACTTAATGAACTCAAAGAAGAAAATATTATTGAATTTAATAGAAAGGAAATACGGATTCATAAAAAAACAGCCTAATATTTATGATTAATTAGGCTGCTATTTATTTAAAGTATAACTATTCTATAATGCCAGCACAACTAATGCGGGCACCTGCTGCACCAGATGGTTGTGAGATTAAATCGTCCTCACCTGCATGAACAATTACTGCTTTACCTAAAATATTTTTGGTATCGTCATCACATCCAATACACCATTCATCGGTTGAAAATTGGATAAGTCCGTTTCCTTTGTCGTCTGCTGTAAAATTTCCAATATCACCTTTGTGATAACCAGCTCTATCCCCCCATTTACCATGAGGTTGTGAAGTTGGGTTCCAATGTCCACCAGATGATTTTCCGTCAGTTGAGGAGCAATCAGCTGTTTCGTGTAAGTGAATAGCATGTTTGCCGGGTTCTAAACCACTCATTATGGCAGTCATGGTTACAGTACCGTTTTCCTCCTTAAAAGTAACTTGTCCACTAACATTACTCTCACTTTTGGCTTCAAGCTCTATTATTAGCTTTTTTTCTTTTTTATCACTAGTTATTTCTTTTTCAACAATTGTCTCACTTTCTACAGTTTTTTTATCTTCTTTTTTTTCTTTTTTACAACTAAAAACAAAAATTAGAGATAAAGTAGCAACTAAAATTATTGATTTTTTCATATTAATCACTTTTTTTTAATCGATTGTTAATAATAATTTGTAATTTTTTGTGTTTAAACTAAAAATTTATTAGCGTAGTTTTTTATTAAAATTTTGATGAAAGTTAAGGCAATAATATCCCAATTGCAAATTTAGATATGACATAAATCATGTTTTTAAAATTTGGTAAGGCTTAATTTTGTTTTATAATTGTTAGGTATGTTAAGTTCATTAGTAAATAAATACAATGTAGCGGGACCTCGCTATACCAGTTATCCAACGGTGCCGTACTGGAATGATAATACATTTTCGGTAAGGAAATGGCAGGAATCCCTAGTGAAATCGTTTCAAGAAAGTAATTTAAAAGAAGGGATAAGCCTTTATATTCATTTGCCATTTTGTGAAAGCTTATGTACTTTTTGTGGCTGCAACAAGCGTATTACAAAACAGCATAATGTTGAATTTCCTTATATTGATGCCGTTTTAAAAGAATGGAAGTTATACAGGAGCTTTTTTAATGAAAAGCCCCTAATAAAGGAACTTCACCTGGGCGGTGGTACCCCCACTTTTTTTAGCCCAGAGAACTTAAAGCGCTTAATATATGGTATTTTAGAAGATTCTGAACTTAAGACGGAATATGAGTTTAGTTTTGAAGGCCACCCCAACAGCACAACAAAAGAACATTTACAGGCGTTATATAATGTGGGTTTCAGAAGAGTAAGTTATGGGGTGCAAGATTATAATCCAAAAGTACAAAAAGCTATCCATAGGATTCAGCCTTTTGAACATGTGAAAAGGGTTACGGAATTAGCTAGAGAGATAGGTTATACATCGGTTGGGCACGATATTATTTTTGGTTTGCCTTTTCAAACTTTGGAGCATGTCAAGGAAACCATTTTAAAAACAAAGGCCTTGCTTCCAGATCGTTTGGCGTTTTATAGTTATGCACATGTCCCTTGGATTAAAGGTAATGGACAACGTGGGTTTAAAGATTCTGATTTACCATCACCAGAATTAAAACGGCAACAATACGAAATTGGCAAACAGTTATTGGCCGAGGTTGGATATGAAGAAATTGGTATGGATCATTTTGCACTTAAAACAGATACCTTATACCAATCAATGGCTTTGGAAAAGCTACATAGAAACTTTATGGGGTATACTGCTTCTAAAACACAGGCTATGATTGGGTTGGGCGTGTCTTCCATTAGCGATAGTTGGTACGGTTTTGCACAAAACGTTAAAGACATTGAAAGCTATTATGATTTGTTGAGCGAAAATAAAATTCCTGTATATCGAGGACATATTTTAAATAAGGAAGATTTGATTATTCGTAAACATATTCTTAACTTGATGTGCCAATTTAAAACCTCATGGACTATCGATGAATTGTATTTTAATGAACTTCCCGATGTTATTATTGAGCTCAAGGAAATGGAAAAAGATAAGCTCATCATTATTGGTGAAAACTATGTTGAAGTAACTGAAAAGGGGAGACCGTTTGTTCGTAATATTTGTATGGCTTTCGACGTTTTGTTAAAGAGGAAGCAACCAGAAACCAAACTGTTTTCAATGACTGTTTGATTAGACAAAGAAATTATCAAAGTTAACTCCTAGCAAACCTTTAAAATTAAGATTCCCATGTAATTGGGAATCTAAAACAAAGAAATTATGAAAAAAATTATTGTACCTATAGACTTTTCAGAACACTCGGAATACGCTTTGAAAGCAGCAGCTAAATTAGCACAAAAAAATAATGCAGAATTGTTGGTCTTACACATGTTAGAAATGTCAGAAGTATTGTTGACTGCTAGTGGTGAAAACCCTCAAAAAGTGATTTATTTTTTAAAATTGGCAGAGCAACGCTTTGATGATTTTCTTAAAAAGGACTATTTAAAGGATGTTAAAATCAAGCCTATAGTAAAGCACTTTAAAGTATTTAGTGAAGTAAATGAAGTGGCTAAGAAGCATAATGCCGATATTATTGTGATGGGATCACATGGTGCTAGTGGAGTTAAAGAATTTTTTGTAGGTTCTAATACCGAACGGGTAGTTCGTCATTCTGAAATTCCGGTTTTAGTGGTAAAAAAGGAATTACCAGAAGTTAACTTTGAGGTAGTGGTCTATGCTTGTGATTTTTCGAATGAAAGCATAGAGTCCTTTATTAAAGCCACAAAGTTATTTGACAAAATGAAAACAAAATTGTACCTGGTACATGTAAACTTACCAAATGACCGATTTAGAAGTTCTGTTGAAATAGAACGTAATGTGACTAACTTTTTAACAAAAGCTGATGGTAACTTGGAAAGATTAGACAATGTAAGTTATGTTAGTGATTACACTGTAGAAGAAGGTATTTTAACATTTGCCAATAAAGTTGGGGCAGATTTAATAGCCATGTCTACCCATGGAAAAAAAGGTATCGCTCACTTTTTTGAGGGCAGTATAAGTGAAGATGTGGCTAACCATGCTACTTTACCAGTTATGACCTTTAAAATTTAAAAGAACTTAATTAGTCCTTTTTTCATTAACAATTGGATCATCTGAAAGTGCTAAAATATTGAAAAAGCTTGCTGTTATGTTTAACAGGTTATTTTCAAGTGTAATTGCCTTTAATTTAGAATCAATAAGTTTTGATTCCCTTGAATTTATCAAAAACAAGGAGCTTTCTCCTAAAAACAATTTGCGTTCCTCTGCACGTAACATGGTTTTATAATCTTCAACTATTTCACTCGTAAGTTTGTTTTGTTGCTGGAGGGATAATATCTCTTGTTTTATAGCTTCAATTTTATTTTTTAAAGCTATTTCAGTGGTTTTTAGTTCGAATTGAACATCTTGCACTTTAAGTTTGGTTAATTTTAAATCACCGCGTTCCTTTCTTAAAAACAATGGAAAACTAATATTTACACCACTTTTGTATGCTGAAGTACTAAATGATCTTAAAAGCTCAGGTGTTTGTGATAAAAAATTGTATTGCAAATCTATTTTTGGCAATAGGTTATTATACTTTAATCGTTTCTCAATATTTAAGCCTTTTAGCTTATAGTTAAGGGATTTTAGTTTTGGATGATTATTTAAATCACCATAATCAATGATAACATCAGAAACATTTAGAGTATTGCCAATTGTTTCCAATGTATTAGTGTCCGGTATGATGTTGTCTTTAATTTCTATAGGGGTATCTTCATTAAGCCATAAATAATTTGAAAGCTCCAGAGCCGATTTAATAAGCTTAATTCTTGCTTTTTCTAAATTTAATTTTCTGTTGTTCAATGCTATTTTGGCCTCTAGAGTATCAATAGCAGGAACCTCACCAGCTTCAAAACTTTTTTTTATGCCATTAAAACGTATGTCTGCATTTGTTAAAAATTCTTTATATGCTTGCTTTTCATTATAGGATTGAAGCCATTTAAAATAAGTTAATGTAGCTTCATATAAAATGTTGTTTATCAAAAGTTGCCTGTCTGCTTTTGCCTGTTTCAAAAATAATTTAGACTGCTTAAGTACAGCCATTCGGCTATTTATTAAGAGCCCACGAGCAACAGGTATTGATACTCCAGCGCTGTACAACCCTTCGTTTGGGACATTTGCTTCAGGGTTTAAGAACAGCCCTTCGTTTTCCTCAAAACTGGCTTTAAATTCAATGCCATACCAGGTTGGAATTTTAAACGTAGCATTTAACTTATCAAAGTATTCCTTACTTTTAAAAGTCTTTCTATTGTAGTCAACTTCTAATTTGGGATCGAAGGCACCACGAGATTTTAATAGTTTCGCCTCACTTTCGTTTAATACTAAATTGGCCTGTTTTACAATAGGGTGGTATTTTTTAACATAGCTCAAATACTCTGAAAGTGTTATTTCAGATGAACTTTCTTGAGCAACCAAACTTCCACTAATAAAAACTAAAATATAGAAAATTAATGATTTCATTTGCTATTACTTGAAGTCTTTAGTACTAAACTCTGATTTGTCAACTGGTTGGTAATAATTTTTAGGAAAACTGTTTATCTGTCTCCATAGTTCGAACCATATAGGAACATCTTCCAATAAGGCAATGGTTCTGGTACCAGAACCCACTCTAATAGCTTGGGGCCATTCTTTGTCATCTTTATCCGGGGCTAATAGAATTCGATATTTGCCATTGTCACTAATAAAGTTTTCTATAGCCACTATTGTAGCCCCATAGGTACCATAGCTTACATTTGGCCAACCACTAAACACAATAGCAGGCCATCCGTCAAATTGAACTCGTACTTTTTCACCAATATGTAGAAGGGGAAGGTCTATGGGTTCTACATAAGTTTCTACGGCAAAATCAAATTGTTTTGGCATGATACCAACCAACTCTTCACCTTCCTTAAAAGTAACTCCAACACCACCTTTTAGTGCTTTGTTGATAAATCCGTTAATGGGCGCTGTAACATATAGTAAACTATTTCTAACCTTATAGTTAGTATAGTTATTTTCTAACTTTGTGACTTGGGCTTCGGTATCAAAGCTATTAGATTGAGCTGTGAACATATCGCTTTGTGCTTTAGATATTTTGTCTACATATTCTTGGTTAACCCTAGTAAGCTCTAACTGTGCATTTATAACATTATTTTTACTAGTTAAAAGCTTATTTTCTTGGGCTATTAGTTTTGCTTGAGTTTCCTGAAGTTTCATTCGTTTTTCTTCAACATCCTTTACAGCTTTTAATCCTTCTTCCTGAAGGGTTAAAACCCTGTTATATTGTCTTTCGGCTATTGCCATATTTGTTTTTGAAGCCTCTAAGTCTATACTGTCACTTTTAACCTTGAGATTGGCTTGTAACAATTTATTTTTAGTTTGTTGAAATTTTAACTTTTGTTCAGTTTTTAATGCTGAAATCTGCGTATTTAAAGCTTCAACTTTATTATGATAGGCATTTAATGATAAGGTCTTTGCTTCAATTTGTTTATTGGTTCGTTCAACCAATTGGGTATCAAAATAATCGCTTTTTACTTCAGAAATCCTTAATATGGTATCGCCTTGCTTTACAAAATCACCTTCTTGTACAAACCATTCTTCAATACGGCCTGGTATTTGTGATTGGATGGTTTGTGGTCGCTGATTGGGTTTTAATGTGGTTACTTGCCCTCTTCCTGTTATGTTTTGTGTCCATGGTAAAAACAAAACAATGAGTACAATACATGCAGCAACAATTAAAAACCTATTAAAGTATTTGTAATAAGATTTGTCTAATATATTTTTTCCAGATTTAAAGATGCTTAAATCTACCCTTTTATTTAACTGATTGTGTGAAATATTCAACATAGATTAAACAGTTTTAATTTCTCCTTTTTCTAAGGTTATTACTTCTTTACATTTGCCGTTCCAAAGAGTATTGCTACTAACTACAATTAGCCCCCAAGGTCTATCTTTATTTGAAAGATAATCAATAATGGCATTGGTTTCTTTACTATTGAATCTATCTAATGCATCTTCCAAAATCAATACTTGTGGTTGCTTTAAAATGGCCCTAGCCAAAACAATTTTTTTAGACACTGTATGGGACATATGTTTCCCGTCTGGATATAAAACAGTTTGCAGGCCATTGGGTTGTTCTTTTAAAAAATCTAAAAGCCCAACATCTGTTAAGGTTTGAAAAATGGCTTTATCTGTAATTTTTGGGTCTCCAAAAGTTAGATTTTCCCTAATAGTACCTTCAAACGGGGTTTCTTCGGTTAGTGATAATCCTAATTGAGATCTATAATGATTAAGGTTTAAGCTATTTATTGACAAATTGTTTATGTGTATATTGCCAGATGTAGGTTGAATGATTCCTGATATTAATTGTAATAAAGTAGATTTTCCTGAGCCACTTTCTCCCCTAATAATGATTCTACTTTTTGTGTCTATTTTAAGGGATATGTTATTTATAATAGGGTTATCCTTATTGGAAACTTTGTAAGATACATTGTCAAATTCAATACTAATTCCATTTTTATAATCAGGTGTATCACCGTTTAAATTTTCTAAGTCTTTGTCAACAATTTGCCCCAACTTTTCTATAGATGTTAGGACATCATAAAATGATTCCAGACCTAAGATTAATTTTTCTACTGAAGCAATGACAAGTATTATTATAATTTCTGCAGCAACAAACTGCCCTATATTCATTTCTTGGTTAAGTACCAAAGCACCACCTATTAATAACAAGCTGGCAGTTACTATAACTTTAAAACCGATCATTTGAGTAAACTGACTTATTAATACCTTAAAATGCTTTTCTCGGGCATTTAAATAATCGTTAACCAAAATATCATTTTTATTTATGGCTAAAGTTGTATTTCCAGATAGTTTAAAACTAACTACTGTACGTGCAACTTCCTGAATCCAATGGGCCACACGGTATTTGTGTTTAGATTCCTGTAAACTTGTACGTAATCCTTTTTCTGCGGTGTATTTAAAAACAATAAGAATAAGGATTAATAACAACAAACCAAAAATGATAAAAAAAGGATGGTAGAAGGACAACAGAATTAAAGCAAATAAAATTTGTAAAATAGCTGTGGGTACGTCAATAAGTATTTTTGAGAGTCCTTTTTGAATCGTTAGGGTATCAAAAAAACGATTGGCCAATTCGGGAGGATAGTAGTTCCTTAGGGCATTCATTTTTATTTTTGGAAAGCGATAGCTCAACTCAAAAGATGAACGCAAAAATATACGCTGTTGAATAGTTTCAATAATGCGTAGTTGCATAATTTGTAGTGCACCGGAAAATGCAACACCTAGTGTGACCAATATTACCAAAATGAGCCAGGATGTTGATATTTCAGCTCCTTGAATAAGGTTGATAATTGTTTGAATTCCTAAAGGGAGTGAAAGGGCTACAACACCAGAAAAAATAGCATAATAAAATATTTGCTGTATATCCTTTTTTTCTAATTGAAGTAAACCTAGAAATCGTTTCCAAGGTGAAAGTGTCATTTTTTCCATAGTTATGCATTAATGGTTTTGAAAACAAGATCGGTTAAAAATTCAGTTGGAGTAATAGTTGCATTACAATCAGTCATAGACACAAAGTGGTCTTTTAAAAAATGCTGATGCATACTGGCTTCCATAATAGTACTTGACAAGCTTGAAGGAAACTTGTAAGCTGGATTTATTGTAGATATCATATCTCTAAGACGGTGAACGATACGTTTATATATTTCAAAATACCCTTCTTTATTTTCATTGTCAACCTCTTTCGTGAGAAAGGATTTAGAGTTTTCATTGATAATGATCCTATTTAAAGCTAATTCGTTGATATGTATGTATTTAGAATCTTCTTTGATACTTCTAGTTACAATTTCAATTGCTTTAGTTAATTTATTAACAGGAGTAAGGCTATAAGTTTCAATGACCAGTTGATATTCGATCCAAGCCCAATACCAAGACGACAAATACAATAATAGTTTATGTTTACTTTCAAAATACCTATATATAGAGCTTTCATTGGAGTTAATTTTCTGTCCTAATTTTTTGAATGTAAAGCTTTCAAAACCTATTTCATCTATTAATTTAATACTATGTTGTATTATTCGTTTACCTAAGGAAGAAGACTCAGGATCCTTGATATAAATCTTTTCTGGTACAGCTATTTTAATATTTGATAGTAATTTATCCATTATCAATGTATTTATATTCAAATATAATAGTAATACTATTAATTATGAAATTAAACATATTGATTTTATCAATGCATTATAGAATTTAATTATTCTAAGCTAAAAAGGTTAGTGACAGTTAATTTGTGTTTGGACAGAACCATGAACTGTAGTAGGGGAGAGGTACGGAATTCCCAATCCTAAACCACGTAGAATAAATAAAAGCCCAAAGACAATAATAAATATAGGTATGACTTTTTGTATTTTTTGTCTTATAGAATTTTTTAAAAACTGGCTGAAATAAATAGCTGTGGTCATTAAGGGAAGGGTCCCTAAACCAAAAACAGTCATATATAGACTACCGGTTAGGGCGTTCCCACTTGCAATAGCAGCAAAAACTGCCATATAGACCAATCCGCAAGGTAAAAACCCATTTAAAAAGCCTATAGTTAAAAAGGTATCAGCTGTTTTTCTTTTAAGGGCTTGCCCAAGGGCAAATTTAACCTTTGCTATAACTTTATAAATGGGTTTTGATATGGTAAAGCTATTGAGAAGTTTCTGAGGAATTAAAGCCAACCCAATCATTAAAACACCAATAATTATTGATAGTTGTTGTTGGAACCCAAAGAGGTATAGGCTTTTTCCAACAAGTCCAAAAGCAAGACCAATAATACTGTAGGCTAATAACCTACCAATATGATAGACAAATATTTGTGATAATTTTGTATAGTTGTTTGTGCGATTTACAGGCAACATAAAGGCAATGGGACCACACATACCTACACAGTGAAAACTTCCCAATAAACCTAGTATAAATGCAGATAAAAGCATGTTAATAATTAATGGATTTTTTATATAAATAAGAAATTCCGTTATATTGCCAATCTATTTTAATGTTCCAACGACCATCTACCAAACGATTGTTAGGTATGAGCAAATATGGATTAGACAATGAAATAATAGATTCAAAGTCTAGTTGTTTGTTAGATGGTCTGTATAGGAACACTTTTCCTGTGATTTTTTTGTATTCTAAATTTTTAGGAAATACTATTTTTAAGCCTTCAGCCGTTTTTTCATAACCTATATTTTCAGTTAATTTTTTGGAATTCTTTAATTTTTCAATATCGTTTTGGTAAACCAGCTCTTCACCATAATAATCTTCAGTTACCAAATCGTGGTCGTATTTATCATTTACGTTCATTGTGATAATGAAATACATGATAAAGCTTATAAACCCTATAAAAGCTAATACAATACCTGTTCCCCAATTTAATTTCATTATCTAAATTCTATTAATAATTAACCAATAACTTATTTATAACTCCTTGGCCCCAAAAAGTTGGCCGTTGTAGTTTCAATGAGCTGATCGTTTTGATAAACACCAATTTTAATTGTATTTCTATCGCCCGATAAATCTGAATTGTTTATTTCAACAAACAGTGTCCCTTCAGCAATATCTTGTTTTGGTACTGTAAAACGATCATTAGTACCAACCAATTTCAATTCGCCTTTATGGGTCATTAATTTTAGGCTTATATGTTCAATATCATGTGTTGTTTTATTTACCAGTTTATAAGTAAAAACATTGCTTATAATATTATTGTCCTTATGTTCATAGAGCTGGCCTGGTAATCTTAAGATTGTAGCTTCAACATCATTTCTTATGAAAAGCATACCAGTTAGTAACCCAATCAATATAGATAATACGGCAATGTAACCTTTCATTCGAGCCGTTAGCCTAAAAGGCACTTTTTTTTCTATATTCTCTTCACTTGCATATCGAATAAGGCCTTTAGGCAGATTGATGCTTTCCATGATATGATCACATTCATCTATACAAGCAGTACAGTTTACACACTCTAGTTGAGTTCCATTTCTAATATCAATTCCTGTAGGACATACATGCACACATTGTAAGCAATCTATACAATCTCCATGACCTAAGGCTTGCCGATCTTCATTTTTTCTAAATTTTTTTCGCCCGTTTTCTCCCTCACCACGTTTGTGGTCATAAGCCACAACTATAGATTTTGTGTCCAACAATACGCCTTGTAGTCTACCATATGGACAAGCTATTATACAAACTTGTTCCCTAAACCATGCAAAAACAAAATAGAAAACTACAGTAAAAATAATTAATGGAAATAAGGTGCTTAAATGTTCTAATGGACCATCACTGATATACTTTAATAGTTTATCGCTTCCCACGAGATAAGCTAGAAATACATTAGCAATCAAAAATGAAATGATTAAGAAAATAACCCATTTCAAGATACGTTTTCTAATTTTTTCAATATTCCAAGCTTGCCTGTCTAGCTTACGTTGTTTATTTCGGTCACCCTCAATCCAGTATTCAATGCGTCGAAATACCATTTCCATAAAAATGGTTTGCGGACAGATCCAACCACAAAAAATACGTCCGAATGCCACTGTAAAAAGTGTTATGAAAACCACACCTATAATCATTGTTACCACAAATAAATGAAAGTCTTGTGGCCAAAAAGGAAAACCAAAAATGTTAAAACGTCGTTCTAAAACATTGAACATTAAGAATTGGTTCCCATTTATTTTAATGAATGGAGATAAAAGCAAGAAAGCTAATAAAATATAGCTTATAAATTTTCTTTTATCATAGTATCTGCCATTAGGCTTTTTTGGAAATACCCAAGCGCGTTTACCTTCTTCTGTAATCGTACCAATAGAGTCTCTGAATTTTTCGTTATCTGGAGTTTCCAAAGGGTTTGGGTTAAAAGATTCCCTTTATTTTTAAAACAAAGGGAATCTAGTTGAGTTGGCTATTAATCTGTTCTTATTGAACTGGGTTTACTTGGGTTTCTTTATTTTCAGCTTCCCACAAATCACCTTCGGGGTCTTTTGGGTTAGCTGGTGTGGTACCTTGGAAAGTTAGCACGTAACTTGCAACCTGTGCTATTTCTATAGGTTTTAATTGTTGTTTCCAAGCAATCATACCTTTGCCCGAACGCCCACCTTCTGAAACGGTTTCAAAAATGCTTTTAATATCGCCACCCATAATCCAATGTTTGTCTGTAAGATTTGGTCCAATACCACCTCCGCCATCGGACATATGACAAGCCACACAGTTGGTTTCAAAAATGGTTTTACCTGCACTTAAATCGGAAGCATCAGTAAGTTGTTCAACTGTGTTCACATCAACGAGGTTCTTGGCCGTTTTTTTGTATTCTTCAAGAGCGACTCTAGCATCGGCAAGTTCGGTTTCCAATTCATCAAATTGACCCGCTCCATCAAATACATGGTATCGTAATAGGTAAACAGCTGCAAAGATTATTGTCACATAGAATCCATATAACCACCAAGGCGGTAAGCTATTATCCAACTCCTTAATACCATCGTAATTATGGTCTAAAACAATTTCATGTTCTTCTTCAAGAGGTTTTTGTTTTAAAAGCTTCTTGTAAGCATTTTTCAACCAAGTAAATTGATATGGTTTTTCCTTATTAGCCAGAAAACGCGCCTTACCTGCTTCATCCAGTTTATGCAACATGACATTTTCCAGAGCACTTATTATGGCTTCAATGGCAATTAAGATGAGCAATACTAAAAAAAGAAACAGCAATACGCTAGGAAATTCTACAAATGCAGGTTTTTCTCCGGAGTCTATAAAGTACTCTACAGCACCAAAAATGATGAAGAATACAATGGGTACCCTTACCCAGGATGGAATTAAGTTTCTCATAATATATTATCGTTTTGGTTGTCTAATGGCATATTACTTACTTTATTTATATAGTCTTTTTTGGCAGTTACTACCCACCAAGCCAGTACTACAAAAAAGATAAAAAAGATGAGTAGGGAAATAATAGGATAGATTTCTATACCTGAAATGCTTTCCATATGGTTTTTTACAAATTTCAACATAGTTTTAAATTTCAAAGGTTATTCCGTACCTTCATGAATATCGGTTCCTAGGCGTTGCAAATAGGCTATAAGTGCAACGATTTCCCTGTTTTTCATCTCGACAAACTCTTGGCCGTTTTCTACAGCATATTGCTTATTGGCTTCATAGTTTTTGGCAAAATCCGGATCGTTATAAAGGTTCTCTTCTATTTTAGTTCCTTGTTCCAGCATGCTTTGTTGTGCATTAGTGATGTCTTCATCACTGTAAGGGACACCTAAAGATACCATGGTTCTCATTTTGGCTTCGGTTTGTGACTTGTCAAGCTTGCTCGATGGACCTGTAATTAACCATGGGTAACGAGGCATAATGGAGCCTGATGAGGTACTTTGTGGGTCGTACATATGGTTAAAGTGCCAGTTATCGGAATACTTACCACCAAGCCTATGCAAATCTGGACCTGTACGCTTACTGCCCCAAAGGAATGGATGGTCGTAAACATATTCACCAGCCTTTGAATATTGTTTGTTGTTAGCTCTCCAATCATAACGTTCTACTTCGCTTCTAAACGGACGAATCATTTGTGAGTGACAGCCCACACAGCCTTCACGTATATATATATCCCGACCTTCTAGTTCAAGTGGTGTGTATGGTTTTACACTAGCAATTGTAGGTATATTAGATTTTACCATAATAGTTGGCACAATTTGTATGATGCCACCTATTAATATGGCTATGGTCGCTAATAAGGTTAATTGTACAGGTCTTCTTTCTAACCAAGTATGCCAACCTTCATTAGCTGTACGTCTTTTAGTAACACGTTCCAGAGCAGGAGCCTCTGCTAATTCATCTTCTACTTTACTTCCACTTTTAATAGTAGCAATAATGTTATAAACCAAAATTAACAATCCAATAATATATAAGGTACCACCAATGGCACGCATCCAGTACATAGGGATTATTTCGGTAACGGTCTCTAAGAAATTCCCATAAACCAATGTGCCATCTGGGTTAAACTGTTTCCACATACTGGCTTGGGTAAACCCTGCCACATACATGGGTAGTGCATAGATGATAATTCCCAATGTGCCTAGCCAGAAATGTAAATTGGCTAAGCCCAGAGAAAACAGTTTGGTTTTAAATAGTCGTGGAATTAGGTAATAGATAATGCCAAAGGCCATAAAACCATTCCAAGCCAATGCTCCTACGTGCACATGAGCAATAATCCAGTCAGTAAAGTGGGCAATGGCGTTTACGTTTTTTAATGATAGTGTTGGTCCCTCAAACGTAGCCATACCGTATCCAGTAATCGCCACTACCATAAATTTTAAAACGGGATCGGTACGTACCTTATCCCAAGCACCTCTCAATGTTAACAATCCATTGATCATACCACCCCAAGAAGGCATCAATAGCATTACAGAGAATACCACTCCTAAATTTTGTGCCCATTCCGGTAAGGCAGTGTATAATAAATGGTGTGGGCCTGCCCATATATATATAAAGATAAGTGACCAAAAGTGTACAATGGAAAGCCTATATGAGTATACAGGTCTATTGGCTGCTTTAGGCACAAAGTAATACATAATACCTAAAAAAGGGGTTGTTAAGAAGAATGCCACTGCATTATGTCCATACCACCACTGTACTAAGGCATCCTGTACACCGGCATAAACCGAGTAACTTTTTAGGGCGCTAACAGGAAGCTCCAAACTATTAAAGATGTGTAATACAGCAACAGTTACAAAAGTGGCTATGTAGAACCAAATAGCAACATATAAATGACGTTGGCGACGTTTTAAAATGGTCCAGATCATGTTTACGCCAAATACAACCCATATTAGTGCAATGGCAATGTCTATAGGCCATTCCAATTCGGCATATTCTTTAGAGGTCGTAATACCTAAAGGTAATGTTATCGCAGCAGCTACAATAATGAGCTGCCAGCCCCAAAAGTTAATATTACTTAGTAGGTCACTTGCCATACGCGCTTTTAATAAACGTTGTAGTGAATAATAAATCCCCGCAAACATTGCATTTCCAACAAAGGCAAAAATAACAGCATTGGTGTGTAATGGTCTTAGACGGCCAAAGCTTAACCACGAAATACCATCAGTAAGATTTGGAAATAGGAACATAAAGGCCAGTAAAAGCCCTACTAACATGCCTACTACTCCAAAAACTATTGTGGCATAAATGAACTTGGTAACGATTTTGTTATCGTAATGAAACTGTTGCATTTCCATAAGTAAATAATTTGTTATTCTTTTTTGGTTAGTATTGATTTCTTGTTTTTTTCTTTAACGAGTTCATCTTCAAAGAGCATTCTTACAGAAGGGGTGTAGCTATCGTCATACTGTCCACTCCTTACCGCCAAAATAAAGGCAATAAAAAAAACAACAGCTACAGCAATGCTTATAGCTAACAAAATATATATAACACTCATACCTATTTGAAGTGATGGTTCAAAAATAATTGTATACCTATTTTCAAAATATGACTTTTATCATGTTTTTAATAAAGTCTTAAAATTCTTTATTGACTTTGAAATCCTCAGTCACCATTTTATATATACTGTCTTCATCTCAACCTTCTATTAACAAAGTTTGTCGCCACCGTAGTAAAGACTACAATGCTAATGGAGCTTAAAGGCATCAAAATAGCAGCTATGATAGGTGATAATTGTCCTGTAACCGCAAATGACAAACCAATAACATTATAGATAAAAGATAGAACAAAACTCCATTTGATTATTTTTATAGCCGATTTTGAAATACTTATGTACTCATGCAAATGCTTAAATTTTGAAGCATCCAAAATTGCATCACAAGCTGGAGAAAATACATTAACATTTTCTGAAATGGCAATGCCTACATCACTTTGTGCTAACGCCCCAGCATCATTTAAACCATCTCCAACCATTAATACCTTAGCACCTTCGCTTTGATGGTATTTAATGTATTCTAATTTATCCTCTGGTTTCTGTTTAAACAACAATTTGGTTTTTGTAGGTAACAATTTAGTTAAATTATCTTTTTCTCCTGCATTATCTCCTGAAAGAATGACTAAATCGTAGTCCTTTTTAAGTTTGTTGAACAATTTGGAAAGTCCTGTTCTATATTTGTTATAAAAGGTAAACTTTCCTTTGTAATTGTTGTTTGTGGTAATATGTACTGATGTATTTAATGTAGTAACATCTAGATTAAGACCAACAAAAGGCGCTGAACCTATCTTTATGTTGTGGTTTTTATGTTTAGCTTCAATACCCTTACCCACATGTTCTTCAAAATAATCCAATGAAACGATATCGTTCGCTTTTAAAATGCCATAAAGTGATCTACTGAGTGGATGGTTGGAGCCACGTAAGGTGCTTTTCAATAAAGTTTCTTCCTTATCATTAAGTTGCTTTCCTTCATAGTGTATGATGGTTTCTTTATTGGTGGTTATGGTGCCAGTCTTGTCAAAAATAATGGTATTTATTTTAGCCAATTGTTCTATTACTGATGCATTTTTTAGGTAAAACTTTTTCTTTCCAAAAATCCGTAACACATTCCCAAAGGTAAATGGAGCGGCCAATGCTATAGCACAAGGGCATGCAATAATAAGTACAGATGTAAAGACGTTTAATGCTTTACTGGAATCAGTTAACAACCAAAAGCTGGTTGCTATAAGCGCTATTGATAAAATGCTTATAGTGAAGCTTTTACTTATGCGGTTGGTAATATCGGTAAAAGAAAGTGCCTTATCCTTTTTAAACACATCGTTGCTCCACAATTGTGTTAGGTAACTTTGCTCAACTGATTTTAGAACATCTACTTCTATACTTCCATCCAATTGTTTGCCGCCAGCAAAAAGCTTGTCTCCAGATTGTTTTGAAACAGTTCTTGATTCTCCGGTAACAAAACTGTAATCAACACGTGCCTTACCTTTTATAAGAATACAATCGACAGGTATGAGTTCTTCATTTCTAATTAGAAGGCGATCACCTTTCCGTATATCATAAACCTGAATGGATTCTTCAGTATTGTCATTAGTTATCTTAGTAATGCCAATGGGAAAATATGATTTATAGTCACGTTCAAAAGATAAAAAACTATAGGTCTTTTGTTGAAAAAATTTTCCAAGCAATAAAAAGAAAATAAGTCCCGTTAAACTGTCAAAAAAACCAGAGCCCATATCAAAAATAATATCAAAGGAACTACGTACAAAAAGCACGAAAACACCCAAAGCAATGGGGACATCGATATTAAGAATTTTGGAACGTAAACCTTTAAAGGCAGATACAAAATAACCTTGGGCTGCGTATACCACAACAGGTACTGAATAAGCAAACATAAGCCACCTAAAGAGGTGTTTGTATTGTTCTAACCAAAATTCCCCTACTTGAAAATATTCTGGAAAAGATAAAAACATGACGTTACCGAATGCAAAACCAGCAACTCCTAATTTGTATATCAATGAGCGGTCCACATGCTTTTTGCCCACACTATAATCTTCTAAGCTAATATAGGGTTCGTAGCCAATACTGCTCAAAAGGGTTACCAAATTTTTTAATGATAATTGCTGAGGAGTATAAGTGACCCTTACTGTTTTTTTTCCAAAGACAACCATAGAGGAACTTACGGCGGGATTTAACTTGTTTAAGTTTTCCAAAATCCAAATACAGGAGCTACAATGTATATGAGGAATGTAAAGTGTAATGATTTGTACATCATTGTCTTTAAACTCCAGTAACTGATCCACAATTTTAGCGTTATCTAAAAAGTTGTATTTTCCTTCAATATCTTTAGGTGTGGCACCTGGAGCCTGTTGTAAGTCATAGTAACATGTTAAATCGTTGATGCTGAAAATCTCATAAACGGTCTTGCAGCCACTGCAACAAAACGTTTTGTCATCATAATATATACCAGAAGATGCAGCATCCAAACCGCAGTGGAAACATGTTTTATGCTCCATAATATTTGCTCAAATTATACCCGTTGCAAATGTTAAGATATAGAAAATATTTTAATATGATATATGTCATGTTTTGCTTACTTTTGAAAAATAATTAAGAATAAGGTATGGGTAAATGTGAGCAATGTATAATAAAACAGTTCAATTCACTTAAAGCGTTAACAAAAGATGAGTTAATTCGAATTTCAAGTTGTAAGACTTCAAAAATCATAAAAAAAGGTGAAATTCTTTTTGAAGAAGGTGAAAACATCAATGGTATCTATTGTGTGAAAGATGGTATTTGTAAGTTGTCAAAATTAAGTGAAAACGGTAAAGACCAAATTGTTAAAATGGTAGTTAAAGGGCAATTAATAGGGCAACGCTCTTTAGTAACTGATGAAAGTGCCAATTTGCAGGCTACTGCTTTAAATGATATGGAAGTTTGTTTTATACCTAAAAGTGAAATAATAGCTGATCTTCAAAAAAATGCAGCTTTTTCTTTCGATGTCTTAAAAGAAATGGCCAACGATTTAAAAGAAGCAGACGATGTAATTGTTAACATGGCACAAAAATCAGTTCGCCAAAGATTGGCAGAAACCTTGGTTTATATCTATGATAGTTTTGGGGTAAATCCAGATGGAACTTTAAGTGTGTTATTGTCTCGTGAAGATTTTGCCAATATTGTTGGTACGGCAACCGAATCTGCTATCAGGGTATTATCACAATTTAAAAAAGAGGGATTAATTTCAACAGTTGGCAAACATATTAGGATTGAAGATTTAAGTGGTTTAAAACGCATAGAATAGACTTCAGTTTTTAAAACTTTTACTGTTTCGTTAAAGTTAAAAAGCTCTATTAATAATATTGTTGGTTTTTTAGTTTCTATATGTCTTAAGATAGTTTTTGTTATTTCGTACTTCACGGATTTCTTAAGAAGAACAAAGTGAGAAAAACCATTCTTTAAATAAAACTATGAATTTATAATCCATGAGGTTAGTTGAACAATAACAGAAATCACCAATCTTCACGGCTTTTAATATTATTTGTACAATACTTAATAATCTCTAAAATACGTTTTTGTCTAGTTATCTTTCTTTTTGCTTGGTTTAACCAGTACAAGTATCCTTTCCGGTAGGAAGGGGCTAAGTTTTTGTAATTTTTTAAAGCTATTGGGTTTTCTCTGAAAGCAGTCTGCAAATCTTTTGGTATAACTTCATTCTCTACATCATCCAATGCAGTCCAGCTACCATTTTGTTTTGCAATTTTAATGGCCTCAAAACCACTTTCATGTATTAAGTTATTCGCAGTTAATTCTTGTATATAGCTTTTGTTTAAGGCACTCCATACACTTTTGGGATTTCTGGGAGTAAAATATTGTCTGCGTTTACCATTACCTAAACTTTTTACAGTAGAATCTATCCAACCAAAGCATAAAGCCACTTTCACGGCTTCTTCCCAACGCATGGTGGGAATATTTAATTCTAGTTTATAAAATATTAAATAAACCCCTTTATGTAAATTATGGTTTTCCTTTAACCAACTGTACCAATCGACACCACATTCAAAATAAAGTTCGGGAAATTCTTCCAAAGGTTATATTTTTTTTGATGAAACATAAAAATCCCTATCGATTTCAAATAAACCAATATTCTCGTCGAACGTTAATGTTTCCCATTCCCCTTTTGGGTATAGCCATTGTTTATTTTTGTTAATGCTAACCTCGATAGGCATATCAAACTTATCTACAATATTTGTCCATCTGTATTTTAAGTTTTTGCCATCAATTTTATATTCCAAGGTAGGAATCATAGTAGTTCTTAAATACTGATTGAAAAATTCGGTTAAATCATATCCTGATTGTTTGCTTATGTAATCTTCAATTTGCTTTGTGGTTACGGTTTGGTGGTAAAATGTTGTATTTAAACCAATGAGGATTTTACGCCATTTTTGGTCATTCTCTATTAATTGTCTAAGGGTGTGAAGCATATTGGCGCCTTTATAATACATGTCTCCAGAGCCTTCATGGTTTACATTATAAAACCCAATTAAGGGTCTGTCGTTTAAAATTTTTTTTCGAGTACCTATAACATAATCTGCCGAGGCTTGTTTTCCATAGTAATAATCCAAAAACAAATTTTCAGAATAAGAAGTGAAGCTCTCGTGTATCCACATATCGGCAATATCCTTATTGGTGATATTATTAGCAAACCATTCATGTCCAGCTTCGTGGATGATTATAAAATCGAATTTTAAGCCCCAACCCGTTCCTGATAGGTCGTTGCCACGATACCCTTTTTGGTAACCATTGCCATAGGTCACCGAACTTTGGTGTTCCATACCTAGATAGGGGACTTCTACTAATTTAAAGCTATCCGCATAAAAAGGGTATTGACCAAACCAATGCTCGAATGCTTCCATCATTTTAGGAACCTCCTTAAAATGTACTTTGGCTTTTTCAAGATTATCTTTTAAAACATAATAGTCCATTAATAAATTTCCACCTTGGCCATCATAGACCTCAGAAAAATTTACGTAATCTCCAATATTTATATTAACACCATAATTATTGATGGGGCTTTTTACAAACCAATGGTAGGTTTTAGTATCTCCAATTTGTTCAACTTTACGGAGTCTACCATTAGAAACATTCATTAATTTTGAAGGTACATTAACACTTATAAGCATGCTGTCCACTTCGTCGTACATGTGGTCTTTGCAAGGCCACCAAACACTAGCACCCAGACCTTGGCAAGAGGAAGCAACAAAGTGGTTACCGTTTATATCTTTATCCCAAGATATACCACCATCCCATGGCGCTCTAACCGCTTCTCTAGGATGACCACCATAATACACTTCAAGGCTATTTACGGTATTTGGTTCTTGTGGTGTTTCCAAAGTAATAAAATGAGCATTACCATCGTGTTTAATTTGGAGTTCCTTCCCATTCTGTAAAGCCCTAGTTAACGTTAGAGGTGGCTGTAAATCTATTTGCATTATTGAATAGGGCTCTAAAACTTTATATTGAAGGGTATTTTTACCAAAAATATATTTTTTATCAGGATTTACTGTTATATCTAAATGGTAATAGGTTAAATCCCACCAAGCGCGTTCAGGTGTGATACTGCCTCTCAATGTATCTTGTCTAGTAAAATGGTTTTTCTCTTGAAGTAAGCCTTGAGAATGTGCTACAAATGAGAATAAAATACTGTAAATAAATAATAAACGAAAACGAATGATCATTTGTTTTGATTTTGACATAAAGTTAAATAAAAAGTTCTTAAAGACCTGTTAATAAAAAGCGCCCCAAAATAATTTTTGGGACGCCTTTAAAATTGAGTTAGTCACTTAAAATTAAAAACAATACTTATTTTCTTGAATTACTTTTTCGGCAATAATACGCCTTAGTTCTATAATATTGGGCATGTTAACGTATTTGATATAACGTTTTAAACCCATAAGCATCATGCGTTGTTCATCTCCAGAAGAGAATGAAATAATAGAATGTTTACCCGCAGTTTCAATAACGTCTATGGCATGGAACAGGTTTAGTTTTGCCATAGCTATTTGTTCTTTTACTTGGTCCTCTCCATTAGCCTTAGCCATTTTTTCAGCTCGTAGTATCGCAGATTCAGCTAAATAAATTTGTATTAAAATATCTGAGGCTGCTAGCATTAATTGTTGCTGCTCTTCAATTTGCTCGCCGTATTTTTGTAAAGCAGCTCCAGAAACCATTAAAAATAACTTTTTAAGGTTTTTGATGATATTTTTTTCTTCTGAAAACAACTCAGAATAATCTGGAGTTTCAAAAGAAGGGATACCTGTTAATTCTTCTTTAACAGCCATCGCTGGAGTTATAACATCTACATGTCCTTTCATGGCTTTTTTAATAAGCATGCCAATGCACAACATCCGGTTTATTTCGTTAGTGCCTTCGTAGATTCTCGATATGCGAGCATCTCGCCATGCAGACTCCATTGGTGTATCTTCCGAAAACCCCATGCCTCCTAATATCTGGATACCTTCATCTGTACACTTTTGAACAAATTCTGAAACAGCAACCTTAAGCATGGAGCATTCTATGGCATATTCTTCAACACCTTTAAGTTCTGCTTCTTGATGTGTGTCCTTCCCGTTATGCCTTCTAAGTTCTATACGGTCTTCAATATTCTTTGCTGCTCTATAACAACCCGCTTCACCAACCCAGCAATTGGTAGCCATTTCAGCTATTTTTTGTTGTATGGCTCCAAAACTTGAAATAGGTCTTTTAAATTGAATGCGTTCGTTGGCATATTTAACAGATTCGGATATTACCCGGCGTTGAGCATCCAAACATGCTACAGCCAACTTTATTCTACCTACATTAAGGGCATTCATGGCTATTTTAAAGCCATTGCCTCTAGAAGAAAGCATGTTTTCAATAGGGACTTTGGTTTCATTAAAAAACACCTGACGTGTGGATGACGCACGTATCCCTAATTTGTGTTCTTCTTCACCCAACGTAATGCCGTTAGGGTTTTCTGGGTCGTATTCTATAATAAACCCAGTAATATTTTTATCATCTTCTATACGTGCAAAAACAATCATAAGACTACAAAACCCTGCATTGGAAATCCACATTTTTTGGCCAGTGATTTTATAGTATTTACCATCTTCAGATAATACAGCTTTGGTTTTTCCCGAATTGGCATCACTACCTGCACTAGGTTCTGTAAGGCAATATGAACCAAACCATTCACCAGAAGCTAATTTTGGAACATAATTTTGCTTTTGTTCTTCTGTACCGTAAAGTGTAATAGGCATGGTCCCTATACCAGTATGGGCACCAAAAGCTGTACTAAAAGATCCTGTGGCTCCTGAAATATAGTCACAAACCAACATGGTGTCAACAAAACCCATACCCATGCCACCATAAGCTTCAGGGACAGAAACACTAAGAAAACCAAGTTCACCTGCTTTTCGCATGCAGGACTCTGTTAAAGCATAGTCCTTTTGTTCAAACTGAGCTTTTTTTGCCCATATTTCACGATCAACAAATTCGGTAACCGCCTCTTTCATCATCATTTGATCTTCGTTGAAATCTTCTGGAATGAAAATATCTTCACAGTTTGTTTCCTTTACGAGAAATTGACCACCTCTTAATATTTCTTTTTCCATATTTATCTTTTCTTTTTCTTAATTTATAAATTCAAAAATTCCACAAGCTCCTTGTCCAGTACCTACACACATGGTTACAGCACCGTAGTTTCCTTTCATATTACGTTTTCGCATTTCATCAAATAGTTGTACTGATAATTTAGCTCCTGTGCAACCAAGAGGATGTCCTAAAGCTATAGCTCCTCCATTAACATTTACCAAGTCAGGATTTAAATTTAATTCCCTTATAACGGCAAGCGACTGAGATGCAAAGGCCTCATTCAACTCAATTAAGTCTAAATTTTTCTGTTTTAATCCAGCCATTTTTAAAGCTTTAGGAATGGCTTTCACAGGGCCAATACCCATAATTCGTGGTTCAACACCAACTGCGGCATAACTCACTAAGCGTGCTATAGGTTCTAGGTTCAATTCTTTAACTAAATTTTCGCTCATCACCATAACAAAAGCAGCACCATCACTCATTTGGGATGAGTTTCCGGCAGTCACGCTTCCTCCTTGTGCAAAAACAGGACGTAATTTTGCTAAAGCCTCCAGACTTGTGTCTGTGCGAGGACCTTCATCTTTGGTAACTGTATATGTTTTTGTAGCCTTTTTACCTTTATCATCAATGTAGGTTTGCTCAACTTCAATAGGAACAATTTGATTTTGAAAACGATTTTCAGCTTGGGCTTTTAGTGCTTTTTGATGTGAATGGTAAGCAAACATATCTTGGTCTTCTCGAGATATATTGAACTGTTTGGCAACCGCTTCAGCGGTATTTCCCATGCCCCAATAATAATCTTCATGCCCCGCTTTTATTGTGTTATAGTTCAGTTCTGGTTTAAAGCCGGTCATAGGTACTGAACTCATACTTTCTGAACCTCCTGCAATTATACAATCGGCCATACCAGCCTTAATTTTTGCTGTGGCAATCCCAATGGTTTCTATACCCGATGAACAAAATCTGTTTATTGTTACGCCCGGTACATCAATAGTATTTAAACCAATTAATGAAATGAACCTTGCCATATTCAGCCCTTGTGAGCCTTCGGGCATGGCATTACCAACAATAACATCATCTATTCTTGAAACATCCAAGTTTGGAAGTTCCTTCATCATGTACTGTATGGTCTCAGCGCCTAATTCGTCTGCACGTTTGAAACGAAACACTCCTTTAGGGGCTTTACCTACAGCGGTTCTATATGCTTTTACTATATATGCTTGTTTCATAATTTTAAATTTTAGATAATTAGATTTTTAGACTGTTTCGATTTCTAAATATCTATAAATCCAATATTCTAATTTGTCTAATTACGTAATGGTTTTCCCGTTTTCAACATATGTTGAATACGTTCCAAGGTTTTACGCTCTGTACATAAACTCAAAAAGGCTTCTCGTTCAATATCCAGTAAGTATTGTTCGGTTACTAATGAAGGCTCCGATAAATCACCACCCGCCATGACATAAGCCAATTTATTGGCAATTTTTTGATCATGTTCACTAATATAGTTACTTGCCTCCATGGCATCTGTTCCTACCAAGAACATCCCTAACGCTTGCTTTCCTAAAACTTTAACATCTTTGCGTTTTATGGGTTTAGTGTAGCCTGCATCAGCCATTAATTTAGCGTAAGCTTTTGCTATAGCAATTTGACTGTCCTTATTAACAACTATGACATCTTTTCCTTTTTGAAGTATACCTAAGTCGTATGCTTCATAAGCTGATGTTGATACTTTTGCCATACCGATGGTTAAGAAATATTCTTGTAGGACATTTAATTCAACATCTCCTTTTCTGAAAGTATCAGATGCCCTTAAAGCCATTTCTTTTGAGCCACCACCACCAGGAATGACACCTACTCCAAATTCTACTAGCCCCATATAAGTTTCGGCTGCTGCAACTACTTTATCGGCATGCATAGATAGCTCACAAGCTCCTCCAAGTGATAGGCCATGTGGTGCTGAAATTGTTGGAATGGAGGAATAGCGCAAACGCATCATGGTGTCTTGAAAATATTTTATAGCAGCATTTAATTCATCATATTCCTGTTCTACTGCCATCATAAAAATCATTCCAATATTGGCGCCAACTGAGAAATTGGCGCCTTGGTTACCAACTACTAATCCCTCAAAACTTTGTTCGGCTAAATCTATGGCCTTATTTATTCCTGCAAGTACATCACCACCTATAGTGTTCATTTTAGACTGGAATTCACAGTTTAAAATACCATCACCCAAATCTTCTATAACAACACCTGAATTTTTATAGACTTCATTCGATTTTCTAATATTATCCAAAATAATAAATGCATCTTGTCCTGGTATTTTTTCTTGAGATTTGTTCTGAATATTATAAACATAGGTGGCTCCATCTTTTACGTTATAGAAAGAGTTCCTTCCAGATGCTAGCATATCCTTTACCCAAGTAGCTAGTTCTAGATTTTCATCTTCTATCATTGCTATCCCTTTATCGACACCTATGGCATCCCAAATTTGAAAAGGGCCTTGTTCCCAACCAAAACCGGCCTTCATAGCGTTATCGATTTTATAGAGGTCATCAGATATTTCAGGAATACGTTGAGATACATAAGCAAATAATGCGGCGAATGTTTTCCTATAGAATTCTCCCGCTTTATCTTTCCCGTTTACAAGAATTTTAAACCTATCAATTACTTTATCAATAGGTTTGGTTAATTCTAAAGTCGCAAATTTTGCCCTTTTAGCCGAGCGATAATTTAATGTATTTAAATCTAATGACAGTATTTCTTTTTTACCATCTTCAGTAACATGTTTCTTATAAAAACCTTGACCTGATTTACTGCCATACCATTTGTTTACCATCATGGTTTGGACAAACTCAGGTAGCTTGAAAAGTTCTAATCGTTCATCATTCCTGCAATTTTCTACTATGCCATTAGAAACATGAACAAGGGTGTCAAGGCCAACAACATCAACGGTTCTAAATGTAGCAGATTTGGGCCTGCCAATAACGGGACCAGTAAGTTTGTCTACTTCTTCAATGGTCAATCCCATATCCTGTACGGTATGGAATAAGCTCATAATACTGAAAATACCAATTCGGTTTCCTATAAAAGCAGGTGTGTCCTTTGCTATAACAGAAGTCTTACCTAAAAATTGTTCACCATAATTATTAAGAAAATCTAAAACCTCCTGTGAGGTTTTAGGACCTGGAATAATTTCGAATAACTTTAAGTAACGCGCCGGATTAAAAAAGTGGGTCCCACAAAAATGTTTTTGAAAATCATCACTTCGACCATCACTCATAAATTTTATTGGGATACCAGAAGTATTACTAGTTATTAAAGTGCCTGGACTTCTGTGTTTTTCAAGATTTTCAAAGACTTGTTTTTTAATATCCAATCGTTCAACAACCACTTCCATAATCCAATCCGCATCAGCTACTTTAGAAATGTCATCTTCCAGATTACCAGTAGTTATTCTACTTGCAAATTTTTGGTGATAAATAGGAGAGGGGGTCGACTTTAATGCCTTATTTAAAGCATCATTGACTAATCTGTTCCTAACTATTTTATCATTTAAGGTCAACCCTTTGGCTTTTTCTTTCTCGTTAAGTTCCCTAGGGGTAATATCCAATAATAGTACATCTACGCCAATATTTGCAAAATGACAAGCAATACCGCTTCCCATAATTCCAGAACCTATAATGGCTACTTTATTTATTCTACGTTTGCTCATTCTGTATAAGTTCTTACTTATTTTGCTCGTAAATTCTTTTGTTGGTGATCATATCGTTTATTAATTCAGCCACTTCATAAAAATGATCCAACTTTTCTTCTGAAATGTTGTTTCTTATGGCGTTGTTAAAAGTGAGTACTTTTTCTCTTGAATAATCCCTTTTTTCTTTTCCAAAATCGGTTAAGTGTATTAGTACACCACGACCGTCTTCTGGATTTGGTTGGCGATCTATTAATCCCCTTTCTTCCATGGTTTTTAAAATACGTGATAGACTTGTGGCTTCCATTCCCATTTTGGGACCTAAGGCTGTTGAAGGAGTACCTTTTTCTGGATCTATGCTTAATAAAGTAAAACCTGTTGCCATTGTACTATCAAATTTAGCAGCTTCTTCATTATACATTTTTTGTATGGTAAGCCATGTAGTTCTTAGTACGTAATCTAAAGTTTTATCTTTCATAATTTGCCTTTTGTTAGCCAAATATAATAAAATATATTATGCGTGCATAATAAAAATATTAAAAACATTTTATTGCAAAAAACTATTAAGTTAGTCACTAAAAAAAACGCTCAATTAATACAATTGAGCGCTTTTTTGGAATTAACAAGATCTTCTACTTTGCTAGAACAGTTGCTTTTGTTTTTTTTAAATCAATTTCAACTTGATTCTTTAGTAAGTCATCAAAGGTTTCACGTTTTCTTATTAAATGTGCTTTTTTATTGTACCATAATACTTCAGCAGGACGATAGCGCGAATTGTAATTACTGGCCATGGAAAAGCAATATGCTCCAGCATTTTTAAAGGCTAAAATATCGCCTTCGTTAATTTCCTTAATTCTTCTATTATTGCCAAATGTATCCGTTTCACAAATATAACCTACTACAGTATAAAAACGTTCTCGACCATTAGGGTTTGAGAGGTTAATAATATCATGGTGTGAACCATAAAACATGGGTCGTATTAAGTGGTTAAACCCAGAATCTACATGAGCAAAAACGGTAGAAGTTGTCTGCTTTACCGCATTAACTTGGGTTAAAAAAGTGCCAGCTTCGCTCACCAAAAATTTTCCAGGTTCAAAAGCTAATGTTAGTTCCTTTCCGTAATCTTTACAAAAGGCATTAAACTTTTCAGATAATTTTCTGCCTAACTCTTCAATGTTTGTTTCAATATCTCCTTTTTTGTAAGGAACTTTGAAGCCCGATCCAAAATCTATAAATTCAAGGTTTTTGAATTGTTTAGCCGTTTCAAACAATATTTCACTGGCATATAAGAATACATCAATGTCTAAGATGTCACTTCCTGTGTGCATGTGAATACCATTAATAGTCATTTTAGTATTCTCAACAATGCGTAATAAATGGGGGATTTGATGAATAGAAATCCCAAATTTAGAATCAATGTGTCCAACAGAAATGTTACTATTGCCTCCAGCCATTACATGTGGGTTGATACGGATGCAAACAGGTGTATCTGGATGATTGGTTCCAAATTGTTCTAATATTGATAAGTTGTCTATATTTATTTGTACACCTAGTTTTGCAGCTTCTTCAATTTCAGATAAAGACACACCATTTGGAGTGAAAATAATTTGTTCTGGTTTAAAACCAGCAGCAATCCCCAAATTAACCTCTTGTATGGAAACCGTATCAATTCCAGAGCCAAGTGAATTAAAAAACTTTAAAATCGATATGTTGGACAATGCTTTTACAGCATAGTTTATCTTTAAGTTCTTTACCGATTTAAAAGCACCGGTTAAGCGACTATATTGAGAAGCTATTTTTTCAGCATCATAAACATATAATGGATTACCGAACTCCTTTGCGATTTGTAATAATTGACTGTTAGTCATAAGTATATTTATTTTTGAGCAAATATATTCCTTTACAACTTAAATAAAATAATTATAGATAAAATTAAACAAATTAAACAAAATGTTAATTATATAACATTGATAAAATTAACTAAAAACAAGTTAGGGGCTTTTCTTTATAAAAACATTAGTCTAATTACATGTGATTATTTACCTTTGCCCAACTCAAATTATTAAGCTAATTATGAATTTACACGAATATCAAGGTAAAGAAATATTAAGTAGTTTTGGAGTGCGTATTCAACGTGGTATTGTAGCCCAAAGTGCTACAGAAGCTGTTGCTGCAGCCAAGCAATTAACTGAAGAAACTGGTACAGGATGGCATGTTATAAAAGCACAGGTTCATGCTGGTGGTCGTGGAAAGGGTGGAGGTGTTAAATTAGCCAAAAACATACAACAGGTTGAAGAGCTTGCAGGCCAGATTATTGGCATGAATCTGGTAACTCCCCAAACGTCTTCAGAAGGTAAAAAGGTCCACCAAGTATTGGTGGCCGAGGATGTTTATTATCCTGGAGAAAGTGAAACTAGTGAATTTTACATGTCAGTGCTTTTAAATAGAGCCACTGGTAGAAATATGATTATGTACTCAACAGAGGGGGGTATGGATATTGAAACCGTAGCTGAAGAAACCCCACATTTAATATTTACAGAGGAAATTGATCCTACAGTAGGTTTAATGCCTTTTCAAGCAAGGCGTATCGCTTTTAATCTAGGGTTATCTGGTATTGCTTTTAAGGAAATGACCAAATTTGTTACAGCACTTTATTCCGCTTATGTAAAATCGGATTCTTCTTTGTTTGAAATTAACCCTGTATTAAAAACCAGTGATAATAAAATTTTGGCTGTTGATGCCAAGGTGACTATCGATGATAATGCCTTATATAGACATAAGGATTATGCAGAACTTAGGGATTTGAGGGAGGAAAATCCTATTGAAGTTGAAGCTAAAGAAGTTGGATTAAACTATGTTGATTTAGATGGTAATGTTGGTTGTATGGTTAATGGAGCAGGACTGGCTATGGCAACTATGGATTTAATTAAACAAGCTGGAGGAGAACCGGCCAATTTTTTGGATGTTGGCGGTACTGCTGATGCTGCTAGGGTAGAGGCGGCTTTTAAGATTATATTGAAAGATCCAGCTGTGAAAGCTATTCTGATTAATATCTTTGGAGGAATTGTACGTTGTGACCGTGTTGCACAAGGTGTAATTGATGCTTATAAAAATATGGGGAATATTAATGTTCCTATTATTGTTCGATTACAAGGTACAAATGCAGATATTGCTAAAAAACTAATTGATAATTCTGGGCTTGATGTGTTAAGTGCTACAGAGTTTCAAGAAGCAGCTGATAAAGTACAGCAAGTATTAGCTTAAACAAAATACTATTATATAGATATTAAAGGGTAACTAAGCGTTACCCTTTTTTTGTTCGGTTTTGTTTTCTTTCTTAGGTATTGGACCTCTCATATGGATTATTAAGCCATTTAAAAAATTCCTTAAAATCTGATCGCCACATTCAACATATTTTGGATGGTCTTCTCTTCTAAAAAAAGCGCCTAATTCACTTTTAGATATTCTAAAGTCAACCAGCTTTAGGATATCCACAATATCACTATCTCTTAATTTAAGTGCAACACGTATTTTTTTTAAAACATCATTATTAGTCATATGGATATGTTTAGATTATTCAATATTAAAAATGAATCGTTTTTCTTCATAATCAAAACGTTTTCTAGAATTCTAACAATATTTTTCAAAGATACCTCATTGTAAATGAAAATAGCTTGGTAAAAACATAAAATATGTTTCATTTTATGCTATTGATAATCAACTAATTAGAAACATTTAAGATGATTGATAACATATTTTATTAGTATTGAATAATTGACAATTAGGTCTTAAATTATGATACTGTATTTGATGAAATCATAAAATATCCGATGAAAAGCTTGTTAGTTTTCGATGAGTTACAAATTATCAACGATTATAAATCTACAGTTTTGAGTATCTTTATAATGTAATTAATTAATCCTCATTTACAATGATTAATAGAGTAGAAAAATTGAGTCTACTTTCAGAAATGATTGCATTTGCAAAGTACGACAAAGAGATTAATACTATTGAATACAACTTTCTGCTAGGTGTAGCTAAACAATTGGATATAACTCGTGAAGATTTTGATTATTTGATTGAACATCCTGTAACATATACCCATTTAAAATCTCACAGCGAACGCATAGTTCAGTTTCATAGGTTAGTTTTATTAATGAATATTGATAGTGAAAATTCTAAATCTGGTGCAACCAAACTTTACAATTTTGGTTTGCGAATGGGATTAAGTCACGAATCAATTAGTAAAGTACTTTACTTAATGGAAAGTTTTCCTAACAAGATTGTACCACCAGATGTACTTATAGATATTTTTAAAACACAATATAATTAGTATTTAATTGGTTTGAATCCTAATTTAAAAGCGCTAAAGGTATTATACATTTAGCGCTTTTATTTTATCTTGATATCGCTTTATTTCATCACGTAACTTAGCAGCAATAATAAAATCTAGAGCTTTTGCAGCTTCTTCCATTAATTTTCGTTTTTCCCTAATTTTCTTTTCCAATTCTGGTTTGCTAAGATATTCACTTTCAGGCTCTGCGGCTTTAGCAGCTGATAACTGATAGCTATAAGTACTAACAGAATTTTTAGCTAAGGCATTGTCCAAGCTTTTAGTCAACGCTTTAGGGGTAATGTTATTAGCAGTATTATAAGTGATTTGCTTTTCCCTTCTATAGTTGGTTTCGTCAATGGTTCTCTGCATACTTTTAGTAATGGTATCGGCATACATAATAGCTTTACCATTAAGATTTCTTGCTGCTCTTCCAACAGTTTGGGTAAGTGATCTTGCGGAACGTAAAAACCCTTCTTTATCAGCATCTAAAATGGCAACAAGAGATACCTCTGGGAGGTCTAAACCTTCACGAAGTAAGTTTACGCCTACCAAAACATCAAACAGTCCTTTTCGAAGATCCTGCATAATTTCTACTCGTTCCAGTGTGTCTACATCACTATGTATATAGCGACAACGCACTTGAATACGTTCTAGGTATTTGGTCAACTCTTCAGCCATACGTTTGGTTAATGTCGTTACCAAAGTGCGTTCGTCTTTTTCAACACGTAACTGGATTTCTTCAATTAAATCATCAATTTGATTAAGACTGGGCCGAACTTCAATTTCTGGATCTAAAAGTCCCGTTGGACGAATCACCTGTTCCACATAGACACCATCTGTTTTTTGCAATTCATAGTTGGCAGGTGTGGCACTTACATATATGACTTGGTTTTGAAGCGCTTCAAACTCTTCAAATTTTAACGGGCGGTTATCCATTGCAGCTGGTAAACGGAAACCATATTCTACCAAATTTTCCTTTCTACTGCGGTCACCACCATACATGGCATGGACCTGTGAAATAGTTACATGGCTTTCATCGACTACCATTAAAAAGTCATCAGGAAAATAATCCAATAAGCAGAATGGGCGTGAGCCAGCAGGTCTTCCATCTAAATATCTGGAGTAGTTTTCAATACCAGAGCAATAGCCTAACTCACGAATCATTTCTAAATCGAATTCGGTGCGTTCCTTTAAACGCTTCGCTTCTAAGTGTTTGCCAATGTCCTTAAAATAGTCATATTGTTTTACTAAATCATCCTGAATATCCTTTATTGCATTTTGAAGCACTTCAGGAGAAGTTACAAACATATTGGCTGGGTATATGTTGAGCCTGTCATACTTTTCAATAACCTGATTGGTTTGAATGTTAAAAGATTCGATTTCCTCAATTTCATCTCCAAAAAAATGAATTCTATAGGCATCATCTGCATAGCTTGGGAATATATCAACTGTATCCCCTTTAATACGGAAATTTCCATGGTTAAATTCTGCTTCGGTACGGGAATACAAACTTTGTACTAATTGATGTAGCAATTGAGTCCTTGAAATCACCTGATCCCGTTTTAAAGAAATCACATTCTTTTGAAATTCAATGGGGTTACCAATACCATATAGACAAGATACGGAAGCGACGACAATTACATCGCGACGTCCAGACAATAAGGAAGACGTAGTACTAAGTCGCATTTTTTCAATTTCCTCATTAATTGAAAGGTCCTTTTCTATATATACACCTGTAACGGGTATATAGGCCTCAGGTTGGTAATAGTCATAGTAGGAGACAAAATATTCTACAGCATTATTAGGAAAGAACTGTTTGAATTCTGAATATAATTGTGCTGCCAAGGTTTTATTATGGGCCAAAACCAAGGTAGGGCGTTGTACTTCTTCTATAACATTGGCAATGGTAAAGGTTTTACCCGAACCGGTAACGCCTAATAGGGTTTGATATTTTTCATTAGAATCAATACCATCGCTAAGCTGTTTGATTGCTTCAGGTTGATCACCAGTAGGACTAAATTCGGATTCAATTTTAAACTGCATACTACTATGTACCTAGAATTTTAAGCTTCTAAAATACTTAAAGTAACTGGGATATTGAATTTAGGCTTAGAAAAATGTATTACCGCTTTAAAGCAAAATGTCCCATAAACTCCCTTCCATCTTCTAAAAGCACCTTAAACCAGTAATCATCCGAAGACATCATATTCCCATTATAAGTTCCGTCCCAACCCTCTTCTAATGTTGAAATTTGTTTAAGGGGTTTACCATATCGGTCAAAAACTAAAATTCTGCTATTTGGTTGAAAGAATGCATTAACGCCAATGATTTTCCAATAATCATTAAAACCATCATTATTTGGTGTAAAGAATTTCATGTATCCTATTACTGAAATATCTAAAGTAATAGCTCCACATCCATTTTTATCATTTACATAAATTGTATAAAAACCTGGTTTTACATTGTTGAATTCAGGTGCGTCTTGATAATTTATAAAGTTAGAATCTTGTTCAACCAAAGCAAATTCATAATTTCCTTGACCTAGATTGGTAGTATCAATTGTTACCGAATTATTATTTTCGTTAAAATCAAGAATAGTTACATCATCATGTGTAATGGTAGCTAATTCAGAAGCATTTACAAAAATATCTCTAGTTCTTGAACATCCCGTTCCATCTTTTTTTGTTAAGGTAACATGATAAGTTCCTGGAAATGAAACGTAAATGGTAGGAGTAGTATCTGGTAATAATTGGTTGACAGTACTTCCATCTATACTTGTATAACGCCATTCATAGGTAAATGATTCAATAACATTAGATTCCACTGGATCTAATTCTATTGCGAATAATGGATCTGATGTACAAACAATATACTCCGAGTCTATATAAAAATCTGGCAACGGATTTACAATTAAATCTATTGTAGTATTAACATAACAACTTGGGTTTATGGGGTTAATAACATCTACATTTACAGTTTGATTTGTAGAATTTAATGGGTTTGGTAAAGTTGGACTATCTATAACAAAGTTTCCGTTTTCATCAACATAATCAAAATAAATTTCCATATTGGTCTGTGTTCCTAAAATGGTGCCAGAAAAGCTAGATGTGTCAA
Source organism: Aestuariivivens sp. NBU2969 (assembly GCF_019931125.1). NCBI lineage: Bacteria > Pseudomonadati > Bacteroidota > Flavobacteriia > Flavobacteriales > Flavobacteriaceae > Aestuariivivens > Aestuariivivens sp. NBU2969. The sequence continues at coordinate 148,370 of NZ_JAIOUU010000001.1, forward strand.
AAGGGAAGTAATCATCATCATCAACATCACCACTATCACCATCACAAGCTATTTGAGGTGGAACAGTGTTAGCAATAATAGGCTGTTCATCCACAATAAACGCTAAAGTGGTTTCATCATAACAAGTCCCGTCTGGGTCTTGGGTGTTATTATTCGTTACTAGTATGGTGATGGACTGGTTTTCGGTTAAAAATGGATTAGGTAAAGGGTTGGGCAGTTCGGTTCCCGTTTCATCAAAATACCTTATGTTAACGTTTGCTGGATTTTGGTTGCCCAACACAGTGCTTTCAACCAAAGAAGTATCAAAGGGATAGCTTAATATTGTATCGCTGGTATGGTAATCGCACTGTCTATCCAAAGATACCAGATTGGCAAAAGGTAAGGCTTCTACATTTAAAAGATTTGGAAGTTCTTCAAGCCCTAAGCAATTATTACCTAAATCACTTTTTATACGAACCCAAATACTTTGAATGTTGGGTGATTTGGTATTTTGATGATTAGCAATATCTTTTATTTCATTGGTCTCAAGTTCTGCATCCATTTGGGTTTCATAAAAATGAATTGAAGCATTAAACGTTGAAAATATGCTATTAGCAATATGGTCTCTAATGTGAGTAAAATTAAAAGTAGCTATACCATCTCTTGTATCTAATCCATCATCACATTGGTAAATAGGTATAGGATTGTAAACACTTAAAGCAGCACTAGAAGGGTTCACTTCAAGAGTTAATGGTACTTCTCTATAGCAGCCATTAGGGTTTTCTACTCTAACCCAAATGGTTTCTGGAGTAAACCCTAAAGCATCTTGGTAGTTATCTGGATTAGGTATAGGATTTGTTGCGTTTTGAGCATCATTCTGTGTTAAAAAATATGTAAAAGTTAATCCTTTTGCAATGTAATTTGGATTGATTTCTTCTTTTATCAAGTCAAGTGTTAGATTGAAAAAAGCTTGTCCATCGTTAGAGGCATCATCACATTGAGCATAAATACTAGGGTTATTTACTATAGGTAATTCAAAAACTTCAATTTCAAAGGCAGTATCGGTATGGCAATTACTGTACAAATTATTAGTTACTCGCACATAAATGGTTTGATTACCAGCAATTGCATTTGTATAGGTGCTAGGAGTTATAATTTGATTTGTATAAGCTGCATCAGTAAAATAAGTTAATGAAAAGTCACTAGCCGACTGCCCGTTTAAGATCTCATTTTCCTTTTGTGTTAAATCAAAAATAATAAAACCGTCAACATCAGTTCCCACAGAAGTATCATCACATTCTTGAAGAGGGGTTACATTTAGTAATGGGAAGGCACTATCGAAAACCTCTAAATTAAAACTAGAAGTATGATAGCAAGTGTTGTTTGCATCATTTTCAACACGAGCATAAATAGTGGTACTTCCACTTTCAAAAGGACTTGTTATAGGGTTTGCACCATTATCTGCATCGGCTTGAGAGGTGTGATATGTTATTGTCATACCTGCCGTAGTACTTATAGCACTATTTTGAAGTGTTAAATCAAAAGGCATAGTGCCATTGTTATCATCATCACATAAACGCATGATAGTGGCTGTGTTGGCATGCGCTCGATAATAGGAAACTGGGTTAGTATAAAAGTGACAACTAGTATTAAGTAAATTATTTGGGTTGTGAGCAAATTTGAGCCTAATTTGGTGAAAACTTGATGAATTTATAGTGTAATTGAGTAGACTGGATGTTTCACCAATAATGTTCATCCAAATTCCAAGTTCAGTTGATTCTTGCCATTGCATCACAAAATTAGTTGGAATATTCGCTGAAAGGCTTATTGATAGGTCACTTGCATTGGTAATGCAAAGGCTTTGATTATTGATTACAGTATTGGTCGTTTGGTCGGTAATATCAATTTGGGGGCCACAAGGTCTTACTTCTATATCGTCTATAGCTAAATCGTTTCCGGCAACTCCAGATACATTATTTTTTAACATGAAGTAGATATTTTCTGTGCTGGAAGGAACAGTAAAGACCAAGCTTTTGCGGTGCCATCTGTTAGCACCAACACCTTCGATGGGACCGGTATCTGTTTCGACAATGCTACCAATGTTTTGATCGTTTATGTCCGTAAACCCAATTATAAGTTTAATATTAGGATCTATATAGTAGTCTGGAGCATTAGTCTTAGCAAACCAAGCAGATAATTCATATTCAATTTCTTCACAAAGGCCATCAATTTTTTGAGCATAAAAAACTTTTAAATCTTCCTTAGCATCGCAGTAATATAAATAGCCATTTTGGTTTCCTGTATGGTCGCTAAAGCTATCATTCCAACTTGCACCTCCTGGAGCAGCATCCTTAGGGTTTTTCATTATTCCGTACTGATCGTGTCCGACACTTCCTGAACCAATATAAGAATATAAACTTGCGGGTCTAAAATTAGGGTGTACATTAGTATTGGGGTCTTGATTTAAAGAAGGACCAAGTCTATTGGTTCCAGACCCAAAATCTTCAACAAAAACAGGATTGCCTAGCGAGCATGTAGTCTGTGCTAGGGAAGCATTAGTAAATAATATAAAAGTTAGTAAGCTAAATAATGAAACTTTAATAGTAGCCTTTTTTTTGGATTTCACAGTGATTTATTAAAAACTAGCTAACAAAGATATAATTAAGCGCATAACAAACAAATGAGTTACCTTTTCAAAGCAAAATGCCCCATAAATGATCTGCCATCGGCCAGTTTTATCCTAAACCAATAGTCGTCCGAAGGCATCAATACTCCTTTTTGAGTGCCATCCCAACCATCGGACAGCGGATCCAATTGTTTAATTAACTTTCCATAGCGGTCAAATATTAATATTGTACTACCAGCCTGTAAAGGACTAAGGCCAAGTATTTGCCAATAATCATTTCTACCGTCACCATTAGGAGTGAAGAACTTTTTATGGCCAACCACATAAATTTCCAACTCAGCAATGCCACAAATATCATCTTTTACATATAGCGTATAAGTGCCAGCTCTTACATTGTCGAATACAGGACTATCTTGATAAGGGAAAAAGATTTCACCATCATTAGATTCCAATGAGAACTGATAAGTTCCTGTTCCTAAATTGTCGGGGTTGTTTATGGTAACGTTGTTATGTTGAGAAATATCTTTAATAGTAATATCATTTTGAGTAATAGTGGCCATTTCAGATGCTTTTACCGAGATGGTTTTGCTTCGAGAACAAAATGTTGTTTTATTACTAATAGTGATCGTATAATTTCCTGGTACAGAAACATCTAAAGCCTTTGTACTGGAAAGTATCGTACCGTCTTCAAATTTCCATTCATAATCAAAATCCAAGGGATTGGCTATAATAGGATCTAAGTTTACTGTAAAGGTTGGGTCCGAGGTACAAACAATTTCTTCTTCAACAATTAAAAAATCTGGTAACGCATTGACCTTAAGTTCTATGGTCGTAGCTGCTATACAGTTTGGGTTATTTGGATTTATGGCTCTTACTGTTATGGTTTGGTCTCCAGAAATTAATGGATTGGGTAATGTAGAGCTATTCGAAACAGGTGTTCCATTTTCATCAATATAGTCATAATAAATATCCATACCCGTTTGTGTACCCCTTAAAATGCTGTCAAACGTTGAGGTATCGAACCCAAAAATGCCATCATTATCTATATCGTCCTTACTACCATCACATACTATTTGTGGTGTGATGTCATTAATTATTGGCTGCTCATCAATAGTGAGTACTAATGTGGTTTCATCATAGCATGGACCATCGGGATCGTAGGAGACATTATTCGTGACCCTAATTGTAATGGTCTGGGGTGCCATGAGTAGTGAGTTAGACAAGGGACTTACCACATTGTTGCCGTTGGCATCCTTAAGAGGATTACCATTGGTGTCCCAATAGCTAAGGCTAACGATTGTGGGATCTTGACTTCCTAAAACAGTACTCTCTACCATTGAAGTGTCAAAATAGTAAAGACCATCGTTAATACCACTGCCATCTGTACCGTCATCACATTGCCTGTCTATGGTTACTGGGTTGGCTTTGGGAAGTGGTTCAACCACCAAAAGGTCGGTAAACTCATGTAATCCAAGGCAGTCGTTGCCTAATTCACTCTTGATACGCACCCAAATACTTTGTGAGTTTGGTGAATTGATATTTTGATGGTTGGAAACATCCAATATTTCGTTTAATTCCGTTTCTGCATCAATCTGGTTTTCAAAAAAATGTACACTAACATTAATGGTAGAAAAGATAGTATTGGAGATATGATCCTTAATTGCAGTCATGTTGAATGTGGAGATGCCGTCCCTATTGTCATTACCATCATCACATTGGAAAATAGGACTTGGTAAGTATGAATCTAATGCACCAATGTAAGGATTGACCACAAGGGTAAGAGGTACAATCTTAAAACAACCGTTAGGATCTTCAGCACGTATCCATACAGTCTCTGGTGAAAAGCCAAGGGCATCTTGGTAGCTAGTAGGATCCGGTATTGGGTTGGAGGCACTGTCGGCTTCTATTTGGTCCTTGTAATAGGAGAATACAAGTCCTTCAGAAGCATGGTTTGAATTTACTTCTTCCTTTATCCAGTCTAGGGTGAGGTTAAAGAAGGCTTGCCCATCATTAGAATCGTCGTCACATTGGGCGTAAGTGCTTGGGGAATTGGCTAAAGGTAATGGGTTTACGGTTAAAACAACTTCATCTGAATATATACCACAGGAATTACCTGATCTATCTAATTTAACCCTATAATGATAATCATCAAAGCTTAAGGGAACGTTCATGATAGTTAAATCTAAGGTTTGACTGCCTGTATAATTAGAGTTATCTGTTATAGTATTCCAATTGATTCCATCCGTACTTACTTCCCATTGGTATAATTCTGCCTCTGAAGAAACTACAAATACCGTTGTCGACGATGTTTCACAAACCATTGTATTTAATGGCTGTGTGTTAATTGTGATTGGGGCTATCAATAAATAATCTGGGTTTGGTAATGTATAGCCATCATTGGCATTATTTACTAATCCGTTTTTGTTGGTTGTAACAGTATTGTCTCCAAGCAAGCTATCATTATTACCATCAGAAAAACCAGCTTCAATTACATCGCTACAGCCATCGCCATCACTGTCTAGGTCGATATAATTAAAACTGCTATCTCCATCTGTATCTGCTAAATTGTAACCCATTTCACCACTATCAGGTAAGCTTTCTGCTGTATCGGCCAAGCCATTAGTTCCAATTAAAGCATTAACATTATCTATTATGCCATCAAAATTTACATCTAACAAAGTGCTACCAGATTCCTCTAGGTCAAAAATACCATCATTATCGCTATCCAAATCATATACGTTGTAAGTTCCATCATTATCATTATCACCAATTAGATCATAATCAGGATAAATATAAAAAGAATCCATAATGTATTTACGCGGGAATCCAAGCGGTGTAACACCAACGGGATTTATAGGCGAAATATAATTCCCAAACATTTCAATATTATCAGGAATGCCATCGTTATCACTATCCAAATCTAATTCATCCTTAACACCATCATTGTCATTGTCATTTTTAAAACAGGTCAATGATACATTTCCATTAAATGTTACATTATTAACTGTATTTGTGAGTTTATGAATAAATGAAAATCCGTCTACTTGATTAGCGTAAAATGTATAATTTTCGAAATAGCCAGTAGGATTTGGGTTTATCTTAAAATGAATTTCAGATCCAGAGATTTGGGTAATACCTGTTTCAAAAATCCCATCAAAATTAGAGTCTATAAGTAATCTGTTATCCGGGTCAACCAAAGTGATATTTTTATCAACAGGAAAAACCCTAACAATAAAATATTCACCATCAACAATATTATGTTCTGTAGATGAATCACCTTCAAATTTAATATTTACTGGCTCTGTAAACGAAATATTGTAGTTATTTTCCTCGTTAGTACCAGCTACTATACTACTTGTAAAATCTCCTAAATTGTTTGTTGTAAATATATTGTTTGTATTTGATGTGACATAACTTGTAGTTGCGATTGAGTTATCTATAGTACCGTCTTTAAAAACAAGCTGTGGATTATTTATATTTTGAATATCTAAAATAACGTCTCCCTTAGACTCAATACAGTTTAAAATGCCATCGTTATCGTTATCTACATCCAAATTATCAATAATACCATCATTGTCAATATCATCTGGGCAAATACTTACAGGAACCTCAGTAGATTCCAATTGTTCACCTGTACAGGTTATTTGACCTATAAGTTTATATTTTCCAGGAAGAGAAGGTGTAATGGAATGTACATTAGAACTCACTATTTGAAACCCAGAGCCATCATCAAACCACCATTCATAGTTGTCAAAATTTTCAGTATTTGCAGCTTCAAGAGTAATGTTAGGAATACAATTGCCTAAGGTTGCAAATTGTACATCAAAATTAATTTCTGGTGCAGAAGGAAACCCTGAATAATAACTCCCCGAAGTAGCCACACCATTATAATTAAAATATGCACAGTACAATTCATCTGTACTTTGAACTGAGATATTACCAAAAAGTCCAGTGACTTTATAGGTTACATAATCTGGATTACCATCAACATTGCTGGGTCCTATAGCGCTATAGTTAGTTAGTGGCATGTTATTAATAGTAACATTAGCACCTGCTTTTGTAACTATTGATACACCTCCAGTATAGGTTGTAAAACCGATACGTTCTATAGAAGCAATATTGTCTAAATTACCTCTAGCTTCACAACTTAAGGGAGGTACAAAAAACATACCTTGGTTGGCCTCGCTATTTGTGGCTCCAATACCCTGGTATGCAAAAACATCATTTGAAGTTTCAACATACATGTTGCCATTACTGTTATACTGATTGCCTTCTATTAAATAATATTCTCCTCCATTTATTGTTGCTACTGGTCCAGCTCCATTAATACTAATCGAAGTATTACTTGTATGACCTACAATTAAGATATTTTCCCAGCCATTTTGACCATCACCTTTGACAAAAACATATTCTCTACCTACTTTATCTAACCCAACAATTTGATCAATTCCATAATCCCTACTGTTTCCGTTATGAAAGCTTCCGTTGGTAGAACCACAATTCACTACAATAGGTCGATCTGAATTTATCAGACAACCAATTAGGCCATCTCTATTAACTATACTATATGAACTAATTGCAGCTATAGTATAACTTTCTCCTTTGTTTAATTTCACAGAGATAGGAGTAGGGCCTATGTAGTTTTCAATGATCAATCCAGTTGGTAATTGACTAAAGTTAACCTGGGTATTGTCCTCTGAAGCCATAACAGACACAAAACTTAAATAGTTATCTTGTGGATTTTCGTTTGTATATGCACCTGCTCTAAATGTTGTGCCTAATGCTGAAAGTCCTTTACTTACCAAGGCACCTGCTTGAGCACCTCCACCAGCATTCATTCTCACGGAAACATAAATGGAGCCTTCAGCTTCAATAATATAGCCTTTATTACTAACAATTGTACTAGTTTGATTTGAAGATATAAATAACTGTCCATTACCGTTACCTATAAAAATTTCTTGTGGATTAGTGTTTGATACATTTCCATAAATGTAGCTTGATGCAGGCTGTCCCACAGGTTTTATAGTAAAAGCAAGATCAGTTGTATTGGGTGTAGATATATAAATATATTGATCTTCTGGGTTGGCATTGCCAAAAGGAGAGCTCGTTAGTGGAGGAATATAGTGGGTTTTGCTTAATTGGGCAAAACCTATAAAACAAAAACATAAAAGTATTATGAAAAGATATTTAGTATGTTTTTTATAGGTCATAGGTGAATGAAAATCATTAAGTTTCAAAAGTTTAATAATTTTACCAACAGCTAAAGTTATTACATAAATATATATTTAGACTTAAAGAATAATAAAAGGTTTATTATTTTTAGATAAAAAGAAAAAAAAGAAGATTTATCTGTAGCTTGATAAGCTTTTTAATATGATTTCAGAACCAATAACTTATCTTTTCAAAGCAAAATGTCCTTTTATGTTAAAAGATTCTCCATTGTGGATGATATCTGCCGAAAACCAATAGTCATCTGCTGGCATAGGATTTCCATTAAAGGATCCGTCCCACCCTATAGAAGTATGCGGTAGCATTTTTAATAGTTTACCGTGTCTACTGTAAATGTAAACTAAAGTTCCTGGTAATCTATCAATACCCACTATATGCCAAGTATCAAAATGACTGTCATTATTAGGCGTCACAAATTTTGGAATATCTATAACGAACACATCAGTTTCTATAGGTGTACAGCCGTTTAAATCTATAATGGTTACGATATGCGGGCCGAGGCTTACATTATTGAAAATATTTGATTCTTGTGGTTCTCCATTATCTAAAACAAATTGGTAATCACCTATACCGCTTACGGTTACAGTAATGGTATTGGGATCTGTAAAATCTGCAGTTGCTGTGGCTTCAATTGTGGCTTCTTCAGATTCAATAAGCGTGAAATTTTTCGTAAAATCACAATTTTGACTAGTAGTAACGGTAACCCAACGCTCACCTAAATCAGAAAGGTCAACTGTAATATCAGAAGTTGTTTCACCATTCCACCATAAATAGGTGTCTGTTGGGTTTCCAGTTTCGGCACTTATGGTTGCAGGTTGGTCGTTGCGACATAAAGTAATGGTGTCTTCTAAAGGAATTACTGCTAGTGGATTTATTATGGTTTGAAATTGTGTAATATTATAACATCCAGTATCATTATTTTCAATCCTTGCATATATAGTTTCCCCATTTGTTGCATAATATATGTTGTTTAAGCGATTGGTATCATTTTCTGCGTTTTCTATATCATTATTATAATAATATATAGAATAGTCAATAGAACTTTGAGTACCTAAAATAGCATTATCGTTTTGTGACAAATCGAACTCTAGAATAGCATCAAAATCATCGTCACAATCAATCAAGTTTGGAGGTATGTTTGCAATAGGGTTTGGGCTAATTTGCAATATAAAAGAAGTAAAAGAGAGACAACCAGTATTATTGTCTTCAACTCTAACATAAATAGGGTAGTTGCCCGGTGTAGCGTAATTAAATATTTTGTTATTATATATGCCAACGTTGTTATTGGCATTAGATAGCGTATCGTGATAGCTTATTGTAACAGCATTTAAAAAAGAACTATGGACAATAAATGTTTCTACTTGGCTTAAATCGTAAGTATTACTAGAGTTATCACATTCCTGTATACTGTTTAGGGGAAGCAACGTTGGAGGTAGGTTGACCAACAGATCCAATGGTATTGAATTTGAGCATCCTGTTGAGGTTTCAGCCTTTACATATATGGTTTTGCTATTGGTAATTGGGTAGTTATTTATTTGAGCACTCGATATTTGTGAAGTTAATGCAGAATCTTCGTAATAGGTTAAGGTTACATCCCCGAATCGAACATTTTCTATTTGAAATACAGCAGTAGACAAATCTACAGTTGTAATTCCGTCATAGTCTGTATCACAAACAGGAGGAATGGTTGCAGAGCTAATAAGAGGTGTTTGAAAGGTAATATACCGAACTTCTTCAATAACATAACATGAATTGCCCATGTTTTCAATTCTAGCATAAAACTGACTTTGTAAAGCTTGTGAAGTATATTGGTCAGGTAAAAAGCTGCTAGCATTAGTCTCAGCTTCGTTATAAGTTAAATAAAACTGAATATCCAAAGCATCAGTACTTCCAGAAGCAATTTCTTGGCGCTTAGCCTCTAAATCGAAAGTATGTGTTCCCTCTGTTGTTTGGCAAACTGGTGCAAAATCGGTGAAATTGGTATTGTAATTAGGATTAGTTCCAATTTCTAATATAAATGATGATGTTGCGTAACAGTCTGGATGTGAAATATTTTGAACACGAACATAAATTGTTTCTGCACCATTACTGTTATAAGGATTTGTTTTGTTTAAGGGAACAGAATATCCAGCATCTTGAAAATAAAGGACTTCTTTTCCCAATTGTCCATTTAATATTTCGGCGTCTTTGTCCTGTAAATAAAAATAGGCATTGGTTGTACCTTCATCTACACATATTTGATATGGTGTAATAGAAGCAATTACAGGAAGTGTATTAATAATAATATTAAAATCAACTATTGAAAAGCATCCTGTACCACTTATATCTTCAACCCTAACGTAGATACTTTTAGAATTGGTGCTGTAAGTATTTGAAGTCGCAATAGGGTTTATTTTGCTGTTAGCATCATTGTTATTTTCATAAAAAGTAATGTCTAATCCAGATGTATTACTGACTATTTCAGGTATTTTACTATCTAGATTAACTATTGAAAGCCCATCTTGGTCATTGTCACAAATAAAAATATCTGTGGGATTATTAACTGTTGGTGCTGGTATTATATTTATATCAAATGGATTAACGGTATAGCAACCAGTAGAATTATTTTCTATTCGTGCATAGAAAGTGTTCGATCCTGTATCATAAAACTGGGGTAATTGGTCTACACCAGTATTGGCATTATTAGGATCAGTAAAATAACGAACGTTAAAAGCTGTGTTTCCTCCTGTTATGGTCGCATTAAAAGTTTCAAAATCTACTGTAGTGATACCGTTATCATCAGTATCACAATAAGGTATTGGATCTACAGCATTAAAAGTAACAACCGGATTGACACGTAATATTATATCTGAAACTTCAGAACAAGATCCATTTTCAATAGCAATATATAATGTAATGGGTGAACCATCAGATATGGTAATGGGGTTAGATGTATCTATTGCAGGTGAACCATTGGTTCTGTCTTGTTGGTTTTGGTAAAACGTTACAGTAACGTTAGGCAATCCATTAGCTATAACATTTTCAATAGTGTTAAGGTATACATCAACATCACCATCACCATCCTGATCACAAAAAGCAAATCCATTAGCTGGAATGTTAGTTGCTGTGAGTAATAGATTGGTATGTATTTCAATAGGGATAATTGCATAGCAACCTGTAGTACTGTCTTCCAGTCTTAAGTAAATGGTTTCTTCATCAGGATTACTATTAGCATAGTTTTGTGGATTTGAAATAGGGTTGCTTCCCAATTCTGCATCATTATAGCTAGTATGGTAGGTAGGTGGCAAGAAACTTGTTGCTCCATTTAAAATATCATTGAGTACTTGTGTAATATCAAATGTAGCGAAACCATCATGGTCTGCATCACAAGCATCAATATATTGAGTGCTCCTGTTAATCTGGGTGTTACCATTAGTAATATTTACTGTTAATGTTATATTGGATGAATTAGTACAGCCTGTAAGCGAATTTACAACCCTTACATACAGGGTTTCTGAAGGATTTGTGTTTGTATAAGGCAATGTAATTGGATTTGCTCCAGTATTAGCCTCTAATTGGGTAAAATGATAGGTAACAAACGAATTTGGGTCGCTACCTGTTATTTCACTGTCTTTTTGACTCAAGTCAATCTGGGTGATATTGTCCGGTATATTATCATTGTCACAAACATCTAAACTTGATGGTTGTGCTGCTACTGGTTGAGGATTTACAATCAATTCAAAATTTCCATAAATAACACAGCCGTTAACCGTATCTTCAACTCGAACATAAATTGTCCTTGAGATTGAACTTATTGGTGAGATAATGTTATTGGATGGGTTATTTCTAGCATCGCTATCTGTTAAGTAATAAGATATGGTATAGCTTTGTGGCAAAACTTCAATAGCATTTTCAACATCGGTATCTTTAGAGGACAAATCGAAAGATTCTTGACCATCACTGTTCATATCACATAGCTCATAAGGCACTATAGGATTAGCAGTTAGTTCAGTATCTATATTAACATTGACTTCGTCTTGAATGACACACGAATTTATACTTACTTCTACACGATACAGTCCGCTTACAGATGTTGTTAACGTAGGATTGCTTTCCCCTGAGATTAAACCATTGTCCCTATACCAAGTATAGGTTGCCAATGGATTTTGAATTTCACCATTCAAGGTAACGCTGCTAGAGCACGTACCAATATCATTACCAAGTTCAAGTTCAGTAAATGTGCTAGCTTCGATAAAAACAGCGGTATCAATAGCTGGGTCTGATGCATTATTACTTTGATCTGCAACAATAAGTTTAACATGATACTGCACATTTGGTATTACAGTAGTTGCTGCTGTTAATACATTTGTTCTACCATTGTAATTGGTGTCTCCAAAAGCATAGCCATCAAAATATTGATCGTTGGCTGCGGCACATTGTGTAATAATTTCGTCATGGATATTATTTACTGTAACTGGATCTCCAGAACCAGGGACTAAAGCAATATTTTGATAGGGACCATTGTTACTAGCTTCCCTTATCAAGAATACAAATCCATCTGACGAGTTACAGGGGTAATTGGCAAAATATTCCTCTGAAGCCAAAATATAGTTAAATTGCACCATATCTGATAAGGCCACAAAATCGAATTCAATAGATGTAGCATTTACAGTATTGCCAACACCCAAGAACGTTTCAATATCAGGGTCTGTTCCCCAATTAACCGTACCTTCACTTAAATCGGTATTATTTGAAGTATTTCCACCTGAAGCAGCATCACCAGATGATAAAACAATTCCACTTTCCAATGGAAAGTTAGAACTCCCACGCTGAAAAGCACCATAACTAGTTAGTCCATCTATACTTCCATTGACAGATGAACTCACATTTGAAATTTCCACACAGCTATTAGCTAAATTGTTTTCAATGAGTTGCTGTAAGGGAATAGTGTTGTCGATGTTAACCTGTTGAGCAAGAAAAGGTTTAATGCTAAAAACCATTAACATAAAAACAAAATAGGGCTGTAGGTTCTTTTTCACTTTGTTTTATTTGGGCAAAAACAATTAAATGATTTGGTTTTACAGTGCGAAAAATAGCTTTTTTATAGATAAAATGCAAAAAATATAAGGTATAATGCAATTAATTGATGTTCTTTTACTTAAAAAAACCTTTTTTATTCTAAACTTTTTAAAAAAACAGATCTATGAATTTTTGAAATTCTACTATTTAAAAAAAATCTAAACAAAATTTAAGTTGGTTTATATTCTTGTTAAAAATTGCTAACTTTATAAAAAAGAATTGTTTATGCTGTTTAACAATACAGAGGAGCTCAAATTTAAATTCCTAAATGGTTTAATAAAATGGGGTTCATTTTTAGCATTTGTATTATTGTTTGGCTGTAATAGAAATATTGAGTTCGAAGAGTCATTTAATTTTACTATAGAATTAATTTCTGGAGATGATCAAATTGGATTACAGAATACAACTTTATTAGAAGATATTATTGTAAGAGTAGTAAATGATACTGGAAAAGCTATTTCAGGAGTTACTCTTAATGTTAGTATCGTTTCAGGTGGAGGAAAAGTTAATAATGCATCAATTATCACTACTGATGAAGGCTTTGCTAAAATTTCTTGGGAATTGGGGTCAGATTATAACAATTCAATAGAGATTTATACAAGTTCTGATAAGTCATCTTCAGTAGTTGTCAATGCTATCGCAAAGTATAAGTATGTAGCCCCTGCAAATGATGATGATGGGTGGGAGATTACAAATGCAGGTGACCTATTGTTGAATGAAGAAAAAGTATACGATGCTATTGATGAAATTAGAAAGGGGACCTACCGTAAAATTCATTCCATTCTTTTGTCTGTTAACGGTAAATTGATTTTAGAGGAATATTTTTCTGGCACCAATTCTTTTGGGGATTTTATAGAGTATGATAGGGATACACCACATGAATTACAGTCGGTCAATAAATCATTTAGGGGCGCTATGATAGGAATAGCAATTGATAAAGGCTTTATTCAAGATGAAAAAGTTCCCATAAGTGGGTTTTTCCCAGAATTAGATTATTTAACAAAGGATGGTAAAGAAGCTATTTTATTAAATCATTTTTTAAATATGTCATCTGGATTACAATGGGATGAAAGCACTGATCTTGCTGGATTCTATGAAACTCCTTTTTCTACTGCTCACACATATGTTTTATCAAAACCCCTTGAAAATACTCCAGGTACTTTTTTTGAATATAATACGGGAACTTCCTTTGTTTTAAACAGGATAATAATGAATGCAATAGATACTGATTATGAAACTTTTGCGAGGAACCAATATTCAAAATTAGTAGAAAGTAGTGCATTACCTGGAACTGGTGAGCCTTTGGATTTTAGAAATACACCTAGGGATATGCTAAAACTGGGCCAGGTATATTTAAATGAAGGAAAGTGGAAAGACACTCAGGTTATTTCTAAGCAGTGGGTAAATGAATCTACTAAAGTCCATTTTACTGTTTCACCTAATAGTTCTTATGGGTACCAATGGTGGATTAGAAACTTTAACACTAGTACACAAGCTTATAATTGTTTTTATGCTGCTGGTTTTGGTGGACAGTTTATCTTTGTTATAAAAGAATTAGGTTTAGTAGCTGTTTTTACTGGGGGTAATTTTAATTCAAATATGTCTATTCCCTATGAAATTATGGAAAATTACATTTTGGAAGCATTTGAATAAAATTAGCGTTTTAGAGTAAAGTGACTTTTAAAAACACGCCCATCTTGAAGTGTTACAACAAACCAATAATCATCAGTTGGTAGTTCTTTGCCATTTAAAGTGCCGTCCCAACCTTCGTCTAATGGATTAAGTTGCTTAATTAATTTTCCAAAACGGTTAAAAATTATAATTTTGGAGTTGGGTTGAAACATGTTTGATATTCCATGAACTCTCCATGTATCATTATTACCATCATTGTTTGGGGTAAAAAACCTAGGAAAACCAATAACAGAAACTAAATTGTTAATAGTTCCACAGTCATTTTTTGTATCTTTTACATGAAGGGTATATATTCCCGGGCCAACATTTTCAAAACTATTACTGGTTTGAAAATTTCTATATATAAATTCACTGTTTTCATCATATAATGCATATTCATAAGTGCCTTCTCCAGTCACATTTACTGTAATGACATTATTTTGGGACATATCGGTTACCTCTATAGCGGTAATGGTGGCTACATTTGAAGCTGTAATAACAAAATTTTGACCTCTAGAACACACAAGTCCATTTGATTCCGAATAAACAGTTAAAGAGTAGTTCCCTGTTTTAAATATGCTAACTACACTATTAGTTTCAATAATGCTGTCATTTTCGATCATTTTCCATTCATAGTAATCATAATTTGAACCTGCGTCAATAATAGTTGGAATATCGGGTTTATTTAGGCATACATAATAGTTATCATTAATCGATGGCTTGGTAACTTGATTAACAATCAAGTTTAAAGGTTCAATCCCGATACATTCTTGATTTTCAGATTCTGCTCTAACCCATATTTTTTTAGATGTTGAGAGGTATTCAATAGTCTCAATCTCATTGATTTCAAATTCAGCGTCACTTTCATTAAGAAAATAATATATGGAAATAGATGGATCTAGGTTAAAGAGAGATTTTATAGCGTTTACTTCATCTTCTAAATTAAATAAACCTATATTGTCATCAATATTTCCATCATTGTCATCACATACAACAAAATCTGGAATGGTGCCAAGTGTTGCATTTATGGCTCTTATATAAAAATTGGTAATTTCTTCACAGCCAACTTCATTTATAACTTTCAGCCATAACTCCTGGGGATTGGAATTAGAATTTTGGAAAGGAACTGAAGTATCTATTTCTATGTCATTATTTAGGTCGGATACATTTCTATAAAATTTAAAACTGTAAAACTCAATATTATCATCAGTAATCAGGGGTATAGCTTCATTAAGGTTAAAGTTGGCTATACCATCATTATCATTGTCACATTGTTCTAGGACCTGATCTGGAATTAAATCAGGAACTTCAAATATTTGTATTCTTCTACTAATGGTCTTTGAATCACCATTTTGTAATTGCATGGTTGCCGAAACATCATAAAACCCCGAATTAGGATATTTATGTGTAGGATTAATTTCTGTTGAAGTTAAACTATCCCCAAAATCCCAAAAAACAGTATAGTTTTCTTCAATGGTATTAATGGAGAATTCTGCAGTTTGATTTTCGCATGGTTTTTTAACATTAATGGTAAAGAAGAATAGGGATTGAATAAATGGAGGTAGCCCTTGAGTAGAATAATTTAACCTAAAACTTGGACTCAAGTCTATAGCATCGTGTTGGTAATTACATAAATCCCCATCTAACTCTGGATTGTTTATTACTCCAAGATATCTAGATCCAACATCGTATTCGCTTGATAACGCTCTATATATCTTACCATTTAATGCTAATTGTAATGCACCTCTGTAAGTGTCCTCATTTTTAGAAATTAATTTTCGCGAATTATTAACATTTCCCGAGTTTAAATCAAATTGATAAAGAAACCTAGTATATTTAAAAACATCGGGGGTGTTTGTTGATTGTTGTAAAAAGGTGTCAACATAAAGTTTATTGTTTTCGGCCGAGAACTCAACGCCATAGGCTTCTTCTTGTTCATTTTCAAATTCAAATTGAATTCCAGGAAAAACTTTACCATTAGCAGCAAAAAATGATAATAGATAAGATTTATTGGCATGATTGGCCATAGCTAAATATTCACCGTTGGGAGAGGCCTTTAAATAACCTCTTGGATCTAAAATAAGTTCTCCCAAACGAGATTTAACAGATATTCTATTTATACCTTGCGAACTTACTTTGAATGAATGAAAGGTCACACCATCAAAGGAGATCACCCATATTGAAGTACCATCAGAATGCTTTACTGCAGTTATTTTTTCTGAGGAAGAACTAAGTAGGTTGATGTTTTTCTCATTTACTAAAATATCTCCGTTTCCATTATCTAATCTTATATCTACAGTGGAATATCTTAATCCAGGTTTTTCAAAACCAACGGTAAAAATATAATATATATTTTCGTCCTCTGGTTTAGGAACGATAATGGCTGATTGAGAACTGGAAGGGTCTCCTAGTAGTCTAACTCCATTAGGCATAATTTGATGTTGTTTGTTATATACAGTTATTCCATCCGTATAGAACAACAAATCTCCATTTTTGTCAGATATTGTAGCACATCCTTCATATGTGTATAATCTACTGTCAGTTAATACAGTAGGCGGTTCAGTATTGAAATTTAAACCAGCTCCTTGCCCAAAATACCAATTAATAGCTTGCTTTTGTGCGTATAAACTCCCCAAAAAAAATATTACTACAATCGATATTAAGTGATTTTTTTTCATTTACTAGTATTACATAGTAAAATTGATACGAACTATCTTTTAAGTGTAAAATGATTTTTAAAAATTCTACCATCTTGTAGGGTCACTGCAAACCAATAATCGTCGGTAGGCATAATTTTTCCGTTGAAAGTACCATCCCAGCCATTGCCTAATGGATCCAGTTCCTTTATTAGTTTTCCAAATCGGTCAAAAATTAAAATTTTGGAATTGGGCTGAAACATACCTGATAAACCAAATACTTGCCATGTATCGTGAAACCCATCATTGTTAGGGGTGAAGAACTTTGGAAAACCAACAACTGAAACCTGCTGTGTTATTGTTCCGCAATCGTTCTTTATATCTAAAACATTTATAGTGTAGATACCCGGAAACACGTTTTCAAAAAGATTACTCTCTTGAAAGTCCCGATAAATTGTCTGGTTGTTCTCATCATAAAGGGCATAGAGGTAGGTTCCTTCACCAGAGGCAAAAACGGTAATGGTGTTATTGGTTGATACATCTTTGACCTCAAAGGGAGTCATGTCGAAACTAGCTATGTTCGATGGCTCGACTTTAATTGTTCTGTCCTTTGAACATCCAGTAGTAATATTTGTAACTGTAACTGTATAAGTCCCTGTTTGGTTGATTTGAATACTATAAGTATCATCACCTGTAGACCATGTATAGGCATAATTGCTTGATGTATCCATTAGTACAGCAGCATTAAGCTCTATAGCCTGTGGAGAAGTATTAAGGCAATAGTAAGTAAGAGTCTCGGTTTCTATATTAGGGAGCCTGTTAACCGTTAATAGGACTTCGCTAATACCATAGCAGGCATTATCGTTTTCAGCTCTAGCATATATGGTTTGTAAATAAGGAGTGGTGTTTGTGTAAGGTGAGTTTAATACATTTTGTTCAAGAAGAGCATCTGTGTAAGTTTCATAATAAGTAATAGGGAATGTAAACCCATTAATGGTTTGCATGTCAATAGTAATATCATTTAAATTAAAGTTATTTATTCCATCTTCTGATCCTAATTCATCACAAACAGGAGGTGATATATAATTATCCATTTGTGTACTGGACACTTCAAGCGTAAGTTCAGCAATATTGTAACAAGTATTGGTATTATTAATAACCTGTACATAAATTAATTGAGGGTTGGTAGTATTGGAATAACTATTTGGTGTTTGAATTTCGTTTGTACTATTTTGGGCATCTATTAAACTTGTATAAAATTTAACGGATCTATCTGGAATACCATTGGTTAACTCATCCTTTGCTTGGTATAAATTAAAAAGGGTTTTATGGTCCACAATACCATCTTCATCACATTGAACTAATGAAGTATTGCTATTTGTTGGCAGCGGATTGACAATTAAGTGAATAGCATCAGAAACCGAATAACAGTACGGATGCAAATTGTTCTCTATTCGAGCATAAATAATTTCATCGAAGGCTGCTTGATTGGTGTAATTATAATTGAGCGCACCAACATTGTTCTCAGCATCTCCAGTAGTATGGTGATAGGTAATGGTATAGTCTGAATTACTCTGACTTCCTAAAATATCATTATCCAATAAGTGAAGATCTATGTCGGTTAAACCATTCGAAGGATCTGGATCTGTTGGGGTTACATTATCACAGAAAATTAAATCTTTTATATTACTTATTTTTGGGGTATTATATACCTGAACTTTAAAAGACATTGAGGTATCAAAACAGGTGTTATTTTCATAAAGCCCAACTCTTGTATAGATGGTTTGAGGTGTTGATGTTGCAGTAAACAATCCTCTAATTTCATTAATATTTAAATCGGCATCACTTTTCGTACTAAAATATTTAACCTCATATACTTTAGGATCTTGCTTCCCTAATATTTCACTATTAATGGTGGTTAAATCAAAATTATATCGATTATCGTTATTATCATCACAAAGAAAAACATTATTTGGATGGTTGGCTACAGGGGGATCAAAAAAACTTACCAATGCTTCGCCTTCCAGTACGTTACAATCATTATTTATAGTTTCAACAATAAGTTTATATTCTCCTGCTTGGGAAACCTCAAGATCAAAATCATTTTCTGGTAATATAATTCCATCTTTAGTCCATTCATAGGTAGCTCCATGGATATCCTCTGCGACTAGGGTATATGTTTCTCCATGGCACAGGGGCAGGTAGGTTATATTTATTGTTTTACGGGTTATATTTATTTTTTCAGCAAAAAAAGAAGCAATAAATGGTGGTAAACCCTGTCTGGAGCTTCTGTTTAGTGAAACAGCATTATGCCTATAGTCACAAGCTGTTCCCCTTTTGTTAGGATTGTTTATAACAGAAAGAAAAGGAGATCCAATAGGATAGGTAATGCTCATGGCACGGTATATCTTGCCATTTGGCCCAAGTTGCAATGCTCCCCTATACATTTGTCTATGGTCTATAACAACTTTGCTTCCACTTATATCTGGTTCTAAAAGGTCGAATTGTAACAATGCACCATATTGACTTTGAGGATTATTGAACTCATCTCTTGGTGCTTCATAATAAGTAGTTACATAAAGAAGCTCATTGTTTTGAGAAAACTCCAAACCATAAGGTACTTGTGGTTTATTATTTGGACTAAAGCCAATATTTATGGGTGTTGAATTACTAACCTTTCCTGTGTTGGCATCAAAATCAAAAAGATATAATCCTGATCCAATATTGGCACATGCCAGTTTTGTACCATCAGGAGACAATTTAAGATAGCCTCTGGCATCACTAATAAAAGTATTAACAAAAGATTTAACTGGGGTAGTATTTACTCCTGTATTTGAAACTTCATAAGCATAAAACGTGTCATAAATGGGATTGTCTTCAGCTTTTCCGGATGAAGAAGCCAATGTGATGACCCAAATGGATTTAGAAACACAATCTTTTAATACTGCACTAATTTTTTCTGAACTGTCTTCGAGCAATTCAACATTTTTTGAAACTACATCACCTAAACCATTATTTAAGGTTAAATCTACAGTAGAGAAATTAAATCCTCTGTCTGGATCACCGCCAATAGAAGTATCAACGGTAAAAATATAAAAGATATTTGCATCATCAGGTTTAGGAACAATAATGCCAGATTGCGAACTAGATGGATCTCCATAAAGACCGTTACCATTTGGCATGGGCTGATGCAATCTATTCCATACCGTAATACCATCAGTATAGAATAATAAATTACCATCACTATCCGAAATGGAAGCACAACCCTCATCGGTATTTAACATTCCATTAGTCAGGTTTGTTATTGATCCATCAGGATTAAAGTGTATACCTGCATTTGCTCCAAAATACCAATTGGAGGCTTCATCTTGTGAAAAAGCACCAAGGGTAGTTAGAAAACAGAATAATATAAAAGCGGTTTTTTTCATCTTTCACAGCAAAGGCTACCAAAGATATTATAAATCCCGCTTTTTTAATAATCTATACGATAAAAAGACAAATAGTGCTGTCCAGCCCAATACAATAACAATTTCATACCAGTGCACGGAGTAGTCGTAGGATAGGTCTTCTCCAACTTGGGCAGCTACTTCTTTTACAGCTGATAGTCTAGACCCTGGTTCATCTATCAAATTCCACATGGATTTAAAGGGCAAAAATTGATAAATAGTGTCTGCTAGATCAGTTTCCTTATTATATCCAGACACAACCAAATAGCTAATGAATTCAACTGAAAATAAAACAATCATAGTTGCTACAGCAAAAGCAGAACGCTTAATTAGCATGCCGAGAAATAACCCAAAAGAGAAAAACCCAAGAAGCTTCACGAAAAAAGCAACAAGATATTCTAAATCTAAAAAAATAATCGATAATTCATTATAACTCGAATATATTAACCCAAGAATAAGGGACACCACAAAAACAAAAAGTGTAGATATTAGCGATAGTGCAATGACGGCATAAAATTTTGAAAGTATAAATTCTTTCTTACTTAGGCCGTCAATTAAATTTTGCTTGATGGTTTTATTGCTATACTCATTGGCTACCATAGATACTATAACCAACAAAAGAAAGAATTTTAATTGAGCCGCTACAAAAGTATTAAAGTGCCAGATATATGGAAAATTGAATATGCCTAGTTCAGCCAAATGGAATTTTATTGGGCCAATATTAAACTTAATGGTTGCAAACAACGAAATTAAACTTAATAATATAAAGTAGATAAGCACTAAAACCCTACTTGCTTTATTATGGATTAGTTTATAATATTCTATATCTAAAAGACGTAACATAATAATAATCTTTTGCGAGCTATTTGTTATGGTCAGTTAATTGTAGAAATTGTTCTTCTAAGCTTTCTTTACGCTGTACCAAATGAGTTAGGATAATCCCTTTATCAAACAATAGTTTATTAAAATCTTCAGATGATAAAGGTTCGTTTAAAAAAGCAGTAATTAAGTCACCTTTGGTTTTAATGTTACCAAAAGAAGTATTGTTCTCTAAAAACGAAATTAATTCTTCATGCTTTTTACACTTTAGTTCAAAGAAACCATGACTGGAAATCATTTCATCCACTCTACCTGAATACAGCTTAACACCTTTACGAAGAACAACAACATGTGTACACACCTTTTCAACTTCATCTAATAAATGTGATGCTAAAAGGATAGTAGTACCTTTAGCGGCTATTTGTTTAATAATCTCCCTAATTTGATGAATACCTTGCGGATCCAAACCGTTAGTTGGCTCGTCTAGGATTAAAATTTCAGGATCGTTCAATAGGGCAGAAGCTATTGCTAAGCGTTGTTTCATGCCTAATGAATAGGTTTTAAACTTACTGTTCTTACGTTCTAAAAGTCCAACAACGTCTAATTTCTCATCAATTTTATTGTAATCGACACCCTTTATTTTGCAGACCAATTTTAGGTTTTGGCATCCGGTCATATAGGGATAGAAATTAGGACGCTCTATTATAGCTCCTACTTTTTTTAAAGCATTGTGGGTGGTAGTATTTCCATTGAACCAATGAAAACTTCCTGAAGTTTTATTTACTACATTTAATACAACACCAAGAGTTGTTGATTTACCGCTGCCGTTTGGACCTAAAAGGCCATAAACATTGCCTTTGTTTATAGTGAACGATAAATCCTTAACTGCCGTTAAATAACCAAATTTTTTTGTTAGGTTGTTGATAGTTAGAATGGATTCCAAGTGTATTATGTTTTTGGCCAAATCAAATCTGGCAATGATTGATTATTGAAAATATGACGATATTTAAATCTTTTTGTTACAACGGTAGGTATAAAAACAATTAAATTTTGTGTTTGTAAGTTACAAAATTTAGCTTCACTTTAAATTATCACATCGTTAGTCCATTTAATTTTCATTAAGATATTGTTAATCTTTAAATAAAAAAAAATCATGTACTTTTGAATAAGCATTAGATTCATGGACGACTTAAAGATATCCAAAAAAAAGCCAACATATTCCATTAGCAATAAACTGCATAACTATCTTGTTCGTTATGACAGGGATGTGGAAATACCTATATTTTATGATGATTTGTTACGCTTTCAAGGCGGTCTTGTGGTTTATGATAAAGATGGTAACGATACGCTTTGGATTAGAGTGTATTATAATGAATTTGAAAGGGAAGAGATAGATATTGCCTTAAAACGTATTTATAGTATTTTACATTCTGATGGAAGTGTTAACACCACTCCTTTTTTAAATGTTGATGCCATTGATTTTTGCACTTTTGGTAATTCAAAACCCTTTAGAATTAAAGTTAGAAATATATTGAATGACAACTACACTTATTTTTATGTAAAATCTGCTGATGCTTCACGGGTTTATGGCTTAGAATTAGAACATATGCTTTCACCATACAATCTAAACTTTTTAGTATATAAAAATACGTTAATAGAAGAACATATTGCTGGAATCCCTGGAGATGAGTTCATAAAAAATATGCTGCCTAAGTGTAATAAATCTGAAAAATCACAAATAGCCAAAGAATTTGTTAAGTTTAACGAACGTTGTATGATTAGGCTTTTGGGGGACATGCGTTCTTATAATTATGTAATAGTACCTACTCACGATTTTGACCATGTGGTTTATAAAATAAGAGCGATAGATTTTGATCAGCAGAGCTACGAAGGCAAGTTTAATATTTACCGTCCTCAGTTTTTTAAAGAAAATTCAAAAATGGTGAAATTGGTTTCTGAAACTATCCAAAAACCTTCTATAGATCAATATAAAACAGAAGAACGTTCTATATTGGTAAAGCGTTTAAAGAGTTTTCAAAATAGAATAGGTAAACTCATAGATTGTATGGAAACCGATACAATTTCGAGCCCAGAAAATATTGATGTGCTTAAAATGAATATTTTTCAATATACAAAAGACGTAAATTTTAAGCGTTCTAAAAACATGGGGGAAATACTTAAATACGCTTTAGAATTCTTGGTTAGAAATTACGAAAATGTGAAGCTTGAGAGTTTGAAGTAAATTGTTAGTTCCAATGCTCGTCAAAGTCAAGATTGTCATAATCATCGATATCCAAGCCTTCTTCAAATTCATCAAAATCATCATTACCTTCAGCTTCAAATGATTTTTCCGGAGCGATTTCAGGCACTTGTCCTTGAACAAACATTAAGTTAGGATAGTCGAAACCTTCTGTTTCTTCTACTATTTCAGCTAGCTCAACAAAAAAGGTCCACATGCTTAAAAAATCGTAAACATAAATAAGTTTAGGAGATATTTCATGTGCTACATCATTTATTCTGGTTTCATTCATTAAACGGGCAGAAGCATCTTCACTTAAATCGAAAAGAGATATTTCCTCACCTTGGTTCCATTGATCGTCACTAATATAAAATGAAGCCATTTCAGAACCATCAAATCCAAACGACTGTGTGATAATGTTATGTAAATCTTCCAAGGTGTCATCTTCACGAATTTCCAAATCACGAAAAATATCCTCTTCAGTATCATTATCCAATATTACCCTAAATCTATAAATCATTTTTAAACGTATTTTGCAAATGTAAGTTTTTTATACTATTTACTAAAGCGATGTAAAGTAAATATCATGGCACTTAATAAGAAAAAAGCACCTACTTGATGGGCAACTCCCAACCAAATAGGAACTTGTAATAAAATGGTATAAACACCCAATAAAAACTGTAAACCTACTAAAATTAAGAGCACATTTATAGCTTTTTTTTGTAAACTATTTAACTGCATTTTTTTTGATTTATACCAAACTAATAAAATAATGAACAGTACAATAAAGGCTAAAATTCTATGAACAAACTGTACCCCACTTTTGCCTTCAATGAAGTTCTTGTATAATGGATTTTGCTCTATGTATACGGTTTCATGCATAAATTTACCTTCACTCATCATAGGCCAATGGTTATGGATGAAACCAGCATCTAATCCTGCTACAAAAGCACCATATATAATTTGAAGTAGTAATATAGCCAATCCAAATCTTACTAAGTTCCTAAAGCCTTTGTGAATAGTCTGTTTTGTAAGGTAAATTAAGTCCAATCCCACCCAAAGTGTATAAGCAAATGTAACAAAGGCAGTAGTTAGATGTGCTGCTAAGCGATAATGACTAACATCTGGTCGGTCCACCAATCCACTTTTAACCATATACCAGCCTAAAAATCCTTGAAAGGCTCCCAAGCCTAATAATATTATGGCTTTTTTTATAGTAGATTTGGTAAGTCGTTTTTTAATTAAGAAATACAAAAACGGTATAAAAAACACCAATCCCATAAGCCTGCCTATTACACGGTGCAACCATTCCCAAAAATAGATATCCTTAAAATCCTGAAGCGAAAAATGGGTATTCAACTTTTGGTATTCCGGATATTGTTTATAAAGATCGAAAGCAGTTTGCCATTCGGTTTCGTTCATTGGGGGTATGGTACCCGAAATAAGTTTGTAATTTGAAATGGAGAGACCAGAATGGGTTAGTCTTGTAATGCCACCTATTATAACCATTATAAAGATTAGGAAGCAACCTGTAAATAACCAATATATAACTGTTTTATTATCTTTTTTCATGTGTTGATATTTATTATTTTTTTGGAAATACTATTTAAAACCTTATGTAAGACCAAAACTTGAAATGATTTTGTAATTATTCTTTTTATAAAACGAAATTGCTACAACTTGTGATAAGTATGAAGCATCCATTCTTAAAATCTGAATCATTAACGAATATTTTTCAATCCTAAGCGTTCTCCTTCCTTGAGCATCAATTGATAAGCAGCATCATATTCATTTGGAATGGTACCCTCCAAAATAGCTTCTTTAATGGTTTCCTTGATGATACCTATTTCCCTTGAAGGTTTTAAGCCAAAGGTTTCCATGATTTTTTCACCAGTAATTGGAGGTTGAAAATTACGAACATGATCACGTTCTTCAACCTCTATAATTTTTTCACGTACTATCTTAAAATTATTATGATATTTTTTGAATTTCTTAGGGTTTTTTGTTGTAATATCTGCTTCACAGAGTGTCATGAGGTCATCTACATAATCCCCAGCGTCAAAAATTAGGCGACGTACCGCAGAATCGGTTACAATATCCTCGGATAAAACTATAGGCCTGGAACTCATGAAGACCATTTTTTGAACAAATTTCATTTTATCATTCAAAGGCATTTTTAACCGCTTAAAAAGGCGATAAACCATTTTCGAACCTTCGAACTCATGTCCGTGGAACGTCCAGCCTACTTTTTTGTTGAACTTTTTGGTAGGCGCCTTTCCTATATCATGTAATAATGCAGCCCATCGTAACCATAGGTTATCGGTATGTTTTGAAATGTTGTCGACCACCTCCAGGGTGTGGTAAAAATTATCTTTGTGACGCTGACCTTCAATTTCATCAATACCTTTTAAAGCTGTAAGCTCGGGTAATATATAATTTAAGAGCTCCGTTTTTTCGAGCAATAAAAAGCCAATAGAAGGCTTATTACTCTCTAAAATTTTGTGTAACTCTGTAACAATACGCTCTTTGGTTATTATTTTAATACGATGGCTATTTTTGGTAATGGCCTCTAGTGAATTACTTTCTATTTTAAAATGTAATTGTGTAGCAAATCGTACAGCCCTTAGCATACGCAGAGGGTCATCACTATAGGTTATATCAGGGTTTAATGGTGTTCGAATGATTTTGTTTTCTAAATCTCCAATACCTTTAAAAGGATCTAACAAATCACCATATGTAGATTTATTCAAACTTAGGGCTAGTGCATTAATGGTAAAATCACGACGGTTTTGATCGTCTTCCAATGAACCGTTTTCAATGGCAGGGTTTCTACTGTCTTTAGTATATGATTCCTTACGAGCACCTACAAACTCAATTTCTATGTCACTATACCTAAGCATGGCTGTTCCATAGGTTTTAAATACCTTAACTTTCGGATTATTTGGTAAGCTTTTTGCCACTTGTTTAGCCAATTGAATGCCGTCACCAATAGCAACCACATCGATGTCTTTTGCATCACCACGATTTAAAATGAAATCGCGAACAAACCCACCAATAACATAGGAATTAACGTTTAATGTTTCAGCCGCTTCGCAAATGATTTTAAAAATGGGATGCTCTATAGCCTGCTTATAGTTCATAATAATCAAATTTCAAGCACCAAATTCCAATTTAATTTAGGTTGGGATTAGGAATTTGAAAATTGGAGTTTTTATTTACGTATTATTTTTACAATTCCAGTGTTGCTCAACTTAATAATAGATGAGGGTTTATCACAAATTTTTTCTCTTTGCAAATCTACAACATAGTCCACGCCTTTTAAAATGACAGGACTTATTTCTTTAAACGATTTAGGGGTAGGTTCTCCACTGATATTAGCAGAAGTTGAAACAATGGCTCCATTAAACTTTCTTGTAAGTTGATAGCAAAATTCGTCATCAGGAACCCGGATGGCAATACTGCCATCATCGGCAATAAGGTTTTTGGCTAAATGTTGTGCCTCGTCATAAATAATTGTAGTAGGCTTATCAGTAATGTTTATAATATCCAATGCTGCATTTGGAATTTGCTTGACGTATTTTTGTAGCATTCGGTCATCAGCTACTAAACAGATGAGGGCTTTGCTATCCTCCCGTTGCTTTAGATTATAAATTTTTTGTATTGCTTCTGGATTGGTTGCATCACAACCTATGCCCCAAACGGTATCTGTGGGGTATAAAATGAGTCCACCTTTTTTAATGGTATCTAAAGCTTTTTTAATTTCGTTTTGCATAATTTTGAACCTTATATTTGCAGCGTTGCAAATTTACAATAGTGGTTTTAAATTTAAGGGAGTGAAAGAAAATAAAGTTTTTAATAACCGTTTGGAAAGTCATTTTAAAACAAAGCTTACACAGCTAATCCATGATTTTGAAGTTCTAGAAGGCGGAGTAGGAAAGCGTAACATTATTAAAACTACCGAACTCGATGGAATTAATTTAAACATTAAGGCATTTAAAGTCCCTAATATAGTAAACCAGGTTGCTTATCAGTTTTTTAGAAAGAGTAAAGCCCAACGCTCTTATGAATATGCCCATAAATTATTAGAACTTCAAGTGGGTACACCACAACCTTTGGCTTATTTTGAATATAAAACACCGTTATTGTTTAAAAAGAGTTATTATGTAAGTGTACACTTAGATTGTGATTTAACCTACAGAGAACTCACTACAAATTTTGAATACCCAGATTACGACGACATGCTTCGTGCTTTTACTCAATTTACCTATAGTTTACATGAAAAAGGGATCTATTTTTTAGATCATTCCCCTGGTAATACACTAATAAAAAGAAATGGTAATGGTTACAATTTTTATTTGGTAGATTTGAACCGTATGGTGTTTAAGCCTTTGGATTTTAAAACGCGAATTAAGAATTTTTCAAAGTTGACCATTCACAAATCTATGGTTGAAGTGATGAGTGATGAGTATGCTAAATGTTCGGGTGAAGATTATAACAAAATAGTGCATTTAATGTGGAAGGAAACTGAAGATTTTCAAAATAAATTCCATAGAAAAAAAAGGCTTAAAAAGAAACTAAAACTATAATTGGTGTTTTAGCTTTTTTAATTCTTGGTATCTGTAATATACACCATAAGCACCCAAATAACAGATTGTTAGCCCCTCTTTACCATCTAGAAAACCAAGCCTGAAAAAATAGTTTATAACAAACTTATACAGAGGTTTAAACACAAAATGAAATATATTGGCTTTTTTTCCTTTTCTAAAAAGTTCCAGAGCCTTTAGTTTGGCATAATGCTCCATTTTGGATTTATAGTGTTGGGCACTATCAAAACAATAATGTAACATTCTTTTTTTAAGAAGCTCACTTTTTCCATTTAGTATTGGCATTTCATGAACAATCTTGTCTTCTATATATTTTACCTGATCCTTTTTAAACAATCTGTAGGTCGTATCTGTTTGGAAGCCGCTAAAACGTATTCGCTTCTGTTTAAAGAAAAATAGGCGTTTAACCATAAACCCAACAACACCATTGGGGTTTTTTATACGGTTTGTAATTTCGCTTTTTAAATCTTCAGGAATGCGTTCATCGGCATCAATAAACAGCACCCAGTCATACTTGGCCTGCTTTATAGCAAAGTTTCTCTGGTCTGCAAAATTGATGAATTTGCGTTGTATGGTTTTAACGTTTGTATATGATTTCAATTTCTCTAAAGTCCCATCAATACTAAACGAATCTATAACTATAATTTCATCTGCAAACTGGATAGTTTTGATGACATCATCAATATGATTCACTTCATTGAAAGTAATCATCAATGCAGATATTTTTTGTGAAGTATTCAATTTAGCTTGATTTAGATGGTTTTCCGAACAAGGAATGTATTTTCATTCTGCGTAAAAAAGACAATTTTCTTTTTTCAGGTACACCGTGTTGTTCAATATAACCTCGGGTTGCATCCACCATGCGCAAGGCAGATTTTCCATCGGAATAGGGATGGTATTGCTTGCATATATATTCCCTTGACTTTGCAAATGGGTCTTCATTAAGGTTTTTGTCAACTAAGGGAATCAAATCATTAAATGATTCGGTGTTCTCCCAATATATATGTTTTGAAATACTGTTGAAGGTTATAACGGGTTTGTCCAATAACATGAACTCATAAACTACTGAAGACGTGTCACTAATTAATATATCGGCAATCAACAAAAACTTTACAATGTTCTTTTCTTCTTGATAATGTATATTAGGAATTGAATCTGCTAATGCCTTATATTTTTCAATCCATTCGGGTGACATTAGGGGATGGAACTTAAACAGTATAGCGTAATCTTGATTTTTTGCCAAAGCCTTTATTTCCTTAAGCAGAAAAGGACCCGAGGTAAGTTTAGGCGAAAACGTTGGTGCATAGAGAATAACTTTCTTTGCTCCAAGCTCTTTTAACAATTCTTTTTTATAATCAACATATTTTGATTTATCAATTCCATAAATGTCCAGTTTTGGCCATCCTGTTTCAATTACGTCGAAGTCTTTATGTTTATCCCTTAGTTCATTAAATTTGTTTGTAAAATAAGGGCCTTGGGTAAGATAAAGGTCAAAATATTGGCGAATTCTAAAATGCCCTTTTTTTTCTCCTGCCATACCGTGAAACACTTGAACTTTCAAGCCTCTTAAGTAATATGGAACGGCATTTCCAGGAACAAAAATGGCATCGGCATTGAAGGTTTCTAATTCTGAAATTTTTGAAGTGTAATTATCAGAACTATAAGGAAAATCTTTAATTATTTTCTTGGTAACATACCAAATGTAATCATATCCTTTTTCGATTAAAACCTGTTTTATTGGGTCTAAAATTCCGAAGGCGTAATTATTTTCACAAAAAAGAATAGATTTCATTTAAAGCATATTATTGGCATTTTCTAAATCTTCAATAAAATCTATCTCCATACAGTTGTATTTCGATATGTCTAATGCTTTAATTTGAAGATGATCCTTTTCAATAGCAAGTTCCAAACCACGTTCAAAATAGTCGTTATCACCACAGTCTTCCAAACGATTTATAAACTTTTGAATATCGTTCGAAGAAATAAAATTAATACCTACAGCTTCGCCCAAACCATTTTTAACCGTTTTAGAGAGTTCATCAATAAAGCCATTTTTTAAGGTGTACTTTACCTCTTCATCGGCAACTTTACTAGTATTTACAGCAACAAAAGACTGATTGGCATTTATTGAAGGAGCTAAGACATCAAATAATTTTTCATCAAAAACAACATCACCATTAAACCAAAGTACAGATTTGTCTTTATGCTTTTTTAATGCCTTTAGTAAACTTTTTGATGTATTGGTTGTGTCAAAAAATTGATTATATACATAGGTGAGCTCAGGAAAGCGCTCCATGATTAAATCCTTTTTAAATCCTACTACCACATTAATATCATCAATATCATATCGAGAGGCAATGTTGTCTGTTTGCATTTGCATGATACTTTTCCCATTTTTTAGAGGTGTTAAAGGTTTAGGGAAGGGGTTTCCCAATCGGGAGCCTATGCCGGCAGCCAGAATAACAATTTTCATTAGAGTTGATGTTTTTAATTTAATCTATTAATAAGCCAATTTAGGATATATTTTTTAGTTTCTCTCATTGTCATTGTCCAAAAACGATAACTGTAACAGCGTATTGTTATGAAATTCATTAATAATCAAGGCTTATAATTAGTCTATTTAATAATTAAAAAACCGGCGATTTATGGCCAATATGTGCTTTTTGAGTTTTATTTTTAAATCTTCACCAGTATCATAAACCATCTGTTCATTATTAGGGAAAGGTATCCTCTTGTTTTTTAACAGTAATCGATCATCTTTATCCAAAGCACGTTTGTCACCTCTGGCATTGGCATAAAAATGTTCGAAAATAAAACCGCTATCTATAGTAAAGGAATCCAATATTTGATTGGTCTTTAAATCAATATGAACCACATCTGCAATAATTTGAGAAGTTTTAAATTGCTTAATTTCATTCAAGCGACATTTTACGTTTACAATTTTATCTATTTTGATGTCATTGCCTAAACTGTCCTTTGATACATTACCATTAGTGTCTAATTTATAAGTCCACCCATCAACAATTTCCTTTTCTCTTTCAAGTATACGTTCGGTAATTTTTTCTGGGGATATGTTGATACGCTTTAAATTTAATTCCATAGCATAATCATACTGAATATCTTTTGATTGTTGCGCATGGTAAACGCTCCAAAAATTGTCGATACCGTAAGTGTCAAAATCTAACAGATCGGCTTCC
Organism: Aestuariivivens sp. NBU2969; assembly: GCF_019931125.1. NCBI lineage: Bacteria > Pseudomonadati > Bacteroidota > Flavobacteriia > Flavobacteriales > Flavobacteriaceae > Aestuariivivens > Aestuariivivens sp. NBU2969. The sequence goes on from NZ_JAIOUU010000001.1 coordinate 179,874, forward strand.
AAGCGTTGTGGAATTATTTGCTGGGTATCGTTGTTTATGCTTACTATAACGTAAGATGTTCCACGTTGATGGGCCTCTTCCATTAATTTGCGCGTGTTTTCGTAATTCGGATTTATATTTTCAACATATTCCAAAATATGGTATGCTTCACGCATAATATTTTTATCCTCTTGTTCCAAAAGATCCAGTCCCTTTTCATATAAATAATCAGATGTTTTTTCCTTATATGCGACAATGTCATTACTGTAATTATTGAACTTAAATGTAACGGGTTTTCCATTAACAGAAAGCGGTAAAAGGGGCTTTATAACTTGCTGTCTGGAGTCAAGGTTTAGGTAAAGTTTATAAATCTCCCTGTACATTTCGGGGTTATTATCATTTTTTAAATGTTCTATACTGCTTAAATCACGCTCTGTTGCTTTGATATAAGCATCATGTAGTGCAGGAATGTAATCTTGCTTTCTTTTTGCATTTTTACTTGTGCTCAATTTTTTTATAGTCGTTGCAATGGCTTCATCATAATTACCATAGCTAACCGCTTTTTCAACCTGTTTACGAGTGCTACAAGCAAAAATGAATAGTGATAATACTAAAAGTAGAATATTTTTCATAGGTTAAGTAATTTGGTTTACACAGGAATATCTATTCCAATAGTAATGCCAAAAATATAAAAAAGCATTTAAATAGGTGTAGTGTATTGTAAATCAGTTATTTATTATTGTATACTGGCAATAATTTCGTAGATACTTCCCCAAAACCTATTCTAGTACCATCTTTTTCACAGTACCCCCTCATAATAACAGTATCATAGTCATTAATAAATTTGCGTTCGGTGCCATCTTTCATTTTTATTGGCTTTTCGCCTTTCCAGGTAAGTTCCAACATAGAACCATAAGAATCTGGAGTAGGACCAGAAATAGTACCACTACCCATCATATCACCTGAATTTACTGGACAGCCATTAACCGTATGGTGGGCTAATTGTTGAGCCATATTCCAATACATATATTTAAAATTGGATTTACTAACCGTCTTTTCTTTGGCCCCCTTCGGTTGAATGGCTACTTCTAAATTAATATCAAAGCTTTTTTTGCCTTTATATTTTAAATAATCCAATTGAGGTTTAATAGGTTTTGGGCCTTCAACTCTATATGGTTCTAGGGCATCTAATGTCACAATCCAGGGAGAAATGGAAGACGCAAAGTTTTTAGCCAAAAAAGGTCCAAGGGGTACGTATTCCCACTTTTGAATATCACGTGCACTCCAATCATTGAACAACACCAATCCAAAGATATATTCTTCGGCTTCTTCAATAGGTATCGGTTCACCTAAATCATTAGCATCGGTAGTAATAAAGGCCATTTCTAATTCAAAGTCCACTAGTTTACTTGGTCCAAAAACAGGTTCGGTAGAGCCATTGGGCAAAATTTGACCTTGTGGTCTGTGAACAGGGATTCCAGAAGGAATAATGGAAGAGCTTCTACCATGGTAACCAACAGGTATGTGTAACCAATTAGGTAAAAGAGCATTTTCTGGATCCCTAAACATAGAGCCGACGTTAGTGGCATGTTCTTTACTTGAGTAAAAATCTGTATAATCACCAATATGTACAGGTAACTGCATTTCAATTTCATCCAAACGGAATAATACAATTTCCTTATGCTGTTTGTTGTTTTTTAATGTATTGTTTTCTGCATCAAAAATTTGAGCGATACGGTTTCTAACGGCACGCCATGTTTTTCTTCCATCAGCAATAAAATCATTTAATGTGTCCTGAAGAAAGATATCATCAGTTAATGGAATACCATCAAAATACCCTAATTGATGCAAGGCTCCTAAATCAATAGCGGTATCTCCTATACGTGTTCCAATGGTAATAATGTCGTCGCGTGTTAGAAAAACACCAAATGGAATGTTTTGAATAGGAAAGTCCGAATTTTTATCGACGTGTAACCACGAGGTTCTATCTGGATTATTTGCTGATAAAGGCATACTGATATTATGTTTTTTTTGAAAATTCTAATCAAACCTACACAAAATTTTTAAAAAAATGGCTAAAATTTAGGTTTAATATAATAGTTAATAAAATGGTTTAAAACTTAGGAGTAAATATATGTTTTTTGATGTATTTAACTAATCAATTTGCTATTTTTGCCGAATATTTAACTAGAATAAAACTTTATGCAACGCGACGAACAAATTTTTGAACTTATTCACGCTGAAAAAGAACGCCAACTTCATGGCATAGAACTTATTGCTTCAGAAAATTTTGTAAGCGGCCAGGTTATGGAAGCTGCAGGCTCTGTATTAACTAATAAATATGCTGAGGGATATCCTGGAAAACGTTATTACGGCGGTTGTGAAGTAGTAGATGAAGTTGAACAAATAGCAATAGAAAGGGCAAAAGCATTGTTTGGAGCAACATATGTAAATGTGCAGCCACATTCTGGTAGTCAGGCCAATACAGCTGTTTTTGCTGCTTGTTTAACGCCAGGGGACAAGATTTTAGGTTTCGATTTATCTCACGGAGGGCATTTAACCCATGGCTCTCCCGTGAATTTTTCTGGGAAATTATATAATCCAGTGTTTTATGGGGTAGAGCAGGAAACAGGGATATTGAATTATGATAAAATTCAGAAAATAGCCACTAAGGAACAGCCTAAATTAATAATTGCTGGTGCTTCAGCTTATTCTCGTGATATTGATTTTGCCCGTTTTAGGGAAATAGCCGACAGTGTTGGAGCTATTTTGTTAGCAGACATATCACACCCTGCCGGTTTAATAGCCAAAGGTATTTTAAACGACCCTATTCCCCATTGCCATATTGTTACAACTACAACCCACAAGACCTTAAGAGGACCAAGGGGGGGGATGATCATGATGGGAGAAGATTTTGACAATCCGTTTGGTTTAAAACTTAAAAATGGGAATTTGCGTAAAATGTCATCGTTATTGGATTCAGCAGTTTTCCCAGGGAATCAAGGCGGGCCGTTGGAACATATCATAGCAGCAAAAGCAATTGCATTTGGAGAAGCTTTGACAGATGATTTTTTACATTATCAATTACAGGTTAAACGTAATGCAGCTGCGTTAGCTCAAGCGTTGGTTGCAAAAGACTATAATATTATCTCAGGTGGTACAGATAACCATATGATGTTAATCGATTTGAGAAATAAAGACATATCAGGTAAAGATGCTGAACAGGCTTTAGTGAAGGCTGATATTACAGCCAATAAAAATATGGTGCCTTTTGATGATAAATCCCCTTTTGTAACTTCTGGGATACGTTTAGGAGTTGCAGCGGTAACCACTCGCGGATTAAAAGAAGCTGATATGAATACTATTGCAGATTTTATTGATGAAGTAGTTACCAATCATGAAGATGAAGCAGTTTTGGAAACTGTTAAGAATAAGGTTAATGATATGATGAAGAATAGGCCTTTGTTTTCATAATGTCATAAAACCATATTAGATAAAAAAACCTGCTTTTATAGCAGGTTTTTTTATGCATTAGTAACTTTAGTCTTCTTCAGGGAAAGTAATATGTTGATATGCACCTATGTCTGGGGTACTTGTTCTATTAACACTCAAAATATCAAAGGGTACTTGGGTGGCAAATAAAGAAGCGCCTCTACCAATACCTGAGGATTCCTCACCAATAATCATTTTATTTGAAAAACCATCTTTGAAGTGTGGGTCTTTATTAAAAATGTTGTCTTGATAATGGTTAGTATCACTAAAATCATAATTGGGGCCCGTAAAGGTATTGTTGTTATCCTCAAAGCGAATCAAGCAATTAGTGAATTTAAAATTAAAGTTTACAGCATTATCTTCAATTTCATCAAGTAGTATTTCGGGATTATCATTTCCGTAAATGATACAATTGTTAAAATTGGCTTGCGTTAAATCGGTTATGGTAGCAGTGTTTTCTTCATCTAGGATAAAATTGTTTAGAAGCAATGCGGGAAGCTGTCTAAATCCATTGTTCCAATAGTTGGCAATAGTACTATGTGTCATATTATATGTGCCACCAAACGTACCAGCAAAAGCAGATTGTCCGGCATTGTTAATCACTACATTTTCTCCTTTAATGGATGTATTTCTGCCTAAAATTCCAAAACCACCAGAATTATAAATTTGAGTATTGGATATGGTGAGTTTATCACTTGTAGGGTTTGGGTTACCATCACTTAAAATGCCTACAAGAGCATTTTTAATGGTTGCGTAGTTAATGATATTATTCAGACTGCCGTCAACCAACCATATAGTGCCCCATTGTCCCGGAACATCAGAAAATTGTGGTTCAAGGCGATCACCTTCAAAAATAACTTCGTTTTCCAATATTTCTTGGTCTGTACTAAAGCTACCGTTAACATGCAGTGAAGCATTATTCGATACGATTATTCCTGAATTTTCATGAAAATGTATACGAGTCCCAGCCTCAATGGTTAATGTTTCTCCTTCTGGAACAGTAGCAAAACCATAAATGACATAAGGTATTTCGTTGGTAAAAGTAAGTTCATTGGGGAGTAATTCCCGACCTTGTAATTCAGTTTCAAGTTGTTCCCCTGCTATATTCAACGTGAGTGTTTCAATAACTTTAGTTGTATTATTTCTATTCGGATAAATAAATATGGCATCTTTTACCAAGGTAACTAAATCTACGTTTTGTTGATTTGTACCAGAATCAAACTCAATTTTATCTGTGTATAAATAAGTTCCATTAGGATTAGGAAGATTGTTTATGTCTATAGTAGTTTCAATAAAAATGAATAAACTATCCTTTGCTAATAATTCGACATTTTCAAATACCTTACCCGGAATACCATCCACACTTAATCTATAAGCTGAAGTTTCCCCTAATCCCAATTTTACCGAAGGAATAAAAATATTATCGTCACTTCTGTTATAAACCTTTAAATTGTATGTGCTTGATCCAATGTTAGTGAAAATAGTATCTAAATAAACAGTGTCTTTAGAAAACTCTAGATTGCCTTTACTGGGTGAGAATTCAAAATCTTTTCTACAGGAACTCCAAAGAGATATAAATAATATAGTTAATAAAAAATAGAGTAGGCGTTTCATTAAGTGTCATTAAATAAAGGTTAAAAATATAAATTTTGTGTTTAGCATTTCGTATTCACGTGCAGATATTTATATAAAAGCCTCTTGGAAAACTTAATATAAAAAGAAAAGAGGCTGTTTAACCCAAACAACCTCTTTTCATCTAATTAACCATGTTTTAGTTTTTTACTCCTAATTTAGTTAAAATAGTTTCCATTAAGCACCATTTTGTAATTGAAGATTGCAACAAATTGGCACCTACAAATAATGTAAACCATAACCAATTTTGGTTGACAAAAATCGCCAATAGTATGCTTATAATAACAAATGTACCTGCTATAGCTCTAATATACCTGTTTAACATGATTTTGAAAATTTATAGTTTATATTGATTTTTCTATGGGAACTACAACCGCATGGATAGGGTTGTTAGTTTCTAATGTCTTATTAAATGCCATAATTAACTCGAATAAGGTGTCTATATGTGATTCGTCCGTAAAGGAAAAGAACATGACCGATTCATTTACTGAACGTTCTGTTCCAAACCAGTTTGAAGATACCATTACTGCATTTGGCGATTTATAACCGTCTATTTCAGATTCACTAAAGCATTCTATTTTAGCCTTTTTAAAGAGTTTGATGACATCTTTACGAAACTCTTCTACTGCGGTGACTAATACTAATTTCATATCTTAAACTATTTATATTTTTTACGCTCAATCATGTAATACACTAATGGTACCACTAATAAAGTCAGAACAGTAGATACTATTGTTCCGCCCATTAATGATATAGCTAACCCTTGAAATATAGGATCAAAAAGAATAACAAATGCACCAATAACAACCGTTCCAGCAGTAAGCAATATAGGTGTTGTACGCACTGCACCTGCCTCAATGGCTGCTTGTTTTAATGGTACACCTTCTTCTACACGCAAATTTATGAAGTCTATAAGCAACACAGAATTCCTAACCATAATACCGGCAAGGGCAATCATACCAATAAAAGAGGTGGCAGTAAAAAAGGCATTCATTAGCCAATGACCCAGTATAATACCTATTAAAGATAATGGTATGGCTACCATCATGACCACTGGTGCCTTAAAGTTTTGAAACCACCCAACAATTAAGATGTATATTAAAATGATGGCTCCTAAAAAAGCAATTCCTAAATCCCTAAATACTTCTAATGTAATTTGCCACTCACCATCCCATTTTACAGTATAATCGTCTTCATATTCGGGTTGTCCCAAATACATCTCGTTAATTTCATAACCTTTTGGTAAGCTTATACCCTTCAGTTTTTCTTCCATACCCAATATAGCATAAGCAGGACTTTCCAAAGTACCGGCCATGTCTGCCATAACATAAACCACTCGTTTTTGGTTTTTTCTGAAAATACTCTTGGCACTTGTGGTTTCTGTAATGGTTATCAAATCGGCAATAGGCACTAAATTTCCATGTTGTGATTTCACTTTTAATTGTGAAATATCCGTTATGGTTGATTTTTCCTTCTCATCTAAAGCCAATACCAAGCCAATTTGGTTAACCGCATCTTCATCATAAAGCATAGTTACAGGTCTGTTGGCCAATGCCATGTTCATGGTAAAGACTATTTGCTTAGGGGAAACACCATATAACATAGCTTTTTCCTTATCAATGGTGAATTGGTATTCAACCTGATCTGCTTCAACCATCCAATCGATGTCTACTACGTCATTGGTTTGGCTTAATATGGTTTGCACCTGGTTTGCTATTTCAATTTGTTTATTGTAATCTGGGCCATAAATTTCAGCAACAATAGTAGATAATACCGGAGGCCCTGGAGGGACTTCAACTACTTTTACATTGGCATTAAATTTTGAAGCTATGCGTTGAATATCTGGGCGTAAGGCCTTAGCAATATCATGGCTTTGTGTAGAACGCTCGCCTTTATCCACTAAATTAACTTGAATATCTGCCATATTACTTCCACCACGCAAATCGTAATGGCGTACCAAACCATTAAAGGTGATAGGGGCAGAAGTACCTACATAGTTTTGGTAGTTAACCACTTCTGGTCTAGTGGATAGGTATTGCGCAATTTCTTTAGTAACTACAGCAGTACGCTCTAGAGTCGTGCCTTCAGGCATGTCTATAACAACTTGAAATTCATTTTTGTTATCAAACGGTAGCATTTTTACAGCTACCGAATTGGTAAAGAACATAGCCATAGTGCCTAACAATAATCCAAATGTTAAGCCTAAAAATAGCCAACGTTTAACACGGCTTTCAATTAACGGGCGCTCAAGTTTCTCGTATATTTTGAATAATCGGGTCTCCTCTAAAGGTGTTTTATTTTTATCCTTAGAACCAATTTTGTCTTTTTCCCTTAAGAAAATGTATCCTAGATACGGTGTAATGGTCAATGCAACAAAAAGTGATAGTATCATGGCAATTGAGGCACCAATGGGCATAGGAGCCATATAAGGCCCCATTAATCCAGATACAAAAGCCATAGGTAGTACTGAAGCAATTACAGTAAATGTTGCTAAAATGGTAGGGTTACCTACCTCATTTATAGCGTATAAGGCAGCTTGTTTAAATGGTAATCGCTTCATTTTAAAATGCCGGTGCATATTTTCGGCAATAATAATGGAGTCATCTACCACTATACCTGTAACGAATACCAAGGCAAAAAGGGTAATGCGGTTAAGGGTGTAATCTAGCATGTAATAACTTAAAAGCGTTAATGCAAAAGTGATGGGAACAGATAGAAATACTACCAAACCACCACGCCAACCCATTGCTAGCATAACGACCAAGGTTACCGCTATAATAGATCCAATAAGGTGTAACAGCAATTCTGATACCTTGTGGGATGCCGTTTCGCCATAGTTTCTGGTAATTTCTATATGAACATCGTCAGGAATTAAGGTTTTACGAAGATGATCTACTTTATCAATAATAAGATCTGCAATTTTCATGGCATCAGCTCCTTTGCGTTTTGCCACTGAAATTGTTACGGCTGGGTATTCTGATTGAAATTTCGATGCTTTATCACTAGCTTGTCCAAACCCTAAGCTAACATAGTTTTGGGGTACTTCTGGGCCATCAATAATGTTGGCTATCTGTTTTAAGTAAATGGGTTGGTTTTGTTGAGTACCAACAACTAAATTTTCAACATCGGTAAGAGATTCCAAAAACTTACCAGTATTGATAATAAACTCGGTATCGTTCTTATCAAAAGTTCCAGAATTTAACTGTGAGTTATTGGCCTTTATCATTTCGGTTACTGATAGAAAATCCAAACCGGCCCCTGCAAGTTTATCTTTATCTAAAACCACGCGAATTTGACGTTCCCTACCACCAATTTTATGAGTAATAGCAACGTTGTTTACTTTTTTAATTTCTGTTTCCAATTCTTGGGCCATTAGGCCTAATTGGTAATCGTCGTATGTTTCGCTCCAAAGTGTTAAACCTAAAATAGGCACATCGTCTATGGCACGGGTTTTTATTAATGGAAATGTTACGCCTTCAGGCATTTGGTCCATATGCTTGTTAATCTCGTTATAAAGTTTTACGAAAGAGCGCTCAATATCTTCTCCCACGTAAAACTGAACAATGACCATACCTTGTTCTTTCATAGCTGTAGAATACACATATTCCACGCCTTTCACATTTGATATTAATTGCTCTAATGGTTTTATAACACGTGATTCGACTTCTGTTGGGCTTGCTCCGGGATAGCCCACAAAAATATCGGCCATTGGCACATCAATTTGGGGTTCTTCTTCTCGGGGTATTAAAAATGAGCTATATACCCCTATGATCATAAAAACAATCATTAAAAGCACAGTGAGCTTAGAATTCATAAAGACTTTGGCTATTTTTCCAGCTATACCTTCTTTCATTTTTTATCTGTATTTTTTTAGCACTTTAATAGGCTGTTCATGGTATCTTTTTTATTATTAAAAAGGTTGTTTAACAATAAATGTTGATACTATCCTTAACACGCTTTTATTGAACCCTAATTTTAACGCCGTTATACAATTTTCCTTCAGAAGCGATGATGTAACTTTCCCCTGAGCCTAAACCAGAGAGTACTTCTACCTCATTGCCAAACGTTCTGCCCAAGCGTAGCCAACGTAAAATAGCTGTATTGCTTTGGCTTACCGTGTAAATTCCCGATAACTGACCTTGGCTTATAATAGCGTCTTTAGGGACCAATATCATAGAGCTTTGGGATTTATGTTCAATAGGGAATCTAACCGTAGTATACATGCCCGATAAAATATTGTCATCGGTTTTATCTAAATCTATTTTTACTAAATACTGTCCACCAGTTTTACTGGCCGACGTACTAACTTCAGTAACCTTTCCTGTTATAGATGTATTAATGGATTTAACATCAACTACTACTTTGGTTCCCTTTTTAATTTGTGCTATTTCAGTTTCGGGGACTAATGCCATGACTTCAAAATCTCCTGGAGTTTCCATTGAAATTAATAGTTGGCCAGGATTTGCCATATCACCTTTTTCCAAAGTTTTATGAGTAATGATTCCAGAAAAAGGAGCTATAATATTGGTGTAAGCAAATTGGGCATTAATTTCATTTCTCATTTGTTTTGCCGCCTCTAAGCGGGCCTTGGCCATTTCAAAATGAGCTGTTATGTCGTCCAATTCTTTTTGTGAGGCACTTTGCTCTGCAAATAGATTTTTAAAACGGTAATAATCTTTTTCGGCATTGTTGTATGCAGCAGTTGCTTCTGTTATATTCGCTTCTATCTGGGCCTTTTTGGCTTGTAAATCGGTACTATTTATTGATACCAATAATTGCCCTTTTTCAACTTTCTCACCTATATTTACGGGAACTTTATTTACAAAACCCATTATTCGGGTACTTAAATTAGCTGTATTTTTGGCTTGGACCTTACCGTTAACGGCTAAGAAAGGTTTGTTATCATTGGTGGTAACATCTTTTACAGAAACTAAAATGGTTTGGGAATTATCGTTTGTCACATTTTTATCCTTGCTACCACAGCTAGCCAATAATAATACTATAGAAAGAGTTAAGATGGTATATGTTTTTTTCATTGTTTTACGTGTTTTTTTAGTTTCAATCAAATTGTTCGAGTGGTTATGACTTGGTTAAAAATTCTAAATAGGCTAAGGTGTAATTATATTCAAAAATGGTTTGGTAATATTCCAATTGCTTTTGTGCATATAGTGTTTCTGCCATTAATAGATCTGATGTTTTTTCCAATCCTTCTTTAAAACGGTTGGTTCTTATTCTTAGAGCTTCTCCAGATTGTTCCAAAGCCAATTTGGATAGGTTAAGCTTATTTTTGGTATCAACTAGCAAGCGTTTGGTTTTATTTAACTCCAATTTGCTTTGAGATAGATATTGGTTGTATTCCAATTTGGATTTTTCGAATTCTGCTTTACTTTTTTGGACTTTACTAAAACGTGTAGAACCTTTAAAAATATCCCAACTTAGTTTAGCACCAAACAAATATCCATTGGCTGTGGCCTGAAAAAGAGTGTTGTCGTACATTTCATAACTACCAAAGGCATTTAAGCGAGGAAGAAAAGTCATGTTATCGGCTTTATTCATAGCCTTATAAGCATCACTAGCAAGTTGTATAGCTTTAATGTCGCTCCGGTTTTCCGAGATGGTTTTATTTACAGTTATAGAGGTGTTTATGGTTAAACTATCTGTAGGTTGATAGGTTGTAAAATCATCATTATTCATTAAAAAGGATAAGTAATTTGAAGCATTTTGCACATTACTTTTGGCTGATTGTAATTGATTTTGTACTTCTATAACACGTACTTCAATAAGTAATACGTCGGCGCGTTTTAGAAAACCTTGTCTAAAACTATTGTCGGCTAATTTTTTATTGGCTTTTGCAGCTTCTAAGGTTTGTTCTAACACGTCAACACTTTTATAGGCTAGTTGTAACTGCATATAAGCTTTATCAACTTCAAAAGCAAAGTAATCTTGCGTGCGTTCTATTTTCAAGGACATAGCTTTCATTTTCGACTTGGCCGCTTTACGTTGGTAGATGCCATCGATATTGATTAGTGGTTGTTCCACTTCAAACTTTGTTGCAAAATTTTGTGTTTGTGATGGGTCATTTAAAGTGGCTGGGTTAAAATCCGATTGTTTTACAATTTCTTGGTTTAACTTTGAGCCAAAAGCCATTAAAGGGTTTGTAGTAGAAAATCCAGTATGGCTAGCAGTTATATTTGGTAGGAAAACAGCATTGGTTTGTCTGTAATCGGCACGCGCTCTTTTAAATTCCTCAATGGATATTTTAATAGTGCTGTTGTTTTTTGAAACGGTATTGAGAACCTCTTCTTTCGTTATTAGTTTAACGTCTTGTGCATTTAATACAAGAGAGCCTATAAATGATATAATTATATATATTATTCTGTTCATTATTTAAAATTTTATGTAGCAAAAATAGTTTTAGCAATTAGTCTACTTGGTAACAAATGTTACCAAGTAAAAATGTACCTTATAAAATTCCTTAAATAAACCAACCAATAATAAAATTCTATTGTTTATTACAACTGAAATAATTTCGTTGTTCTTTTATGAGTAAGATAATTGTATGTTGATGTGTAGAGACTGTTTTTGTTAATCAATGTTTTATCCTAAATTACTTTGGTAATGTGACAAATGTCACTTTTTAAGCCGATATTAAAGATTATTTTTGTCTAGTGAAAAAAGAGATTTCCATAGTGATGATGGGTTTAAGCACCCTTATTCTATTCAATAGTTTAAGGGTCTCGATTACTTATACATATTATAAGCTTGACCCTGTTGGGTTTATTGAAGCCTTATGTGAGAATAAGGACAAACCGGAGATGGCCTGTAACGGAAAATGCCATTTAATGAAAGTGTCCAAATCTCAGGACAAAAATCAAAAAACACCAGAGTCCATCATAGATTTTAAAGAACTGCTTTTATATTACAATCCAATTCCTGAAGTTGTTATCCATTTTGATGAGTCAATAAAAAGCAAATCTATATTTGCTTATAAAAATTTGTATTCTTACAGAAATCTTGGAGATTTTTTCCATCCACCACAAGCGTAAGTTATAACTTAGCGAGGTATTTTTTCCTAAAACCAATTCAGTTAAATTATAATATTACTATAAATGAGAATATGTTATGGTGCGTATTTGTGCGTACTAATTACAGCTATGTCTTTTGGTCAAAATAAAAACACCATACCACAAGACACGACCAAACACAAAATGGTTAAACTAAATGAAGTTATTGTAACGGGAAATTTAAAATCGGACCCAACACTTACAGTAACTTCCAATAAATATGAAGAAGCAATTATTCAACCTAAAAACGTGGCTGATTTGTTTAACAACATTAATGGCTTTTCTTCAATAAAACGAGGCAATTATGCCATAGACCCTTCGTTTAGGGCGGCCCAATCGGAACAGTTAAACATACAATACGATGGTGGAACTAAGGCCATGCATGCCTGTCCAAATCGTATGGATCCAATAACAACCCATATTATACCCGAAGAGATTACCAAAATAGAGATTATAAAAGGCCCCTATACGGTACGCTACGGCGCTACTTTTGGAGGTGTTATTAATATGGTGAGCCAGAAACCGGATTATGAGGCTTACGGTTTTCATGGTAAAGCATCGGCAGGTTACGAAAGTAATGGCAGTTCGCTAGTCAATATGTTTCAACTTCAATACATCCAACAGCAATTCGATGTTGTTGCCAATGCTGGTTATAGGGATTTTGGTAATTATAAAGACGGTAATGATGTTGAGATCCCATCGTCATTCCGAAGTACGGATTACGGTGTTAAGCTAGGTTATAACTTTACTGATAACCAACGTTTGCAAGCGCATTGGCGCCAGTCTTTTGGACGCGATTTGCTTCATGCGGCGTTACCAATGGATTCTGAGTATGATAATACCAGCATTATGGCATTGGATTATAAATGGGATGCCATAGGAGGGGTAGTTAAGTCTTTTACAGCCAAAGCCTATTACAGTTATGTAGACCATTTAATGACCAATATAAACAGGCCTACATTTATGATGATGGAAGCTTTATCCAATGTTGAAGCCACGACCACTGGAGGTAAAATGGAAATCAATTGGACGCCTCTAAAAAAATGGAATGTGTTTTCTGGTTTCGATGCTATGCATATAGCCAGAGACGGCGGCAGAACCCGTTTGGTTAAAATGATGAACGGTATGCAAATGCCAATGCCTTTTAATGATAAGGTTTGGCAAGATTCGTATATTACCGATTTAGGGGTGTTTACAGAGGCAAAATACAGCATAAGACCTAATACGGTTATTACTGCTGGAGTACGTTACGATCATGTGACTTCCGACATTAAAGACCCTGAAGCCGATTTTGAAGCGATGTACAATTTAGGTAAACGCACTGAACATAATGTAAGCGGAACGGTATCGGTTAAAACATTGGTGTCGGAACAGTTTACCCTTGAAGCGGCTTATGGCCGAGGGGTGCGTTCTGCAAATATGATGGAGCGTTTTATCAATCATTTTTCGGTAGGGCAGGATCCCTATGAATATATAGGCAATCCAGATTTAAAGTCCGAGGTTAACAACCAGTTTGAAATAGGGTTTAAAGGCAAAAATAAAGCCCGCAGTTTTAAGTATTCGGCATCGTTTTATTATGCGTTTTTTGAGAATTATATTGTTGGTATAATAGACGAAAGCCTAAACCGAAAATATATGCCCATGTCCGAACCAAGACACCCTAAGGTGTTTCAGAATTTAGACGACGCCTATAAAACAGGACTGGAGGCCACCATGCAGGTCAATGTTTTAAAAGATTATTACCTTAAAGCTGAATGCGCTTATATTTATGCCAAGAACAATGATTTAAAGGAATCTTTGCCTTTAACGCCACCGTTTAATTCTAAACTAATTTTAGGCTTTAAAAAGGAAAAGTTTTGGACCAATGTGCAATATAATCTAGTATCTCAACAACATCATATTGCCAAGAGCTTTGGCGAAACCCAAACAGACGGTTACCAAACCATGGATGTAAGGTTGGGACTTAAGCCGATAAAGGGAATTACCTTAGGTGTTGCCGTAATTAATGCCTTCGATAAAGCCTATAACAACCACTTAAACTTTTCTTTTACTAATCAAGCCAATTTTGGTAGGTTGCCAATTAATGAACCAGGTCGTAATTATTCGGTGTTTTTGCAGTATAAATTTTAATCGAAAAACAGGTTTCAATAAATACCTGTTAACAATATAAAAAAAGAAAACCCGCAGATTCTATTGCGGGTTTATTGTGCGGAGAAAGAGGGATTCGAACCCCCGGAGGTGTGACCCTCAACAGTTTTCAAGACTGCCGCATTCGACCACTCTGCCATTTCTCCTAAGCGGTTGCAAATATAGAACGCTTTTTTAATTCTTTCAAATAAAAAGTTAAGTTTTTATCCAAATCTTTAAAAAAGTAATAGACTCGTCAATATGTAGTTTTTTGTTACCAAAAAGTGATCACAAGTCTTATTTTTGTAAAAATTTAATTAGGAGATAGATGAGCACGATTAAAAAACTAAAATGGCGCTATGCTACCAAAAAGTTTGACCCCAATAAAAAACTGTCCCAAAAAAAACTACGAATTTTAAAGGAAGCCTTTAATTTAACGGCTACCTCATTTGGTTTGCAGACCATAAGTTTAGTAGTTATAGATGACAAAACGCAACGCCAAACCTTAGTTGAGTATGCTTACGGACAAAAACAGGTGGCGGAAGCTTCACATTTGTTGATAATTTGCATTCAGGATAACATACAAGACCAAGACATAAACGATTATTATAAAAATATAGAGGATATTAGGGAAACACCAACCGAAATTTTAGATCCTTATAGAAAAAGTTTAGTTAAGATGATGCAAAAAATGACGGTCAAAGAACGCCAAGAATGGTCTAAAAACCAAGCCTATATTGCTTTGGGCAACCTCATGACGGTTTGTGCCATGGAAGGAATTGATTCTACCCCAATGGAAGGTTTTGTTCCACACAAATACGATGAAATTCTAAACCTAACAAAACTTGGTTTAAAATCCGTATTATTGTTACCCGTTGGCTATAGGGCAGAAGACGATTTGTTTTCTTCATTCAAAAAAGTGCGTAAGCCTTTGGAAGAAACCGTAATAGAATTATAAATACTATTTTGGGCGTTACCACAAGGGTCGGGCTTGGGGTTTATCCTGTGCGGAGTCGAAGGGCTGTGATCTTATTGTGAGACATGATCAAAAAGGATTTCAATTATAATCCTTGCCTGCCAGAAGGCAGGCCTAACGCAAGCTAGTGTTCCTAATAAAACAATAAATAGAATATGCCAGGATTTGAACTCTTTGGAGAATTAGAAAGAAAACAAGTAAACGATGTGTTGGATAACGGTGTACTGATGCGCTATGGATTCGACGGAATGCGCAAAGGTCATTGGAAGGCCAAGGAATTGGAATTGGAATTACAATGTATTTTCCAAACAAAGTATGTACAATTGGTGTCCAGTGGTACAGCTGCTGTTTCTGTGGCTTTGGCATCAGCCGGTGTTGGCGCAGGCGATGAGGTGATTATGCCAACTTTTACCTTTGTAGCGAGTTTTGAAGCCATCATGATGTTGGGTGCCATTCCCGTTTTGGTTGATATTGATGACACCTTAGCTTTGGATCCGAAAGCTGTTGAAGCAGCAGTTACTCCAAAAACCAAAGCGGTTATGGTCGTTCAAATGTGTGGCAGTATGGGACGTATGGATGAATTGCAAACCATTTGCAATAAATATAATCTTTTATTGGTAGAAGATGCTTGTCAGGCCATTGGTGGCACCTACAAAGGAAAGCCTTTGGGGAGTATAGGGGATTTGGGATGCTTTTCGTTTGATTTTGTAAAAACCATAACTTGTGGAGAAGGCGGGGCGGTGATAACTAATAATAAAGAATATTATGTGAATGCAGACCATTATAGTGATCATGGACATGACCATATTGGTAATGACAGGGGAGCAGAAACCCACCCGTTTTTAGGTTATAATTTCCGTATCTCAGAGTTGCATGCTGCAGTTGGACTGGCTCAAGTTAAGCGTTTGCCAGAGTTTTTGGCCATTCAAAAGAAAAATTTTAGTATCATTAGGGAGGTGTTATCACAAATTCCTGAAGTTACTTTTAGAACTGTACCAAATGGAGGTGAAGAGAGTTATGCTTTTTTAAATTTCTTTTTGCCCAATTTAGAAATAGCCAATAAGGCTATGCTTGCTTTTAAAGCGGCTGGGATAGACGGTTGTTTCCATTATTATAATAACAACTGGCACTACATACGCAAATGGGATCATTTAAAGAATTTAAAATCCCTGTTTCCAATTTCAACAGAAGTTAAAGATGGACTAGGTTATCTAAAGACTAAAACATTTGAACAATCTAACTCTTATATTGCCAGAAACATTTCCTGTTTAATCAAATTGTCTTGGACAGAAGAAGAAGTAATGCTAAGAGCTAAAAAAATGGCACAAGCTATTAAAGTTAGCTGTAATTAATAAATCAATTGTTAATATTAGGAACTAATAGCAATAAGTTAACTAATAATTAATTAATACTGAACATACTCAACAATTTCCAGGCCATAGCCAATCAAACCTACGCGTTTGGTTTGTTCTGTGTTAGATATTAAACGCAACTTATGAATGTTAAGATCATGTAGTATTTGTGCGCCTATACCAAAATCGCGGGTATCCATATTAACCCTCGGTGCTTTGGTAACCTTATTTGGTTGTTGATTTTCCTTTAAGTAGGCTAATCGTTTTAAAATATTCATGGACTGGGATTCCTGATTAATAAAAATAATGGCACCTTTACCTTCATCATTAATCACCTTAAACATGTCCTTAAGCTGATCATCAACTTTATTGGTTAATGTCCCTAAAATATCATTGTTAACCAAAGTAGAGTTTATTCTGGTTAGTACTTTTTCGTTATCTTTCCATCGACCTTTTGTTAAAGCAATATGAACCTGATTATTAGTAGTTTGCTTGTATGCTCTTAACCTAAAACTTCCAAAACGGGTTTCAATTTCAAAATCTTCTCTTTTCTCTATCAAAGAATCGTGTTGCATACGATAGGCGACTAAATCTTCGATGGAAACAATTTTTAAATCTAGTTTTTTGGCCACTTCCATTAACTCGGGCAATCGGGCCATAGAACCATCCTCGTTCATAATTTCAACAATAACACCTGCAGGTCTTAGTCCTGCTAATCGTGCAAAGTCTATGGCTGCTTCTGTATGACCAGTACGTCTTAAAACACCACCTTCTTTGGCAACTAAGGGAAATACATGACCTGGTCTTGCCAATTCAAATGGTTTGGTGCCTGGGTCAATTAGAGCTTTGATGGTTTTAGCGCGGTCACTGGCAGAAATACCGGTAGTTACCCCATTGCCCCTTAAATCAACCGAAACTGTAAAAGCCGTTTCCATGGGGTCGGTATTGTTACGAACCATCATGTTTAGTTCAAGTTCTTTACAGCGTGTTTCTGTAAGCGGTGCACATATAAGACCGCGACCATGCTTAGCCATAAAGTTTATCATTTGTGGTGTTACCTTATCAGCAGCAGCTACAAAATCACCTTCATTTTCCCTGTTTTCATCATCAACTACAATAATTACCTTACCATTTCTAATATCGTCAATGGCGTCATGTATAGCATTTAATTTAAAAGTAGTAGCATTTGTTGTGGACATAGTATCTTCAAAAATCTTGGTGCAAAGATATTGCTTATTTTAAACTATTTAGGCAATTTAATTTTAAGTGTTCTTTTAGCTTCACTTTAATAAAAGGGAAAGTGAACATATATAGGGGAATTCCTAATGTAAGCAATACAATATTAGGAGCTTTTCTATTGATGTGCTTATAAAAAATAAATAGATTTAAAGCAGATTTTATGTAGTATACCAAATAAAGGAATAGTGATATAATGCTTAATTGAATGGAGGCTGATGCTAAAGAGGGTAATTTATTATTTCTAAATACAAAAAACAAAACAAGTAAAACAACCCCTATGCAGTAAAGTGTAGTCGTAAACTTTGAATATTCACTATAGTTTTTAACGTAATTTAATGAAGTATCGAAATTTTTATCTATTCTTACACCTTGTTCACGAATATCCTGAATGGTTAATCCTCTTCTTTGTAAAACTTTAATGGCTTCATGTCTTGTGTTTTCATTATGCCCTAAACGCTCGAAGTCATTAATAACTTGAATAAGTTGGTGTGTTTTGTGTGCATTTAAAAACGTATAATCAACACTGTTTTTTTCTTTTATTTTAAATATTTTTTTTAGTGGCTCAGTAATACTATCTATATCAAATAGCCCTTTGTCGGCTGTAGCGCGTTTGGTTAAATAAGCGCCCAAGGGCAACATAACAAATGTTGAAAACCAACTTGCCAAAATTGGATTAAAGTTTCCATTTTTAGCACTGTTAGTTGCAAAAATACCTATAAAATGATAGGTTAAAAACAGCAAAATAGCTATAACCATAGGTAATCCAATACCACCTTTACGTATTAAAGCACCCAATGGTGCACCAACAAAAAACAAAATAACACAAGCAAAGCCTAAAGCCAGCTTTTCATGATAAGAGACAATATGTCTTTTATAAATGGTATTTTCATTTTTTATAAAAACTTTTTTTGAGGCTATAATCTGCTTTGTACTATTTACTGAGTTAAGTGCCGTATTAACAATCTGGTTTTTAGCTTTTGTATCAAACAGATCTAAAATAGAGGCATTATTCAAACTATCTAATAGTGTATTATTTTCTGATTTTTTTTCATTAGCATTAATGGTGTTTTTATTGCTTAAATTTTGAATACTTGAACGCTGGTGAAGTGATTTGGAAAAATCATCTAGTTCTGTTTGGCGTTTTAGAGATAGGGAATCCATGGCTTTGTCCAAACCGTTTAAATTAAGCATGTTATATCGGTCTGAAAGGGATTTGTCTTCCATGTCAACATCATTCAGCTCAGTTAAGTCTATATTTATGGTATAAGTTTCAAATGTACTCTTAGAAAAAGGATGTTTTTTACGTTCAGATGGTTTTACTGCAACATCATTATAATAATTGCCGTCCGTTAAGATAAGTTTTAATATTTCAGATTTTTCATTCCCTATAAACCTTCCATTCTTAGCTATTATCCTAGTAGCCAATGTCCTTTTGTTACTGCCTTTTATATGCATTACAACATCTTCAAGATGATTGTCGTCCGTTTTTTTTGAAAATTTTATATTGTAGTCACCAACAGGATTAAACTGCCCTTCAGCCAAAAGCATAGCGGGTTGTAGTTTTGCTATATTCTTACGTAAATTGTAGGAGTTAAATTCTGCCCACGGTATAACATTATTTGCAAACAAAAATGTTGTAAAGCCAAGAATTACAATAAACACACTAAGCCCTGACATAGCTCGTTGAAGGGAAATACCGGTCGATTTCATAGCCGCAAACTCATAGTTTTCAGCAAAATTTCCAAAAACCATTATGGATGATAACAGAATGGTTAACGGTAGTACTAATGGAATAAGTTTTGGTAAAAAATAAAAAATGAATTTAACAACCACAATAATATCCAAATCCTTACCGGCCAATTCTTTAATGTAAAGCCAAATGGTCTGTAAAATAAAAATCAGTATGAGTATTAAAAACACACTGATAAAAGTCTTAAGATAGGAGGTTAGTATGTAGCGGTCTAATATTTTCACAGATAAACCCTAATCTAGGTTGTTAATGTAATAATCACTGTATTTACTAATGTCAAAGGTAAATAAGGATTTTGATATGGGTTCGTTTGTTTTAAAAGAATTAACAGTGAGTGTGGTTTTTGTTCCGTTTTTACCTATTTGTATTAGGTTGTATATATGCTTTGTTTGTGCATCAATTCCTAACAGGATATTTTTTATTTCAGAATTCGAATCAATAGGTATTAATTTCACATATTGAATTTTTCGCCCTTTTACATTCTGAACAATATCAAGATCATAAGTATAACCATCTTCATAAAAAGAAAGCATTTTACTTGGCGTAATGCTGTCATCATCATCACTTTTTGATGATGAAACAGTCACTTCTTCATCTTCAGGACTAATGTTATAAGTACTATTGCCATCATAAATGTGGGTTATGCCCAATATGTTTAGAATATATTTTTCGCCTTGCATCACCACGTCGCCACGAGTTTCCTGTCTCACGTTTTCCGATATGTTTTCAAGAACATATTTAAAGTCTATAGAAATATTATCGTAGCTTTTTACTTTCTCTGAAACTTCTTTAAGTAAAAGTTTTGCCTCATTTTTAGGTTGAGAAAAACCACAAAAAGTTATTGTTAAAATCAATAATGTTAATATTCTTTTCATTTTTTTAAGATTCATTTTCTAAATGATTATCAAGGGCTGCTAAGTCTGTAATAAGAACTTGTCTTGCTTTACTGCCCTCAAAGGGGCCAACAATACCAGCCGCCTCTAGTTGATCTATAAGTCTGCCGGCTCGGTTGTAGCCTAGTTTTAATTTTCGTTGCAATAAAGAAGCCGAACCTTGTTGTGCGGTAACAATAACTACTGCAGCTTCTTTAAACAGAGCATCTCTTTCAGATATATCTATATCAAGACTTGTGCCACTTTCTTCACCAATATATTCAGGTAATTGATAGGCTTCAGGATAAGCTTTTTGGGCACCAATATAATCGGTAAGACGTTCAATTTCAGGCGTGTCTACAAAGGCACATTGCACTCGAATCAAATCATTGCCTTGCGTGTATAGCATATCACCGCGACCAATAAGTTGGTCGGCGCCAGAGCCATCCAATATGGTTCTGGAGTCAATTTTTGAAGTTACCCTAAATGCAATGCGGGCGGGAAAATTAGCCTTAATAATACCCGTAATTACATTTACTGATGGACGTTGTGTAGCAATAATTAAATGTATCCCAATGGCACGGGCTAGTTGAGCCAAGCGGGCAATAGGCGTTTCTACCTCTTTTCCTGCTGTCATGATTAAATCGGCAAACTCATCTACAACCAAAACAATGTAGGGCAGAAACTGATGCCCTTCATTTGGGTTAAGTTTTCTTGCCTTGAACTTGGAATTATATTCTGCTATATTCCTACACATAGCATTTTTAAGCAGTTCGTAGCGGTTATCCATTTCAATACATAACGAATTCAATGTATTGATTACTTTAGTATTATCTGTAATGATAGCTTCTTCACTATCTGGGAGTTTTGCTAAATAATGACGTTCTATTTTGTTGAATAGCGTAAGCTCCACCTTTTTAGGGTCTACCAAAATAAATTTTACTTCGGCAGGATGCTTTTTATAGAGCAAGGAAGTTAACACGGCGTTTAAACCAACCGACTTTCCTTGTCCTGTAGCACCTGCCATGAGTAAGTGTGGCATTTTTGCCAAATCAACTACAAGTGTTTCGTTGCTAATGGTTTTTCCCAAGGCTATAGGCAATTGCATTTCAGAGTTTTGGAATTTCTTAGATGCTATAACCGATCGCATGGAAACCACAGTGGCATTTTTATTGGGAACTTCAATGCCTATGGTTCCTTTTCCTGGAATAGGGGCAATAATACGAATACCCAAGGCCGATAGTGAAAGGGCGATGTCGTCTTCCAAATTTTTAATTTTGGAAATTCTTATACCTGCTTCTGGAACAATCTCATATAAAGTAACTGTTGGTCCGATGGTGGCTTTTATACTGGCAATACCAATTTTATAGTTGTTTAAGGTCTCAACAATTTTATTTTTGTTTTCTTCGAGCTCTTCCTGATTTATTTTTATACCTTCAGTATCGTATTTTTTTAATAAATCCAATGGTGGAAATTGGTAATTCCCTAATTCTAATGTAGGGTCATAAAGACCAAAATCTTCTACCAATTTATTCGCTAGATTGTCAGTTTCAGAACTCTCTTCTTTTATATCTTCAACAGTTATCTCTAGCTCAGTACCATTATTTTCATCCTTTGAGGCACTTAATTCTAATGGTGTGAGGGGTATATGTTCCTTTTTGTTTGAAGGTGTATTATCGTCCAAATTCAATTCAAAAGCTGATTTTATGGCTTCGGCTTCATCAGATAGATTATTGTCAATAGGAACGTAAGTATCTTTGTTGGCTTGTGCAAATTCTTCTGATATATTTTTTTTAGCCGATTTGAATAGCTTAATGAAGCTTTCAAAGGTAACTTTAAACCGAATTGCCAAATAACTGATCAATCCAAATAAAAGCAATAAAACAACCCCAATTTTGCCAATATAGTCCTGTAAAAAGGAATTGATCTCAAAACCTATGGTGCCACCAAGAATATCATTTATATGATTAAAAAAACCCAATAATACCGAAAGCCAAATGGCTATTAACGTACCCCAAAACCAGTGTTTCCTTAATTTTGTCTTTTTGATATTCATTAAAACGAATATCCCAGAAAGAAATATGAGTCCAGAAAAAATAAAGGAGGCAATTCCAAATCCACGGTGTATAAATAAATCACTTAACCAAGCCCCAGTTTTGCTTAGCCAATTTTCTGCTTTAACATTGCGAGACATAAATTCTGCAACAGAGCTTTGGTCGGTTTTGCCGGTAAAGAAAAAAGATACAAAGGCAATAAACAGCAAGATGCCAAAAAGGACCAAAAAACTACCAAAGATTAGTTTTTGCTGATTAGAAAGCTTAAAACTTGGTAGTCTTAATTTTTTTCTTGGTGTTTTTTTTGTTTTGTTTTTTTTCTTGGCCATTAATGGGTCAATTCAAAATTGTGTTAAAAACGAATGCTTTTAAATTGCAACAAAAATACAAATAACTAACGTTTATCCTAAGGCAATAGTATTAATAATCTGGATTAAAAAATCTTTGGCAGGTAAATAATTAAACCAATAACTGAGGCAAAAGCAGCAGCGATAAATACTGCTCCTGCAGCAATATCTTTAATATATCCTATTTTATTATGGTACTCTGGATGTATAAAATTTGCAATTTCTTCAATAGCTGTATTAAGACCTTCGATACTCATTACAATTCCAATAGCCAGAAGCTGAATAATCCATTCGGTAGTAGAAATATTAAAAACGAACCCTGCGATTATAACCAATAGGGCTATACAAAACTGTATTTTAATGCTAAGTTCGTTTTTAAGAAGTAATAAGGCACCTTTTATAGCGTACTTGATACTTTTTAACCGATTAGTTAATAAGGACTCTTTACTAAACATTATACCTGTTAAGCCTGTAATGCAGCTAAAGCAGCTTTGTAGTTTGGCTCTTCAACAACCTCTTGTACTTGCTCCGTATGCAAAATTTTTCCATTTTCATCAAGAATAATTATAGACCTAGCCAAGAGACCTCTTATGGGGCCGTCCACATAAGTTAAATTATAGGATTCTCCAAAATTGCCGTTTCTGAAATCAGATAATGTTTCCACATTGTCAATACCCTCAGCACCACAAAATCTTGCCATGGCAAAAGGTAAATCTTTTGAAATACATAATATTTTTGTGTTGTTTAGTTTGCTTGCTTCTTTGTTAAATTGCCTTACAGATGCAGCACAAGTACCTGTATCTATACTATGAAAAATGTTCATTATAACCCTAAAGCCTTTATAGTCATTTAAGGTTTTATCTGATAAATCGGCAGCTGCCAATTCAAAATCAGGTGCTTGAGTGCCAATTTTAGGGAGTTCTCCTTTTGAATGGATGGTCTTTCCTTTTAGCGATAATGTTGCCATGGTATTTGATTTTTATTTGAATTTAAAAATAATAATATTAACCGTTTAAAGCAGGTTATTTTTGATAATTATTTTGAAAATTTTACATCTAATAAGTTTTATCAATTTTATCATAATTTATAAAAATATGTTTTAAAAACTCTTTGAGTAATATTTGTTAATTTTAAGAAATTCACAATCTAATAAAAACTTCAATAAATGGAAAACAAAAAGCACACAAATGGAGCGAATAGATGTCCATTCGCCAGTGGCATGCAAAAAAGCACAGCGGGAGGTGGAACAAGAAATAGGGATTGGTGGCCTAACGAGTTAAAATTGAATATATTAAGACAGAGTGGGGTAGAATCCAATCCTATGGGTGAAGATTTTAAATATGCTGATGCTTTTAATAGTGTAAATTTTGAAGAATTAAAGCAAGATGTTCTTAATTTAATGACAGATTCTAAGGACTGGTGGCCAGCAGATTATGGACATTATGGGCCGTTTTTTATTCGTATGGCTTGGCACAGTGCAGGAACTTACCGTGTTGGTGATGGTCGTGGTGGTGCAAATTCTGGATCACAACGCTTTGCACCTTTAAATAGTTGGCCAGATAATGGTAATTTGGATAAAGCACGCTTGTTGCTATGGCCTGTAAAAAAGAAATATGGAAAAAATGTATCTTGGGCAGATTTAATGATTTTGGCTGGTAATTGCGCTTTGGAATCGATGGGATTCAAAACCTTTGGATTTGCAGGTGGACGGGAAGATATTTGGCAGCCCGAAGAAGATATTTATTGGGGATCGGAAAACCAATGGTTAGGTAATAATGAGCGTTATGATACAAGTGACGGTGATTTAGAAGGTCATCTTGGGGCGGTACATATGGGATTGATTTATGTAAACCCAGAGGGGCCTAACGGAAATCCAGATCCCTTGAAGTCTGCACATGATATTAAAATTACCTTTGGTCGTATGGCTATGAATGATGAGGAAACTGTAGCTCTGGTAGCTGGTGGTCATACCTTTGGTAAGGCTCATGGCGCTGCCGATCCCGATAAATATGTCTCTGCTGAGCCTCATGGCGCATCAATTGAGGAAATGAGTACAGGTTGGAAGAATTCCTTCGGTACTGGTGTATTAGATGATGCTATTACTAGTGGATTGGAAGGAGCTTGGACACCAAATCCTACGCGTTGGGACCATGATTATTTCGATGTTTTGTTGAACTATGATTGGGAGCTTACCAAAAGTCCGGCAGGAGCACATCAATGGACACCTACCGCAGAGTCCCATGCGCGCATGGCTCCTAAAGCCGGTGATGCTAATGGAAAACAAGCCTTAATGATGTCTACTGCAGATATGGCACTTAAAATGGATCCAACCTATTTAGAGATATCTAAGCGTTTTTATAGTGATCATAAAGCTTTCGAAGATGCTTTTGCTCGTGCATGGTATAAGTTAACCCATCGAGATATGGGACCTATAGACAGGTATTTGGGTCCTGAAGTACCAAAAGAAGAATTGTTGTGGCAAGATCCTGTCCCTAAAGTTGATTATGTGTTGAGTGATGCCGATATAAAATCGCTTAAGGATATGATTCTAGCTTCTGGACTTACTGTATCTGAATTGGTTAAAACAGCCTGGGCATCAGCCTCAACGTTTAGAGGGTCAGATATGCGTGGTGGTGCCAATGGTGGACGTTTGCGTTTAGAACCCCAAAGAAGTTGGGAAGTCAATAATCCAACAGAGTTGAATAAAGTCTTGAATGTGTTTGAAGGTATTCAAAAGGAGTTCAATGGAACCGTTTCTATGGCCGATTTAATAGTTTTGGGAGGGGTCGCTGGAGTGGAAGAAGCGATTAAAAATGTTGGATATCATATTTCTGTTCCTTTTACGCAAGGTAGAGGAGATGCAACTCAAGAACAAACCGATTTAGAATCGTTTGGATATCTAGAACCTTTAGCAGATGGTTTTAGAAACTACATGAAATCTGGTTTAAAAGTAAATGCTGAAGATTTGTTGGTAGATCGTGCTAATTTATTAACACTTACTATTCCTGAAATGACGGTTTTGGTTGGTGGTTTACGTGTACTAGGGGCTAACTATGATGATTCTAGCTTTGGAGTGTTTACTAATAATGTGGGTAGACTAACGAACGATTTTTTTATTAATGTTTTAGATTTTTCAATTAAATGGGAACCTACAACTTCAGAAAAAAAGGAATTTATAGGTAGGGATCGAAAAACCGGAGCAATGAAATTCTCCGCAACAAGGGCCGATTTGATATTTGGATCAAATACAGAGTTAAGAGCGGTAGCTGAAGTTTATGGAGCTGATGACGGTCATGAGAAATTTGTTAATGATTTCGTGGCCGCTTGGACAAAAGTTATGAATCTCGATCGTTTTGATATAAAATAGGGGATTATAATTTTGTTAAATAAAAAAGCCTGTTGCACTTCGACTTCGCTCAGTGACCAACAGGCTTTTTATTAGGTTGTTTTTCTAAAAAACACTAGTTAACGTGCTTTTCTAAAAATTCAGCAACGCCTTCATGCGTGGCTTGCATACCAACTTTTCCTTTGTTCCAGTTTGCAGGGCAAACTTCGCCATTTTCTTCGACAAACTGTAGTGCGTCTACCATACGCAAAGCTTCATCTACATTTCTTCCCAAAGGTAAATCGTTCACAACTTGGTGACGTACAATACCTTCTTTGTCTATTAGGAATAAACCGCGGTAAGCGATTAATTCACCTTCTGCTTGAAGCATATCATTTTCGTCATAATACGTTTCACCAGCCAATACATCATAGTTGGCAGAAATGGTTTTATTGGTGTCGGCAACAAGTGGATAGCTAACGCCTTTAATGCCACCATGGTTCTTATCAATCTGCAACCAACCGTAATGTGACTGTTCTGTATCTGTTGAAACAGCAACTACAGCTACATTTCTAGCTTCGAAATCAGCTAATTTTTCTTGAAAAGCATGTAATTCAGTTGGGCATACAAAAGTGAAATCTTTTGGATAAAAGAATAACACAACATATTTTTTTCCAATGAATTGATCTAATGAAAAATCGTTAACAAATTCGCCGCCGTTTATCACAGCTTGTGCATTAAATCGAGGTGCTTTTTTACCTACTAATACTGCCATTTTAATTAAATTTTATAAGTTGAAATTTTAAAACAGCCGCAAAGATATGTAATGCTATACGAAAGGCAATACTAAATTATTTTAAAAATTTATAGAGTAATAGTTTATGCTAATACACCCTTTAATTGTTTGATTTTAATATTTAAAGCAGCAAAAAATAAGGTAGTAAACGGACTTAACCAGTTGAATATAGCATAGACAAAATAGTCTACAACTCCCACCCCTAAAACACCAGATTGATAGGCGCCACAGGTATTCCAAGGAATAAGAACAGAAGTCACGGTACCCGAATCTTCAAGGGTTCTACTAAGGTTTTCTGGAGCTAAACCTCTATCATCGAATGCTTTTTTAAACATTTTTCCTGGAATAACAATTGCCAGATATTGATCTGAAGCAATGGTATTTAATCCTAAACAACTAATCACCGTACTGGCGAATAATCCAAAAACGGAAGTCGCAACCGATAGCAATGCTTTTGTTACTCTAGCTAAAGCACCAATGCCATCCATAACACCTCCAAAAACCATAGCACTAATTATGAGATAAATCGTCCAAAGCATACCGCTCATGCCACCTGCCGTAAATAATTCGTTTAGTTTTTCATTGTCGGTTGCTATTTCTGTATCGAATAAAATAGAATTAAAAATGGCGTTAAGGCTTGAGTTATTAAGTTCTTTGAGCACTTCAAGTTGAAAGATAAATGCAAATATGGCTGCAAGAATAATACCAACGCTTAAGGCAATTAAAGGCTTGGTTTTCATTAATATTAAAGCGATAACAGCTAGTGGTACCAAGAACAACCATGGAGACACGTTAAATGTAAGACTTATAGAATGTAACAAACCAGATATATTTGTACTTCCAGAAGTGTCTACTGTTGTACTTATTATAGAAAAAACCACCAAGGTAACCAATATGGTTGGTACGGTAGTAATGGTCATATAGCGTATATGGGTAAATAAATCGGTGCCGGCTATAGCTGGAGCTAGGTTTGTAGTATCGCTTAGTGGAGACATTTTATCACCAAAATAGGCTCCAGATACTACCGCACCGGCTATCATACCTGTGTCAATACCTAAAGCAGTACCAATTCCAATTAAAGCAATGCCCACTGTAGCAGAGGTGGTCCAGGAGCTTCCTGTAGCTATGGATATTATAGCACAAATAACAACACATGCCGGTAAAAAAATACTGGGATGTAAAACTTCCAAACCATAATATACCATAGCGGGTATAACTCCGCTTACAAGCCACGTGCCAGCTAGAGCTCCTACTAAAAGTAAAATAAGTACTGGCACAAAAACACTTTTTAGGTTTTCCCATATCTCGTCTAACATATTGGAAATAGATACTTTATTAAAAAAACCAACAATAGCAGCAATTAAGCCACCAAAGAGTAAGATAAACTGATTGGAATATTCGCCTAACATTTCACCATCTGCAAATTGAATGTTGTAGAACAATAAACCCATTAAGATAATTACAGGAATTAAAGCCTCCCAAATGTTTAGCTCTTTATTTTCAATAATGCTTTGATTGTCTATTTTAATTTTAGAAGAGTTTTTATCGTCTTGCATGAAATTATTTTTATCTCGTAATGTTACGATTTTAGTTGAAGCTATGCAAATGCAAGGAGTTATGTGCATTTGTTTTTCACTCTTTTTATTGAGATTTGCATTGATTATGTTTTAAAAAAGATCCTTAATGAAAGTAACATTGCTTTTGAACTCTTAATGGTTCAACAGACCATTTTTGCTAATCTTTCATGGTATGGTATTGCAAAAACCCAAGACGCTTATTTTGTATCCAATTATTCCCTATTAGATACTAATAAACTGTTTTTAAACTTTGTTAAACATTTCAAGCAGTGAGATTTTAAGACCTTTAGAGTTTAAAGAACGTAAAAAAATAGCTTGGTTCAATAAGGGCTATTTTTGTATTTATAAAATGAATAGTAATGAATTTCAATATTTAGAGTATCTACTTTTAGATGTTGTTAATCCTAATGTTTGAGTTTGAGTTCTACATCCTATAGAGATAATAACCAACTGATAATGAAACCTTTTTAACGAGATACTAAAAAAACCAAAAAAGTAATGCTATCTATTTGAAAACGTTTTAAAAGAAATTAATTTATTAATTAATTATTTTAAATTTTAACATATGAATATTGGACCTTAGGTTTGAGAATATATAATTCTTCCATACAGTTCCGCATCATATTATAAGTACGCTCTATATCAGCATCCAACCCTATTGAGAAACGTATGAGTCCATCACTTAATCCCATAGCCTTTTGTTCCTCTTCAGGTATTTCAGATGAAGTTGATGTTCCTGGTGCACTAAAAAGTGTTTTATAGAATCCTAAACTTACAGCCAGATAGCCTAAGTTTCTGTCTTGCATGAGCTCCATAAGTTCATTGGCTTTTTCTAGTGACCCCACATCAATAGTTAACATACCTCCAAAGCCATATTGTTCATTCATCATGCTTTTAAATAGGTTGTGTGATGGGTGGGATGGTAATCCAGGGTATACTGTTTTTAATCCATCGGATTCAAATTTTTCAGCTAAAAACAATGCATTTCTGCTATGTTGTTGCATTCTAATATGGAGTGTTCTTAGATTCTTGAGTATAGATGCGGCTCGTAAGCTATCCATAGTAGAGCCGAATAGCATTGAAGCGCCATCGTTTACATTTCTTAATTGGTTTATAAATTCTTGAGTACCGCAAACCACACCACCAACCGTATCGCTAGAGCCGTTTATGAACTTAGTTAAACTATGCAAAACAATGTCTGCTCCTAATTTTGCAGGTGAAATGGATAGTGGTGAAAATGTATTGTCCACAACCAATTTTATATTGTATTTGTTGGCAATTTTGGCTAAACCTTTAATGTCTGCGACTTCCAAAAGCGGATTGCTAACAGATTCACAATACAAAACCTTAGTGCTTTTTGTAATGGAAGCCTCAACTTTTTCTAAATTGGTAATGTCTACAAATGTGGTTTCAATATTTAATCTAGGAGTAAAATTTTTTAAGAAGGCATAAGTTCCTCCGTATATGGTTCTGCTCGAAACTATATGGTCGCCGGAACCGCATAATTGCAATAAAACAGGAGTAATGGCACCCATTCCTGAAGCCGTTACACTAGCAGTTTCTGTGTCTTCCATGGCGGCCAAGGCTTCGCCTAAGTATAAATTGGATGGTGATGAGTGACGGGAATATAAATAGCATCCATCAGCATTACCTTCAAACGTATCGAACATCGTCTTTGCAGACAAAAACGTATAAGTTGAGGAATCTGATATGGAAGGATTAACACCTCCAAATTCTCCGAAATATTGTAAATCTTGAATGTTGTTAGCGGGTTTGAAAGCCATATTTTTATGTTTTTTGATACTATAAAGTTCAATATAATTAGAATAAAAAACAATAAAGTATGTATAAAATAGAAAATAAATCTATATAGGTGTTTATTTACAGATTAAAAATTATTAAATTAGTGTTTTGATACTTATTTAAAGAAAATTTTTCAATCATGGTTTTTGATGATATAGACAAAAAATTGCTTGAATATTTACAGAACGATAGTAAACAGACCAATAAAGAACTTTCAAATAAACTAAATCTTTCCGTTACCGCTGTATACGAACGTATTAGGAAACTAGAACGAGAAGGGGTTATTAATGGATATGTAGCACAGATAAATAAAGAAAAAATTGATAAGGCTTTTGTGGTTTTTTGCCATGTAAAATTGGTGCAACATGCCCAAGATTATGTTATAAAATTTGAAAATGAAGTTGCTGGTTTAAACGAGGTGTTGGAATGTTACCATGTAAGCGGTGATTACGATTATCTATTAAAAGTTATTGTGAAAGACATGGCGGCCTTTAGAGAGTTTATGGTAAAAAAATTAACCTCGATTAACCATATTGGTAGTACCCATAGCATGTTTGTTATTAATGAAGTAAAACACGCTACGGCTATTAATTTTTAATTTGTGATCACTAAATATAAAATAATGTAGTATACTCCAGATGGATCTACCAATTATCTAAAACACCCCAAAATATTTAAATGCAGTTTTTAACATACGTAACTTATTTTTATAAGGCGCATAGCGAAGAGGAGGGTCTATCCAAGTACCTCTTTTCATAATTGATTTTTGATGCGTGAATGTATCATAACCATGTTTACCATGGTATTTACCTATACCACTCACTCCAATGCCTCCAAAGGGCAACCTATAGTTGCCGAAATGAGTCAGCACATCATTAATAACTCCCCCTCCAAAGCTGTATTTTTTAATAATCCCTTTTGTGAATTTTTTGTTTTTTGAAAAAATATACAAGGACAAAGGTTTTTCCAAACCATGAATTATAGTTTCAATATCATTCTCAATTTCATAGGTAAGTATGGGTAAAATAGGACCAAAAATTTCTTCAGACATTAAGGGGCTATCTAACTTTGGTTCTTCAACTAGTGTTGGAGAAATGTAGTTATTTTTTTCGTCCGTGTTGCCACCAAAAATGACATTGGATTGGGTTAAAAGATTTTTTAATCGTAAAAAATGTCTTTCATTGATGATCCTAGGGAAGTCTTCTGAATCTTTAGGCTCATTACCATATTGTTTAGTAATCTCTAATTTTAAAGCGTCAATAAATTGGGTTTTTATGTTCGATTTTACAATTATATAATCTGGAGCGATGCAGGTTTGCCCTCCATTAAGAAATTTTCCCCAAACCAACCGTTTAGCTGTTAATTGTAAATTGATGGTGCCGTCAATGATGCATGGCGATTTTCCACCTAGTTCCAAAGTAACTGGAGTTAAATGTTTTGCAGCTGCTTTGGCTACAATTTTACCGACCTTAGTACTTCCAGTAAAGAAAATATAGTCCCAATGTTGCTTTAACAATTCGGTTGAAGTTTCCACACCACCTTCTATAGCAATTGCCAATTCCTTAGTAAAAACAGTTTCAATAATTTCAGTTATAATCTTTGAAACATGTTCTGTAAGTTCACTGGGTTTTAAAACCACTGTATTACCAGCAGCTATGGCCATAATAAGAGGTTCCATAGCCAATAAAAAAGAATAGTTCCAAGGTGCAATAACCAATACCGTTCCATATGGGTCTTTGTAAATATAATCTTTTGAAGGAAAGGTTAATAATGAAGCACTTACCCGTTTAGGTTTAGACCACTTTTTTAAGTTTTTAATGACCAGGTTTAACTCTGAAATTACTAACCCTAACTCACTTAAATAAACTTCAAATGAAGATTTCTTAAAGTCTTTATGAAGGGCGTTATAAATGTCATGCTCCCTCAAAAGGATTTCTTTTTTAAGTGTTTTTAAAAGATTAAGACGATGTTTGACATCCTTTGTTTTTTGTGATTTAAAAAACGTTTTTTGTAATAAAACTATTTCAGGTATGGACATTAAGACTGTTTTTATAAAGGTATTAAATTTATAAGCATGCATCCCATACGGGATCTTTTGGTAATGGTGCCAGTATATTTATAGGTGTTTGCTTTACAGGATGTATAAATTCAATATGCTTGGCATGCAAATGTATACTAGCATTTTTATTACTTCGGTCGAACCCATATTTTAAATCGCCTTTTATTGGGCAACCAATATAGGATAGTTGTGAACGAATTTGATGATGTCTACCCGTTTCCAATTTAATTTCAAGCAAAAAGTAATGATCTAATTGTTTTAAGGTTTTATAATGAAGAACCCCTTTTTTGCTATCCTTTACCTCACAGTTATGTACAGTGGACTTGTTATTTTTCGGATTCTTTTTCAACCAATTGACTAATGTGTCTTTTGGTTTTGGGGGTTTGTTTTTTACAACTGCCCAATAGGTTTTATGGATGTCTTTGGAAAGAAATAATTTATTTAAACGTGGAAGTACTTTACTGGTTTTAGCAAAAATAACGAGTCCAGTAGTAGGTCGGTCTAAGCGATGTACAACACCCAAATACACATTACCAGATTTATTGTACTTATTTTTAATATAGTCTTTAACAACATCGCTTAGAGGCCTGTCACCTGTTTTATCACCCTGAACAATATCTCCTGCCCGTTTATTAATAATAATGATGTGGTTGTCCTCATAAAGTACTTGTAGATTATGCGAATTGGATAGGACTTTCATATAATACAAAAAAACAAACTTAATTATTAATTGTGAAAATACAGGATGTAAAATAAAAAATGGAAATGTATTTTACATTTCCATTTTTAAAAAAGAGTACCATATATTTTCATCGCCTAGGGCGCATTGGGCATTCAAAATACATGTCGGTAGATTCAAAATCATTGATATCTAAGGCTTCAACATTGCAAGCTTCATTATATTTACTAGCATCAACACCTGTTTTTAGAATATTTAAATGCCAACGGCCACCGTTGTAATCTTGATCTCCTGGTTTGGAGTCCGAAATTAAAGGAAGTCCATCATAAAACATTGCTTCAGGCATTATATATAGCTCGTCAAAGTTACCACTACTGGGTTTAAATGTGGCAGGAACAACCAAGCCAGAATATACAATACAGTCTGCCCAAATAGGAGGTTGGTCACGCGGTGAACCTTTAGATTTTGCATTGCCGCTTTTGGCAGTATTACCAGTATTTGACGACACTTGAGCTAGAAACTGAATAAGTTCTAAATTATTAGCTTTAGATTCTTGAGGGGTTTCAGTGCCTTCATTAGAGCAAGATGTGGCAAAAATTAACGTGCCACATAGTAAGAGAAATGAAAATAGTTTTTTCATGATGTATAGTTTTAGGATTAATAAAAACCAAAACTATAGTATGTGGCTTACTTAAAATGTTAGCCAGCTAACATTTACATAAAAATTTTAGATAATTTAACCTAATCGAATAGTCTAATATTGCTCATTATCACCGGGAAAGTTCATACTTTTTACATCGGCTACATATTGTTGCATGGCTTTGGTCATGTCCTCATACAGGTTCATATAGCGACGTAAAAAACGGGGGTGAAACTCGTGGGTCATCCCCAGCATGTCATGTAATACCAAGACTTGTCCATCTACACCATTACCTGCACCAATACCAATAATGGGAATGGACACACTTTCGGCCACTTCCTTAGCCAATTTAGCAGGTATTTTTTCAAGAACGATCGCAAAACAACCTGTTTTTTCTAATAATATGGCTTCTTCCTTTAACCTTTCGGCCTCCTCTTCTTCTTTGGCCCTAACAGTATAAGTGCCAAATTTATAGATGGATTGCGGTGTCAATCCCAAATGCCCCATCACGGGAATACCTGCATTTAAGATGCGTTTAATGGACTCTTTCACCTCCTTGCCGCCTTCTAACTTAACAGCATGGGCACCACTTTCTTTCATAATACGAATAGCAGAACGCAAGGCTTCTTTAGGATCACTTTGGTAGCTTCCAAATGGTAAGTCTACAACAATTAAGGCACGGTCTATGGCACGGATTACTGAGGATGCATGATAAATCATTTGGTCTAAGGTAATGGGTAAAGTGGTTTCGTGACCCGCCATAACATTACTGGCCGAATCCCCGACTAAAATAACGTCAACCCCTGCACCATCAACAATTTTGGCCATGGTATAATCGTAAGCGGTAAGCATGGATATTTTTTCGCCATTGGCCTTCATATCCACTAATGTTTTTACCGTAATGCGTTTGTATTCCTTTTTTGCTGTAGACATTTTAGTTGGTTTTTTGATAGTGTGTAAAAGTACTAAATTAAGGAGAGACTGTTAAACTTTTCTTTAAACTGCTATGTAGTTAAAGTTGTTGTACTATTTTAGGCAGAAACTTAAAACAATGCAAAGAGTATTAGTTTATTTAACATTGGTAATTACCACCTCGCTTTTTGGTCAAGGAGATGATACCCTGGATATCCGTAAAGCAGTCGACACTTTTTTCGAAGGCTTTCATAAAGGGGATACTACACTAATGAAATCGGTTATGATGGATAAAGTGTTATTACAAACCGCATTTAGAAATAAGGAAGGTAAAGATGTCTTAAGAAACGACGGCGATATTTCGAAATTATTAGAAACCATTTCCAATAGGCCGGCTGATCAAAAATGGGATGAGCGACTATTGGATTACAGCATACAGGTAGATGGCAACATGGCCAATGCCTGGACGCCTTACGAGTTTTGGTTTAATGGGGAGTTTAGCCACTGTGGGGTGAATTCTTTTCAGCTATTTAAGGATGGTGACCAATGGAAAATTATTTATTTGATTGATACTAGGCGACGTAAGGGTTGTTTGCAGGAGTGATTTTTAAAAATACTTGTTTTAACTCAATTCTTTCTTGTGTAAAGTGCTTTTTATTCATTAAAACTGTTTTCCATAAAATTGAAATTCCAAATAGTGTCACGTCCTGAAATATAGCTACAGGTTAAAAATAGATTTACGCTGGCAAATATCCGCTTTCCAATTTTTTAATCAATTCAGTTGTTTTGTTAAATGCTTTTTTGGTCACGTCAACAATTACAATTTCGTTAATGTCAGTTTCGGAATTAAAGGTCAAATTTAGACTGAACCAAATTCCGTTTTTAAAATCCTCATCGCCAACTGTCATAATATGATGTTTTGGCAAATAATGGTCGTCAATGTCAACTTCTCGAAATATAATTTCCTCGTCAGCCATATTATGGATTAAATCGGCTTGTTGTCCAACTCCGCATATGTAACCAACATTTCGGTCAATTGATTTTCTTATTATTTCGTCAAAATAATTCGTTTTCTTTTCATCCGCAATTAAAATCAGACACCAATTATCGGTTGGAAAGTCCGAAATCCAATTTTTTGCAGTATCAAATTCCACAAATTTTATTGTTCTGTGTGTTATGTCAGTTTCGATTTTTCTCAACTTTCAGGTAACTAAGATATAAACACTATTCCGTTTATATTTGTTATATAATGTAAATTGATTTTTATGATTTACATCACAAACCAACGAAGTTAGTTGTTTTTCTTACAGAAACAAATCCTTGCTTTTAAAAAATTAAACTAATCAAATGGAGCATGGGTAATTTAAAAATTTTTTCAGCCCCTTTCATAAT
Organism: Aestuariivivens sp. NBU2969; assembly: GCF_019931125.1. Lineage (NCBI taxonomy): Bacteria > Pseudomonadati > Bacteroidota > Flavobacteriia > Flavobacteriales > Flavobacteriaceae > Aestuariivivens > Aestuariivivens sp. NBU2969. Next base: position 215,941 of record NZ_JAIOUU010000001.1, read on the forward strand.
TAAAATTATCGGGAAAGGATACAGATGCTTTCCACCATTTTTTTGTTTCGTCTTTACCTACCTTAGCAAAGTCTATCTGCTCCCAGATAAATGCTTTTTCCATTTGTTCACCTAAGGCTAACAGTTTTTTACCGGTTTTAAGTTGTTGGTCGCTCCATCGTTCAAGAGCCTCTATAATAGTATCTGTTTCTTTTAAGTTGGCAATTAAATCTTTTGCATTGTTATATCCCTTAAACACCCCAGAGCCTGTAAAGGGCTGAACTACCATACCGGCATCACCAATAAGGCACATGTTATCTTTATAATAGCTATCGAGATCCAGCGTGTAGATAACTTGTATATAGCTATCATTGGTTTTGTTTACTACCTTGGCATAGTAGGCAGGTATATGTTGTGAAAGAAACCGTTTTAACATAGACTCATTAGCTTCGCTTAAGTTTCCAGGTGGTAATGTGCCATTTCTTAAACGACCTGTTTTGTCGGTCATAACATTATCTAACTCCGCTTCAGGAATAGCAATATAGGCTGCCCAATTAAACATACGTTGTCCTTTTTTTACCGATCCGTTTTGACCTGGAATAAAATAAACCACATTATGGCCCGGTTCACCAGTATAGGACAACCGCAGGATTTCATCTTTCAATAGGCAATCTCCATCCATTTCAGATTCCTTTAAAAGGCCTCTCCAAAGAATATAGCCGCGATACTTTAATTTTTTTTCAGGAAACATTAGTTTGCGCCCTAAAGATTGATAACCATCAGCAAACAAAACCAAGTCAAAATGTTCTGTGTCACCTAAACTTGTCGTTAACTCTACTTGGCCATGTGGCAAAGATTTGGCATCGACAATTTTTACACCAGAATGATAATGTTTGCTTGGAACATTGCTCCGTAGATTTTTCCAAAGCTCATTCCACTGAAAAACATTAAAGTTCATTGGTATGGCCCAAGCCGTTTTTCCATAGGGTTCATGGGAAGGCGCTTTGCCTACAAGTGGCATTTTATTGATCTGGAAAAGGGCAAAGTCATCTTTGATCAATCCGTCAGTCTTTATTTGTTCCATCAAAGAAGATGTAGTGCCAATGCCACCACCTCTCCCTACAAGAGTTTTGCTGGATCGTTCAAAAACGGTAACTTCATGGCCTTCATTAAGCAACAGAATAGCTGCTGAGCATCCAGCAATTGAGCCGCCTACAATTCCAATTTTCATGGTTGTTTTTTTGATGTTCTCTAAGGTAGTCAATCTGTTATACAACATCAAATTGATGTTCATTAAATTGATACTATTTACAGAGGGATTGGGTCAATAATGAAAAGAGAGTAGCCCATGTTCTTTAATGCAATGTAAAAATTAGCAATCTGTTAAATGCACGCCCACGGCAAGACCACCTTCGCTCGTTTCTTTGTATTTGGTGTTCATGTCCTTGGCGGTTTCCCACATTGTAGCGACCACCTTATCCAACGGTACTTTGGCACTTTCAGGGTCTGAGTCCAAAGCCAATTCGGCCGCATTAATGGCCTTTATAGCTCCCATGGCATTACGTTCTATACAGGGTACTTGTACGAGTCCACCAATAGGATCGCAGGTTAATCCCAAATGATGTTCCATAGCAATTTCGGCTGCCATTAAAACCTGCTCGGGCGAGCCTCCCAATAATTCGCAAAGTGCGCCGGCAGCCATAGCGGATGATACACCAATTTCTGCCTGACAGCCACCCATAGCAGCACTAATGGTCGCGCCTTTTTTAAAGATGCTACCAATTTCGCCGGCCACTAATAAAAACTGCTTGATGTCCTGGAAATTGCCGTCGTGGTTTTCAATCACCAAGTAGTACATCAAAACAGCTGGAATAACACCAGCACTACCATTGGTAGGGGCAGTAACCACACGGCCAAGAGAAGCATTCACTTCATTTACTGCCAAAGCAAAACAGCTTACCCACTTTATAATTTGCCTAAATTTAACCTCCGTGTTTCTTATGGCGTAAATCCATTCTACGGGGTTGTTGTAGGTGGTATCACCAATTAAATTATTGTGGATATTATTGGCGCGACGTTTTACGTTTAAACCTCCTGGAAGTATCCCTTCGGTATGACACCCCAAATACATACTTTCCAGCATGGTATTCCATATACGGTTGAGTTCAAAATCAATATTCTGTTCGGAACGAATGGATTTTTCATTTTCCAAAACCACTTTGGAAACCGATTTGTTCAACTGATTACAATACTTTAACAAGTCATTGCCTGTAGCAATGGGATAGGGGAAGGTACAATTAAAAATAATCTTGTTGGCTTTTGCCGTTTTTCGTTCTTCCTGAACTACAAAACCGCCTCCAATGGAATAATATGTTGCATGGGATTTACGTCCATTAATAGTGGCCGAAAACCGTATACCATTAGCATGGAAAGGCAAGAATTTTTTATTAAAAACAATTTGTGTTTGGGGGTTGAATTCCAGTTGACGTTCCTGATTAAAATTTATGGTACAGGTATTTTTTATGTCAGAAATGATTTGGGAAATGTTTTCGGTTGGCATGGTTTCTGGATCCATACCACTCAATCCTAGCATTACGGCATAATCGGTAGCATGGCCTTTCCCTGTAAGTGATAATGAACCATATAGATTCACACTAATGTTTTCAGCCTTATCAAATTTTTGGGATGCTTTCAACTCTTTGATCCAAAGTTCGGCAGCACGCCAAGGCCCCAAAGTGTGGGAACTTGATGGTCCTACACCAATCTTTAACATATCGAATACCGAAATACATTCCATACAACTATATCGTTTTAGTTGAGCAAATATATGGTGTTTTTGTTTCTCATAAACAGTCAAAATAGAAAGTTTTGGTTCATTAATAGATTATTGAGTTATTAGAACATACCGTCTTGTCATTAAAGACTAAGCACTGTTGTTATTTTGGTTGTTGTAGATTTGATATAGATAGCAAATGACATATTACATATTACGACTGCCTACTTTATATGACACTGTGTCAGTTTGTTTCCATTGGCATAATGATTGACCTATAAAAACCGAAATTAAAAAGAACATTCAACACTATAAAAAGTATAGCATATTATGAGTAAAATTATTGGAATAGATTTAGGAACAACCAACTCATGCGTTTCCGTAATGGAAGGGAATGATCCTGTTGTGATCCCAAATGCTGAGGGAAAGCGTACCACGCCTTCTGTAATTGCATTTGTTGAGGGTGGCGAAATAAAAGTTGGTGATCCAGCTAAGAGACAGGCAGTAACAAATCCTACTAAAACCGTTTATTCTATTAAACGTTTTATGGGTAATAAATATTCTGAGTCTAAAAACGAAGCAGAGCGTGTACCTTACAAAGTAGTAAAAGGTGATAACGATACACCCAGAGTTGATATTGATGGTCGTTTGTACACACCACAGGAATTATCGGCAATGATTCTTCAAAAAATGAAGAAAACAGCAGAAGATTACTTGGGTCAAGATGTAACAAGAGCGGTAATCACGGTACCAGCTTATTTTAACGATTCTCAACGTCAAGCTACTAAAGAAGCAGGCGAGATTGCAGGATTAAAAGTAGAGCGTATCATTAATGAACCTACTGCTGCGGCATTGGCTTATGGTTTAGATAAGAAAGGAACAGATCAAAAAATAGTGGTATTCGATTTTGGTGGTGGAACACACGATGTGTCTATCCTTGAGTTGGGAGATGGCGTTTTTGAAGTATTGTCTACCGATGGAGATACCCATTTAGGTGGTGACGATGTAGATGAAAAAATCATTAACTGGTTAGCCGATGAGTTTAAAGCTGAAGAAAGTATGGATTTAAGACAGGATCCTATGTCGCTTCAACGTTTAAAAGAGGCTGCCGAAAAAGCGAAGATTGAATTGTCATCTTCAACCCAAACAGAAATCAACCTGCCTTATATCACGGCTACTGCCAGTGGACCAAAACACTTGGTAAGAACCTTAACACGTTCTAAGTTTGAACAGTTAATTGACGATCTGGTAAAGCGTACCATAGCACCATGTGAGTCAGCATTAAAAGCAGCTGGTTTGAGCAAAAGTGATATTGATGAGGTAATTTTAGTAGGTGGTTCTACTCGTATTCCTGCAGTACAAGCTGCTGTAGAGAAATTCTTTGGTAAAGCACCAAGTAAAGGTGTTAACCCAGATGAGGTAGTATCATTAGGAGCTGGTATACAAGGAGGTGTGTTAACAGGAGATGTAAAGGATGTATTGTTATTAGATGTTACGCCTTTATCTCTTGGTATCGAAACTATGGGTAATGTATTTACCAAATTAATAGAGGCAAACACGACTATTCCTACCAAGAAATCACAGGTTTTCTCTACAGCTGCTGATAATCAGCCTTCTGTAGAAATCCATGTATTACAAGGGGAACGAGCTATGGCGGCTGATAACAAAACCATCGGGCGTTTTCACCTAGATGGTATTCCTCCAGCAAGACGTGGTACACCACAAATTGAAGTAACTTTCGATATTGATGCCAATGGTATCATTAAGGTGTCTGCTGAAGATAAAGCGACTGGTAAGAAACAGGATATTAGAATTGAAGCGTCTTCAGGATTGACAGAAGAAGAAATCCAAAAGATGAAAGCTGATGCTGAAGCTAATGCCGAAGCCGATAAAGCTGCTGCTGAAAAAGCACAGAAATTGAATGAAGCCGATTCTATGATTTTCCAAACAGAAAAGCAATTGGAGGAGTTTGGTGATAAATTATCAGATGACAAGAAAAAGCCAATCCAAGATGCATTGGAAGAATTGAAAAAGGCTTACGAATCTAAGGATATTGCTGTAATTGAACCTGCTTTAGAGAAAATCAACGAAGCCTGGAAACATGCTTCAGAAGAGATGTATAAAGCACAAGCCGAAGCACAGCAGCAAGGTGGAGCCGAAGCACAACCAGGACCAGATGCAAGTTCTAATGGACAAACAGAAGGTAGTGATGTTGAAGACGTTGACTTCGAAGAAGTGAAATAATAATCGTTATGCTGAATTTATTTTCAGTATCTAATCGATATAGAACGCAACTAGAAATAGTTGCGTTTTTTATTTTAAATAAGATACTTTTGATGAATCAAAATAAATAAAATTTGTTTTCAGATAAATTAAAATCTACTTATCAGCCCAAACGCTTGGCGGTAAAACTAAATGCCAAAGGGGAACAGTTTGCGTTGAGGGGACATCCTTGGGTGTTTTCAAACAGTATTTCAAAAATTAACCATGACGCCAAAACAGGGGACCTGGCTGTTATTTTTAGTAAAAGCACGAACAAGGTCATTGGTTTGGGACTCTTTGATGCCAATTCCCCCATTCGTATTAAAATGATTTATAGCGGTATTGGAAAGAAAGAAATCAATGCAGCCTTTTTTCAAAAAAAAATAAATGAAGCTTTTCAAATAAGACAACCACTTTTAAAAACCAATACCAATAGTTATCGGTTGTTATTTGGAGAGAATGATAGTTTTCCTGGTTTAATAGCCGATGTTTATGCTTCGGTTTTGGTGGTAAAATTATACTCTGAAATCTGGCTCCCTTATTTAGAAGCCATTTTACCAAGTATACAACAAACAGCTAAAGCAAAAACTGTTGTTGTTCGATTGAGTAGAAGCTTAGAGCAATCAAAGTCACATCAATTAAAAGATGGTGAAGTAGTTTATGGAATTCTTGATAATGAAGTTGTTGAATTTGTAGAACATGGTGTCAAGTTTTCAGCAAATGTAATTAAAGGTCATAAAACAGGTTATTTTTTAGACCACCGCGCCAATAGAAAGCAAGTGGGTGAATGGAGTAAGGAAAAGACTGTATTAGATGTGTTTTCATATGCTGGTGGATTTTCGGTACATGCGCTATACAATGGTGCTAAAGAAGTAACGAGTTTGGATATTAGCCACCAAGCTCTTGAAATTGCTGTTCAGAATGGTAAGTTAAATTCGTATCTGGGCATACATAAAACCATTGCAGGAGATGCTTTTACAGAGTTGAATAATCTCATAAAAGCAAAATCTACTTTTGATATTGTAGTTATTGATCCACCTAGTTTTGCCAAACAAGCTAGTGAAATAGATTTGGCTAAGAAAAAGTATGCCCAATTAGCTGCTTTGGGAGAAAAATTAACAGCTAAAAACGGATTGCTTGTTTTGGCCTCCTGTTCTTCTCGGGTGATGGCTCAGGCTTTTTTTGATATTAATAGTCAAGCATTGACAATGCAACACCGTAAGTTTATGACTATCTTAAAAACAGGTCATGATATAGATCATCCTATCTCGTTTCCTGAAGGGGCATATTTAAAATGTGGTTACTATCGTTTTGTAGATTAATTTTTTACTATGCATGCATAATATTTTATTATATTTGTTAAAATCTATGCTTCATGGAAACCAAACTCACAGAACTTCTTAATATAAAATACCCTATCATACAAGCTCCTATGTTTTTGGTTTCAAATGTAGAAATGGTTAAAGAGGCTATGCATTGTGGTATAGCTGGTTGTATACCCGCATTAAACTATAGAACTTTACAAGAACTTAGAATAGCTGCTAAGGAATTAAAATCAGCTAAACCAGAAGGAGGTTCATTTGGGTTTAACTTAATTGTCAATAAATCTAATATAAGGTATAAGAGTCAATTGGAGGTGCTGTGTGAAGAAAGTTGTGATTTTATAATAACCTCTTTAGGAAGCCCAGAAGAAACCATAAATCAGTCCCATAAGTATGGGATAAAGGTGTTTTGTGATGTAGTGGACTTAAAATACGCCCAAAAAGTGGAGGCATTGGGTGCCGATGCTATTATTGCAGTAAATTGTGAAGCAGGTGGCCATAGAGGGAGTTTATCTCCGGAACATCTTATAAAAAAATTAAAATTGCATTGTAATATTCCCATCATTTCAGCTGGAGGTGTTGGGTGCAAAGCAGATATTGATAAAATGTTGATGTATGGTGCATCAGGTGTTTCAGTGGGTAGCCCATTTATTGCTTCGGTAGAAGCCAGTGTCACAGAGGAATACAAGCAAGCCTGTGTGGATTATGGAGCAAATGACATCGTTGTAACCGAGCGTATTTCAGGTACACCATGCACGGTAATAAATACACCATATGTTCAAAAAATAGGTACTAAATCTTCATGGTTGGAAAAACTTCTCAATAAAAACAGAAAGCTTAAAAAGTGGGTTAAAATGATTCGTTTTTCAATTGGCATGAACGCTACAAAGAATGCTGCTACTAAGGCCACATATAAAACTGTATGGGTTGCAGGACCTAGTATTGAATATACCCATGCTATTCTTCCTGTAAAGGATATTGTTAAAAAACTGATTGCTTAACTTTAGTTTTAAAAATATTTCAGTAAACGTATGAAGATAACAAGCGGAGATCAACTTAGGGCGTTGTATGGTTTTCCCAGTGGAAGGTCAAAAGATAAGGTATTGAGCAAATTGGAAAAGCACAGTATTAATTTTATTGAAAATGCCCCCTTTTTGGTTCTATCTTCTAATAATGCAAAAGGAAAATTAGATGCCTCACCTAGAGGAGGCCAATCAGGGTTTGTTAAGGTAATTAATGATCATCAAATTATTATTCCAGATGCTAAAGGCAACAATAGATTGGATAGTTTGATGAATATTATTGAAACAGGCTATATTGGACTATTGTTTTTTATACCTGGTTTAGATGAGACTTTGAGAGTTAATGGTAAAGCTTACATATCAACTGATACTGCCTTTTTGGAATTGTTTACATCAGAAATTCATACACCCAAAACCTGTATTGTCGTAAATGTCGAAGCCGTCTTTTTGCATTGCGCCAAGGCTTTTATGCGTTCTGGGTTGTGGGATTTAAAAACCCAAATAGACAGAAACAGTTTTCCAACCATGGGGCAAATGCTTAAAGATCAACTACAAACTGATGGTATTCCCGAAACAAGAGATGAAATGGTTAGACGCTATATGAAGGACCTGTAGGTTTTTTATTCTTCCTTTTAGGTTTTCTTATCTAACATATTTATAAATGTATTAATCCTTACATTTTATCGATAATATTCACTTTTTGTCGTTTTGTTTAAAAAAAACTTGTAAAAGTTAAACAAAAATATTATGTTTGATGAAAATTAAAAAACATTAAACAAAACATCATGGAAACAAGACATTTTAAATTAGGCTCCTCAAATCTCTTTATGAAATTACCTGTATTAATGATAGCTTTATTATTACTAACTTTTTCTTGTAGTAATGAAGATGTAGATACTATAGACATCAATTCTCAAGAGCCTAACATAGTAGAGGTATTAGATTCTTATAATAGAACGTCATCAAATTCAAAAGGTTCATTAAATAAAGATTACGATTCTGAACCTACATTTGAAATTCTTAGTGTTGCTTTGGCAAAAACGAAATTAGCTAGTACGGTATCAAAAAACAGATTAACAGTTTTTGCGCCAACAGATAAGGCTTTTGAAGCTATTGGTCTTAATAAGAAAAATATAGCTGATGTACCCGGAATTGTAGATATATTGTTATATCATGTTGTTGGACAGGTGGTGTATAGTTCCGAGCTTGTTTCTGGTCCAGTACCGACCGTACAAGGTACTGATGTTATTGTAAATGTCGATGGAGATAATGTTTTAGTAAACAATTCTATTGTGACCATTGCAGATATTAAGGCTAGAAACGGGGTTATACATGTCATTGATGATGTATTTACAATACCATCATTAAATCTAGTTGAATTGGCTTTGAGCCAAGACCCAGAGTTTTCAATTTTGGTTGATGCTGTTACTAAAGCAGGACTAGGTGATGCTTTAGCAACAGGAGGTCCGTTTACAGTGTTTGCCCCTACAAATCAGGCGTTCATAGATTTATTGGAAGCAACTCCCTTTACAAGTTTGGATGATATACCGGTAGATTTATTAACACAGATACTGTTATATCATGTCGTTGATAGTTATGTGTTCAGTAACCAATTAACCAATGGCTTTGTACCAACATTAAACGGAGCAGCTGTACAAGTAAATTTAGACAACGCCCCAATGGTTTATATAAATGATTCCATGGTAGCATTAGCTAACGTACAAGCTACAAATGGTGTAGTACATGCTATTGATAAGGTATTAATGCCACCTACATTAAATTTAGTTGAAATGGCAAGTAGTTTTGCACCTGAGTTTTCTTTATTATTGGAAGCAGCCACTACAGCAGGTTTGGCCGATGTTTTGAGTGGAGCGGGACCTTACGAACAACTAACTGTATTTGCCCCAACCAATGCCGCTTTCATGGAGCTATTGGGTGAAAACGATATTGAAGCAGCTAAAGCAGTAATTAATGGTTTAGATACTACAACACTAACTAATATATTATTGTATCATGTGGTTGAAGGACGTGTGTATTCAAGTGATTTGTCCAGTGGTGCAGTTACGACCTTAAATGGAGATTTTGATTTAGATTTAAGTAGTTTAAAAATTAATGATAGTGCCATGCTAATACCCAGTTTATTAAATGTACAGGCTACTAATGGTGTCATACATGTAATAGATGCTGTATTAGTACCATAAATTATATATAATGAAAAAGAAAAAGTTTGGTTGATTTAGTTTGTTTGGTTTGTTAGTTAAGGGTATGGTTTTTTTAAACCATACCCTTTAATTTTTTTTGTAAAATTTATTCAGTATAAACCGTGTTTTCCTGCTCATTAACCCTAATGAAAGTAGTCCGTTTAGTAAGTTCCTTCAATCGGGCAGCCCCAACATAGGTACAGGTACTTCTTAAGCCTCCCAAAATGTCTTGAAGGGTTAATTCCACTTCGCCCTTATAAGGCACTTCCACAGTTTTTCCTTCACTTGCTCTATAGTCTGCAATACCACCAATATGCTTTTCCATAGCTGTAGTAGAGCTCATCCCGTAAAATTTTCTGAATGGTTTGCCGTCACGTTCAACAATTTCACCTCCACTTTCTTCATGCCCCGACAGCATGCCACCTAGCATCACAAAATCGGCCCCCGCACCAAAGGCTTTAGCAATATCACCAGGTATAGAACAACCACCATCACTAATAATTTGTCCTCCCAATCCATGTGCAGCATCAGAACATTCAATAATTGCTGATAACTGTGGGTAACCAACACCTGTTTTTACTCTTGTTGTACAAACAGAACCAGGACCTATGCCAACTTTTACAATATCAGCCCCAGAAATTAGGAGTTGTTCAACCATTTCCCCAGTAACAACATTTCCTGCAATAATTACTTTATCGGGATATTGCTCTCGGGTTTGTTTTACAAACTCAGCAAAGTATTCTGAATACCCATTAGCAACATCAATACATATAAATTTAAGTGATGGATTATTCTGAAAAATGAATTTCAATTTTTCAGAATCCTGTTTGCCGATACCTGTACTAACGGCAATATGGTTATAATATTCATGAGGAATATCTGTTAAAAATGCTTTCCAATCACTTAAAGAGTAGTGTTTATGGATGGCTGTAAATAGTTTTTTTTCAGCAAGTACCTTCGCCATGTTAAAGGTTCCAACGGTGTCCATGTTAGCGGCCATAATGGGAATACCTTTCCACAGCAGTGGACTATGTAAAAACTTGAATTCCCGCTCTAATGTAACTTGCGATCTACTTTTTATTGTAGAACGCTTGGGACGAATCATAACATCTTTAAAACCTAATTTAATATCGTATTCAATGCGCATGTTAAAAACTAAATTTAGTTACATATAAATTTAGCTGTTTAACAGGAAAATAGAAAATATTTTAGAGCTTATATAAGAGACCTAGATCTATTGTACAGCAATCATGCTAATTTCAACATTAACATCTTTAGGTAAGCGTGCAACTTGAACTGTTTCCCTTGCTGGAGCGTTAGTATCATCAAAATAACTGCCATAGGCCTCGTTTATAAGTAAAAATTCGTCCATATTACTTATAAAAATAGTCGACTTAATAACATTATCGAATGTCATATTTGCAGCTGCCAATACGGCTTTCAAGTTTTGCATTACTTGGTGGGTTTCCGTTTTTATATCCTCTAAAATTAAATTTCCAGTTTCAGGATTAAAAGCAATTTGCCCAGAGGTATACAGGGTATTTCCAACTAAAATGGCTTGATTGTAGGGGCCAATTGGAACTGGAGCATTATGGGTATTTATTATTTTTTTCATATTATGATATAGTATTATAAGGCTATAAAGCGCGGTCGGGTTGTCTTCGTTTTTCGTATTTTAAATCTTTTAACAGACTGGACTTAATGCCTATGAAGAAATTCCAAGAACTTCTGGCACTAAAAGGTACCCAGCTAAAGCTCATGCGCCAGCTTAACAGATCACGAGTAAAATTCAACTGGGTAAAGGTAAAGCCTTGATTTTTTATATCATAACCTGAAGAAGCCTCAACCGACCATTTTTGAGATAAATCTACCTTACCTGAGAACATCAACGAGTGGGATGATATTTCGTTCTGTCTTCTGTTATTACTGTAGTTCACGGCATATGCCAAACGTAGGCTCCAAGGAATCTTGTAATTATACAATTCACTGGGCTTTTCCTCTTCTTCATCTTCTTCTCTTGCACTGTCAATCTGTTGGTTGGAAAAATCCAAATTCTTTGGTAGCACATCTTCTGGATTATTACTGGCTTCTTTGTTTTTCTCCTTCTTATTGTCCTTATTGGATAGCGAATAGCTTGCAGTTAGGTTGGCACTTGTTAATCGAAAGAAGCTGCCACCATTATCAATGTTAAATTTGTCTATTCTGTTATTATTGTTATCCAGAGCATAGGGATCTAGGGTCGCACCAAAATTCAAGCTCATTTTATTGTTAAACAACTGTGTACCCCCATTAACCCTAACCGGGCTCCATTGCAGGGAATCTCCAGCTAAATTATAAGACGTAGAGACATTTAAGTTGTTTAAAAGCTTTATTTTTTTGGGTTCGGTAGCAGTACTGTCCTTGTCCCTTACCTTAGCTTCTAAATTGTTAGCAATAGAAATACCAACAGAACTTGAAAATGTTTTACCTGGAAGACCAAAAAGGCCACCTTCAAACCTTGAAAACTGGTCTTCCAATTCACCAACAGTTTGTCCGTTGGCATCAACAACCTCTACATTTTCATAATACTTATTAAAAGCCGGGTTGATATTGTAACTAATGGATGGTCGCATAACATGCCTTATGGCCTGTATTTTTTTATCTTCACCAAAATCGAACATACCATAAATGGTTGTTCCTAAACTGGTGCTAAAATTGTAGGTTCTAAAAGAGTCAAACCCTTTAACGTCTTCAGTAATGGTTTTTCCTTCATTTGAATCGTAATACTTATTAATGGTATTGAATGTCCATACTTCATTGTAATTAGTACTAGCGGAAACACTAAAATACTTTAATAGTTTAAAGTTAGTACTTAAGGGAATATTGTGTTGAAAGCCTGCTCTGGCATCCTCAAACATTTCTTTTTTAAAGAAGAGTGAATCCGTGGTTTGAATCCTGTTCTCCCCTCTAACGCTATACTGAAGATTGATGTTTTGAATAATCCCTTTTTTTGAACCCGATTTTGGAGCTAGCGGATAAATTCTGCCAACACTACCTTGAAATGTAGGTAGGGTCATGTTTATCTGTTCGGTATTAGTGTTTTGTGAGTGAGTTGCCGTTAGACTAAAATTTACCGAAGGTTCTCCTTGAAATGTTTTGGAATAAGATACCGAAGAGGCTAGCGTATTATTTAAAAAATTACCGGTATTGATTTGGTTGAGCGAGTTTCTATAATAGTTGCTACTTCCCAAATTTACAGATGCCGAAAATCGCGAGCTAGGGCTAGCCTTTGAATCCTGACTATGGGACCATCTTAAGTTGTATATAGTATTTTTTGCATAATCGGGAAAACCACGTTCACTGGTGATTAAGTTTTCATAACGAAAACTCAGATTACCTCTAAATTTATAACGTACCGCATAAGTGTTCTCGGCACGAAACCCATAACTGCCATTGGTATAATAATCGCCATACACTGCCAGATCAAAATAATCGCTTATTGCAAAATAGTATCCCATATTTTGCAAAAAATAACCACGATCGTTTTGCTCGCCAAAACTTGGAAGAATAATACCTGAAGTTTGCTTTTCAGATTGCGGAAAAAAGCCAAATGGGACACCTATTGGGGTAGGTACATCATAAATAAACAAATTGGCGAGTCCTGTTACAATCTTTTTTTTGGGTACAACCTTACCTTTTCTGAGTAAAATATAATATTCTGGATCATCTAAGTCCTGTGCGGTGGTATACTTTGCATTTTTTATAAAATACACCGAATCGTTTACCCGTTTGGTGACTTCTGCAATAACAGTGCCTTCACCTTGTTCTGTTATGGAACGATAAATAAGGGCTTTTTCGGTTTTGGTGTTAAATAAAATAGAATCTGGTTCAACCACATTGCCACCTTGGGTAAAAACAGGCCCCTGTACGTAGCCTTCAATACTATCTTTAATCCCTTTGGCATAAACTTCATCCTTGCCAAGATCTATGGTAATGCTTCCGGCTTTAATGTTCATGTCGCCATAGTCTATTTCGGCTTCATTATACAGGTAAAGCTTTTGTTGTTTTTTGTTGAATGAGGTATAATCGGAAGCTCTATAAGTTACGATGTCCGTTAAAATTTCTTTTTTAGGTTTTATAGAGTCGTTTGTAACAGAATCCTGTTCCTTTTCAACTATGGTTACAAAATTAATGATACTGTCTGTCTTTACAGTAACATTTTCTTTGTTAATCTCTTTTTTAGGATTGATTACTTTCTGTTTAGTACGAATCTCTTGAGCGAAGCCAAACATGTTGATAAACATGGTAAAACTTAAGGCAAAAAGTATTTTAAAGTTGTTTGTGTGCAACGCTTTTAATGTATTTTTGTAAAAGTATGGCTCGGTTTTTGAATTGCCAAAATTACATATATTTTTCTGTGATTTAATTGATATTCCTCGAAAAATTTAAATTTAAAATAATCAAGGAACCTAAGTCGTTAAACCTCATAGAAGCATCAATTTTTGTTCCATTTTGGTTAAATGTTACATAACCAGAGTTTAAAATTATAAATACATACCCATGAAATCGATAAATGGATTACGTTTTGTGTTTATCATAATTATAATAACCTTTTGCTCAACTTTGTATGTTGTGGCACAACACAATACCGAAAAATTTGTTGTGGTATTGGATGCAGGACATGGTGGACATGATCCAGGTAACGTTGGTAATGGTTTTAAAGAAAAAGATATCGCTTTAAAAATCGTTTTAATGGTTGGTAAGCAGTTGGAAAAAAACCCTAATATAAAAGTTGTTTACACTAGACAAAAAGATGTTTTTGTAGATTTATTTGTAAGGGGAAAAATTGCCAATAAAGCTAATGCAGACCTATTTGTATCTGTTCATTGTAATTCCCATAGGTCAAGCGCACATGGTACAGAAACTTTTGTATTGGGAACAAATCGAAACCAAACCAATTTTGAAGTAGCCAAAAAAGAGAACTCCGTAATTTTTATGGAGGATGATTACGAAAAAAACTATGCTGGTTTTGATCCAAACTCACCTGAATCGGTTATGAGTATTTTACTGAGTCAGGAAGAATATTTAGATCAAAGTATATTTTTAGCTAGTTTAATTGAGAAAAATTTCTCAGGAAATTTAAAGCGTAAAAGTAGAGGGGTTAAACAAGCAGGATTTATTGTCTTACATCAAACCGTTATGCCAAGTGTATTGGTGGAAACAGGCTTTTTAACCTATAAAAGTGAAGGTACTTACCTAAATTCGAAAAAAGGACAACAAGATATGTCGCAAGCTATAGTTACTGCAATATTGGAATATAAAAATAATATTGGTGATAATCTTGATTATTACGGTGACGATAATAGCAACACTATTGCAGTTGCTGAAGACGTTTCAAGCAATATAGTGTATAAAGTTCAAATAGCGGCCAGCTCTAGTGCAATAGATACTAAACCTTATAACTTTAAAGGGTTGGATAACATAACCATGCTCAAAGAAGAAAAACTATATAAATATTTTTATGGACAAACTTCGAGTTACAAGGCTGCCAAGGCGCTGGTAGAACAGGCTAATCGTAGTGGTTATCCATCAAGCTTTGTAGTGCCGTTTAAAGACGGTAAAAAAATTACCTTGGACGAAGCTTTAAAAACAAGTACTAATTAAATTCATTCTTTTCAAATTTATCTTAAATTTGTTTTTCTAAAAACAAATATTTTGAAGCTATCAAAAGAAGTTAAAACTGCCTTATTAGTTATTTCTGGAATCATCCTTCTTATTTATGGTTTTAATTATTTAAAAGGGGAAGCCCTTTTCTCTAAGGAATCCAAATACTACACCGAGTTCGATTACAATGCCTTAAGCACATCTTCACTAGTTACCATTAAGGGAAATGCCGTTGGCAAAGTAAGCGATATCACGTATGATTTTAAGACAGGGAAAACCAAGGTGTTTTTTACGGTCAATCCAGAATTAAAACTATCAAAGAATAGTAAGATAAGATTGTACGAAACAGGTATCATGGGAGGTAATGCTTTGGCCATTATTCAGGCGAATGACGATGAATTGGCTAAAAATGGTGATTATATTGAGTCAGAAATACAGCCTGGGCTTATATCAAGCCTAAAACAAAATTTTTCAGGACTTAGTACGAATTTGGATAGTACGTTGCGGTCTGCCGATACTTTACTGGTTAGTTTAAACACATTGATTACAGATAAATCGCAAAACGGACTTAATGCAACTATAGCTGAATTGAACAGTACATTGCGTGCTGTTAAGAATTTAGCAATTTCTGCACAAGTTATGGTCAATAACAATGATGATAAATTAGAAAAGCTAATTGATAATTTCAATACTACAAGTGAAAATTTAGCCACTTTATCCAATGACATCAAAAATATTGAAATTAGTAAAACTGTTTCTGCTTTAGACAAAATGTTGGATTCTTTTAACCTTATTTTAGACGAGATGGAACAAGGTAAAGGCTCTATGGGTAAACTACTTAAAGATGAAGCGCTTTACAATAACCTTGAAGGTACAACTAAAGAGTTAGAGGAACTTTTAAGGGATATAAAGCTGCATCCTAAACGCTATTTTAGAATTTTGTCTAAAAAAGAAATTCCTTATAGCGGAGATAGCCAAACCAATTAAACTACACTATGGAATATTTGCCAAACATATGTTTTGCTGTTGTCCTTATTTTAGGAATTGGATATTTTACAAAAAATGTAAAAAAGTTAATCCGCAATATTAAATTAGGGCAAGATGTTGATGTTAGCGATAAGAAACCCCGACGTTGGAAAAACATGTTCAAGATTGCCCTAGGGCAAAGTAAAATGGTAAACCGACCTGTTTCAGGCCTACTTCATATTATAGTTTATATTGGTTTTGTTATCATTAACATAGAGATTTTAGAAATTATCGTTGATGGTCTATTTGGAACACATAGAATTGGTCTAAAGGTATTTCCCACTTTAATTTATGGTTTTTTAATTGGAACTTTTGAAGTACTGGCTGTTTTAGTATTTGCCGCAGTTATTCTATTTTGGGTAAGACGAAATGTTATTAAACTACAACGTTTTTGGAAAAGCGAAATGACCAGTTGGCCTAAAAGTGACGCCAATTATATATTATATTTCGAGATGATTCTTATGACACTGTTTTTGATGATGAATGCTGCCGATGTTGATTTTCAGGCCACACAAACAGGAAATGTTATTAGTCAATATATAGCACCATGGTTTTCGGGATTATCAGAAAGCACTTTACATTTTGTAGAGAGAACAGCTTGGTGGTTCCATATTTTAGGTATTTTGGTGTTTTTAAATTATTTATACTTTTCAAAACACTTACATATCTTGTTGGCCTTCCCAAACACATTCTATGCAAAGTTAACGCCTAAGGGACAATTCAATAATCTTGAGGCCGTTACAAAAGAAGTTAAATTGATGATGGATCCCAATATCGATCCATTTGCAGTACCATCTGAAGGAACAGAAACAGATATGCCTGCCAAATTTGGAGCCAGTGATGTACAGGATTTAAGTTGGGTGCAACTCTTGAACGCCTACACCTGTACTGAATGTGGTCGCTGTACGAGTGAATGTCCTGCGAACCAAACAGGTAAAAAATTGTCGCCAAGAAAAATAATGATGGATACTCGGGACCGTCTGGAGGAAGTCAGTAAGAACATTGATACCAATAAAGGAACTTTTAAAGAAGATGGCAAACAGTTATTAGACGATTATATTTCCCGTGAAGAGTTATGGGCTTGTACCACATGTAGTGCCTGTGTAGAGGCTTGCCCAGTAAGTATAGACCCTTTATCCATTATTTTGGACATGCGTCGCTATTTGGTTATGGAGCAAAGTGCAGCTCCAGTGGAGTTAAACAATATGATGACCAACATGGAAAATAATGGTGCGCCATGGCCTTATAATCAAATGGATCGATTAAACTGGAAAAACGAATAAACTAAACAAGATGAACGAAGGACTAAAAGTACCAACGATGGCAGAATTTATAGCTCAGGGAAAGCAGCCTGAAATCTTGTTTTGGGTGGGTTGTGCTGGAAGTTTCGATGATAGGGCAAAAAAAATAACCAAAGCATTTGTCAAATTATTGAATAAAGCCAATGTTGAATTTGCCGTTTTGGGAACTGAGGAAAGTTGTACCGGAGACCCTGCCAAACGGGCGGGAAATGAGTTTTTGTTCCAAATGCAGGCAGTAACCAATATAGAGGTTATGAATGCTTACGAAATAAAAAAAATTGTAACTGCTTGTCCACATTGCTTTAATACAATTAAAAATGAATATCCTGGGTTAGGTGGGAATTATGAAGTTATGCACCACACTCAGTTTTTAAAAGCTTTATTTGAAGAAGGCCGTTTAAGTATAGAAGGGGGACAATTTAAAGGCAAGCGCATTACGTTCCATGACCCTTGTTATCTAGGGCGTGCCAATAATGTTTTTGAAGCACCACGGAATTTAATACAGAAATTAGAAGCTGAGTTGATTGAGATGAAAAATTGCAGACAAAATGGTTTGTGTTGCGGGGCAGGAGGGGCGCAAATGTTTAAGGAATCAGAAAAAGGCCATAAAGATGTTAATATAGAACGTACAGAACAGGCTTTGGAAACAAAACCTGAAATTATAGCTGCTGGTTGTCCGTTTTGTAACACTATGATGACCGATGGTGTCAAAGCTAAAGAGAAGGTAAGCGATATTTCGGTTATGGATATTGCAGAACTTATTGCCAGCGCACAGGATTTGTGAGTTTAAAATAGATTTTCAGTCTCCAGTTCCTAATAGTAGCTAGAATTGATATATGTAAAAGGAAAGAGAAATCAAGAAAAGGCAATAGCCTATACAAAGAAAAAACTAATAACGATTAACTCAATTACCAATAACTTAAATGTTAGTAGATTTCAATACATTACCAGAAGAATCCCGAGTTTGGATATACCAAGCAAATCGTTCATTTACAGAACAGGAAATAGAAGAAATCAAACTTAAATTAAATACTTTTATAAATAATTGGACAGCACATGGTAGTGATCTTCAATCTGGATATTTAATTAAATATAAGCGTTTTATAGTTATAGGTTTAAATCAAAACTTAAATAAAGCTACTGGGTGTTCTATAGACGCTTCGGTACATTTTATTCAGCAATTAGAAAAAGAATATAATGTGGATTTAATGGATAAAATGAATGTGTCTTACAAGCAAGGGGAATTTATTGCCTACAAACCATTGGCAGATTTTAAAAAAATGGCAAAGGACAAAGCGGTTTCAAAAAATACCATTGTATTTAACAATTTGGTTACTAACATAGCAGAATTTAGAGACAACTGGGAAGTGACTGCCAGTGAGAGTTGGCATAGTCGGTTTCTTAAATAGATTGTTTTAGTTTGTAACTTTTAGTTGCTAAATGATAAGTGATATTATGGAAAAATGGCATTTTAAAGCAAAAAGCAATCCTAAAGACATTAGTAAAAAAATAGAATCCGCACTTGAATCTGTTAAGGGGTTAGTTTTTAATATGAATTATAATAAAAATGACCTAACAACATTTATGGTGCGTAAAAGGATACTATATCCATGGTACTTGTTCTTTTTTAATAGTATTGTTGTAAACGGAAAATTATTAAAAACAAAAAGGGAGAATGAAACTCTAGTTGAAGTTTCTTTTAATCAACATTTTTTGTGGAAATCAGTAATATTTTCGGATATATTTGTGGGTTTTGGTATTCTAATCACATTTATTTTACAAGAAGATTTTAATGTTTTTATGTTTATTATTGGATCAATATTTTTTTTGGTTGGTGTTATATTATGGATAAGTATTCAGAAAAAACATGAAAGGAATATTCAAGAATATAAGACATTATTTTCTGAAATATTAAAAATCTAAGAGAATAGCAAATGTCAATAAGAAAACCTAACTGAAATAAAGTAAATTTGGCTTGGCACACCTAGACTAATTAAATAGCTCAGGTAAATGATAGACTTAAAAGTTTCCTGATTTTCTACATACTAATTTATTTATAACCCAATGGTTATCAACTTTTCAATGTTTTACTCTAAAAATTAATCGATTATTAAAAATTAAAATGTAGTGTTATTATAAGTCTAAAAAACTTTCATAAGTTAAATAGAATACCCAATTTTATAGCTTGTAAAAAATAAATAGTGCATTATGGCCAGTGAGATTTTTTTATTAAATATTTCGGGACAGGATAAACCCGGATTAACATCAAGTTTAACAGGTGTTTTAGCGGAATACGATGCTAAAGTATTAGATATAGGACAGGCCAACATCCATGAAACACTTTCTTTGGGTATTTTATTTAAGATCGAATCTGGAAAAAAATCGGCTGCTGTTTTAAAAGACTTGCTTTTTAAGGCCTATGAACTTGGCATAAAAGCTAAGTTCACACCCATTTCGTTAGGTGATTATGAGCATTGGGTAAGTTTGCAAGGCAAGAACCGTTATATTGTTACCATTTTAGGAGAACGCTTGGCAGCTGAACAAATTTCTAAAGTTACAAAGGTTATTTCAGAAAAAAATCTAAACATCGATTCCATTAAACGCCTTACAGGGCGTTTGTCGTTGGTTAAGGAAGAGGAATATCCTAGAGCCTCAATTCAGTTATCTATCAGGGGTCAAATTACTGATAAAGCAGAGTTTACCGAAAAATTTATGCAAATTTCACATGATCTGGATGTGGATATAGCCTTCCAAGAAGATAACATTTACAGACGCAATAGACGCTTGGTGT
The DNA here is from genome assembly GCF_019931125.1 of Aestuariivivens sp. NBU2969. NCBI lineage: Bacteria > Pseudomonadati > Bacteroidota > Flavobacteriia > Flavobacteriales > Flavobacteriaceae > Aestuariivivens > Aestuariivivens sp. NBU2969. The sequence continues at coordinate 236,261 of NZ_JAIOUU010000001.1, forward strand.
GCTTTGATATGGATTCTACCTTGATACAAACCGAAGTGATTGACGAACTGGCGGAACTTGCTGGTGTTGGTGAGGAGGTAAAAACTATTACAGAAACGGCCATGCAAGGTGAAATTGATTTTAACGAAAGCTTTATTAGGCGTATGAAGCTTTTAAAAGGCTTGAGCGAAGACGTGCTTCATGACGTGGCCATCAACCTTCCAATAACTAAAGGCGCAAAACGACTTATAGACACTTTAAAATCCTACGGATTTAAAACTGCTATTTTATCTGGTGGTTTCACCTATTTTGGCCATTATCTACAAAAAGAATTTGGGATAGACTATGTTTATGCCAATCAATTGGAGATAAAAGATGGTGTTTTAACGGGTAATTACTTGGGTGATATTGTAAATGGTGAAAAAAAGGCAGAATACCTTCAGGAAATAGCCAATAAAGAAGGCATTCATATCAATCAAACTATTGCTGTAGGAGATGGCGCTAACGATTTGCCTATGTTAAACCTAGCGGGTTTGGGTATCGCGTTTCATGCTAAGCCTAAAGTAAAAAATAACGCGCAAAGCTCTATTTCCAGTATAGGATTAGATGGCGTATTATATCTATTAGGCTATCATGACAGGCACATTGATTTATTGCATTAGTTATGGCTATACTTGGTTAATGATTTCTTTATAATTCTATCTTAAAGTCTTTTTATCTTCCTTGTAAAAATAGTATTTTGGCATAGTTATTAGTATTTGTTCTCTAAATACTTTAAAACACATTACTTATGCGCCATTTCTTTTTATTGTATGTATTTTTTTGTTCATCAAATTTTACTTTTAGCCAGAACGAGCAAAGTCCTCTTATAGCTGATGATACCATTGCTCAACAGAAGTGGGTAGATAGTATATATGATTCATTGTCCTTAAGGGAAAAAATTGGTCAACTGTATATGATTATGGTTTTTTCCAATCAAGATGAAAAAACTAAACTCGATAATATAAAACTAATACGAGACCATAAATTAGGAGGAGTTATCTATTCGTTAGGGGGTCCGGTAAGGCAAGCTAAAATTAACAATTCCCTTCAAGCGATATCGAAGGTGCCGTTACTTGTTGGAATGGATGCCGAATGGGGTTTGGGTATGCGTTTGGATTCCACATACTCTTTTCCTTGGAACATGACATTAGGAGCTATAAAAGATAACGCCCTAATTGAACGCACTGGACAACAAATTGGAGAGCATTGTAAGCGAATGGGTATACATTTTAATTTTGCTCCGGTAACAGATATCAACACCAATCCCAAAAACCCTATAATAGGAAATCGCTCGTTTGGTGAAAACCGCGATATTGTTACCGAAAAAGCTTTGGCGTTTATGAAAGGGATGCAGGGGGCAGGTGTTTTAGCGAATGCCAAGCATTTTCCGGGGCATGGTGACACCGATCAAGATTCCCATAAAACTTTGCCTACAGTAGGATTTAGTGAAAAGCGCATTGATTCTGTTGAATTGTACCCTTATAAAAAACTTATACGGGAAGGGCTTTCAAGTGTGATGGTGGCGCATTTAAATGTACCTAGCTTGGAATCGCGCTTGGGTTATCCGTCATCATTGTCTAAGCATATTGTTACTGATATTTTAAAGGAACGCTTGGGGTTTAACGGTCTTATTTTTACCGATGCTTTGAATATGAGGGGTGTGGCAGATATGGTTCAGCCTAGTGTCGATGGTAATACCTCAAGTACATTTTTAACTAGTGGAACTATAGACCTTGAGGCTTTTAAAGCAGGTAATGATGTTTTGCTCATTTCAGAGGATGTGCCTGCGGGGATTTCAAAAATAGCCGAGGCCTATAATACTGGAGAAATTACTGAAGCACGTTTGGCCCATTCGGTCAAAAAGGTGCTCCGTGCTAAATACAAAGTAGGACTACACGATTACCAACCAGTTGGTTTAAACAACCTGGTCAATGATTTAAACAGGATTGAAGATAACTTGTTATATGAAGAACTAATGGAAAATGCCATAACAGTTGTCAAGAATGACAATGATTTAATTCCTTTTCAAAAGCTGGAAACTAAGTCATTTGCTTATGTTGAACTAGGGGATGATAGTGGTACACCATTTTTCGAGGAACTTAAAAAATACACCAAAATCCATAAGATAGAGGCTGATGGTTTTAGTGATTTAACTAATAAATTACAAGCCTATAACACAGTAATTATAGGCTTTCATCGCTCTAATGACAGTCCATGGAAAGCTTATAAGTTTAGTGAAGAAGAACAGCGTTGGATAAGCCAAATATCAAAAACCCATAATGTGGTTCTTGATATTTTTGTAAAACCTTATGCCTTAATGGATTTAGAAAATATCGATGATATAGAAAGTATCGTAATAAGCTATCAAAACAGTATTGTCGCTCAGGAAAAATCCGCACAATTATTATTTGGTGCCATTCCTTCAAAAGGTGTTTTGCCTGTATCTATAGGTAGTCATTTTAAGGTAGGAGATGGAATCTTTAACAATTCAATAGAGCGCTTAAGCTATGGCTTACCAGAACATGTAGGCATGGATTCTAAAAAATTAAACAAGTTGGATTCTGTTGCAAAACTTGCAGTGAAAGAAAAAATGACTCCTGGTATTCAATTACTAGTTGCTAGAAAAGGTAAGGTTATTTACAATAAGAATTTTGGAAAGCACACCTATGAAGGAAAGGAAAAAGTTCACTTTGATGATATTTATGATGTAGCCTCCTTAACCAAAATACTGGCGACACTGCCTCTTCTAATGGAGTTGGAAGAAGAGGGAATAGTTTCGTTAGATACAAAATTACCTGAAATTTTACCTGAATACAATAACTCCAATAAAGCTCAGATTACTTTAAAAAGCATGTTGTCCCACTATGCTCAATTGCGTCCCTGGGAACCTTTTTATTACAAGACCTTAGATTCGGTATCCAAAAAACCTAGTGAAACCTATTACAGAAGCGAAAAAAGTAAGGAGTTTAATATAGAGGTAGCAAAAGAACTGTATTTAAGGAGTGATTATGAAGATTCCATTCAAAGTATTATTAAGGATTCTGAGTTGCTCGATAGAAAACGGTATCGATACAGTGATTTTCCTTATTACATATTAAAGAAATTTATTGAGTACCATTACGACAGAAGATTAGACGAGTTAGCTCAAAATCATTTTTATGAATCAATGGGTGCCAATTATACGATGTACAATCCGTATCATACCATTAGTAGTAAAAAAATTGTGCCAACAGAGATTGATGATTATTATCGATATCAAAAAATACATGGTTATGTTCATGACATGGGAGCGGCTATGCAAAATGGAGTAGGTGGTCATGCAGGTGTTTTCAGTAATGCCAATGATGTTGCAAAAATTATGCAAATGTATTTACAAAAGGGGTTTTATGGTGGTAAACGCTATTTTAAACCAGAAACCATCAATAAGTTCAATACCTGTTATTATTGTGAAAATGATAACCGACGGGGTGTTGGTTTTGATAAGCCCCAGTTAGGTGATGAAGGACCTACCTGTGGTTGTGTATCGATGACTAGTTTTGGTCATTCGGGCTTTACAGGTTCTTATACGTGGGCAGACCCAGAAGAAGAAATTGTGTATGTGTTTTTAGCCAATAGAACCTACCCAAAAGCTGAAAACAATATATTGTTAAGAGAAAATATAAGAACCAAAATTCAGCGATTAATTTATGAAGCTATAGATGATTAAAGCACCTATAATTATAATGTAAAGTGTAAAAGTTGAATTATTTAATGGTTTTGGCCATCTATATCTTTTGTTACTTAAATTTTAAAACATAAACAGCCATGATTAATTTTTAATCATACAACGGAATGATAATTTGGATGTTCCATATGAACATAAAAAATAGTAATATATGAAAATAGGAATCGTTTGTTATCCAACCTTTGGAGGAAGTGGGGTAGTGGCTACCGAACTGGGTTTAGAATTGTCTAAACGTGGTCATGAAATTCATTTTATTACCTACAACCAACCTGTAAGACTGGAGTTGTTGAGCAATAATGTACATTATCATGAAGTGACGGTACCAGAGTATCCGTTATTCCATTATCAACCCTATGAGCTGGCTCTTTCCAGTAAATTAGTGGACATGGTAAAACTTCATAAGATTGAAATTTTACATGTTCATTATGCCATTCCACATGCTTATGCAGCCTATATGGCAAAACAAATGCTTCAGGAGGAAGGTATTTATGTTCCTATTGTAACTACGCTTCATGGTACAGATATAACTTTGGTAGGTAGTCATCCATTTTATAGGTCGGCTGTTACTTTTAGTATCAATAAATCAGATGCGGTTACGGCAGTTTCAAAAAGTTTAAAGGAAGACACACTTAGGTTATTCGATATTAAAAATGAAATTCATGTAGTACCTAATTTTATTGACTTAGATAAGCATAATTTCAATTTTACAGATTGCCAACGAAGTATGATGGCGAATGAAGATGAAAAAATTATTACACATATTAGTAATCTAAGACCTGTTAAGCGGGTTCAGGATGTTATAAAAGTGTTTTATAACATTCAGCATAATATGCCTGCAAAGTTAATGGTAATTGGTGAGGGACCAGAACGGGAAAGAATTGAGTACGACTGTCAAAAATTGGGTATACTTGATAAAGTTATTTTCTTTGGAAGAAGTAATGAAATTGATAAAATATTGTGTTTTAGTGACTTGTTTTTATTACCGTCGGAAACTGAAAGTTTTGGATTGGCAGCATTAGAGGCTATGGCCTCTGGGGTTCCTATTATTTCAAGTAATACTGGTGGTATTCCTGAGGTGAATGTTCATGGTGTTTCTGGATATTTGAGTAATGTTGGTGATGTGGATGATATGAGCAAAAATGCCTTGTACATTTTAAGTGATAACAATCGATTAAAAACATTTAAGGAAAACGCTAGAAAAGAATCCTTAAAATTCGATTTACATGCCATTGTACCACAATACGAAACGATTTATGAGGATACTTTAGCTAAGTGTTTAGTTTTGTAAAATAACCTCATAAAAAAAACACCAAAACGGTGTTTTTTTTTATGAGGTATATCTTTAGAATTAGAATTGATAACGTAATCCAAGGGCGATATCAAAAACGGTACTATCAGTAAAATCATTATTGCCAAATTCAGGTCTGAAATCTAATGAAATTAGCAAAGGAATATCAAAGCTGTATTCTATACCCACATTTCCAGCTGCAAAAAACCCAGTACTATCATTACCGTCTAAATTATCTCTTCCAGAAAATGATGCTAAGCCTGCACCAACACCTGCATACCAATTAAAACTACCATCTAAAACCCATACCCATTGATATAGTCCTGTAAGCTTAAATGCAGAATAATTGTTGCCATCTCGCCATCCTAGATCAAACTCTAAACGGTTATTGTCTCCTAAAGCACGTTGGTAAGATACTTCAGCACCAAAACCATCACTGTCACCAAGTCTTAACCCTAAGGCATTGTCTGCAATAGCTTGAGCATTCGATGTCACTACAAATCCAATAAGTGCAATTGCTAATAAAAATACTTTCTTCATAAGTTTTAAAGTTTTTTGTTTTATTATTAATATACGGTCAATTGTTAAAAATAGATCATTCTCAACATTGATGTACTTTTACAAAAATAACGCCAAAAATGTAATTATCTTTAACGGAAAATTAAATTTTAAACAAAATTTTGTTCAAACATGGGCTTAGCGTCACATTTACAGGCCTTAAAAAAAAGCCTAACAGGTGAATTATTTTATGACGATTTAACAAAAGCACTTTATGCTACCGATGCCTCGGTATACAGAATGTTGCCTATGGCAGTTGCATATCCAATGACTAATGAGGACATCAAACTACTTATACATTTTGCTAAAGTGCATAAAGCTACTTTAATTCCACGTACGGCTGGTACTTCGCTTGCAGGACAATGTGTGGGGAATGGTATTGTAGTTGATGTGTCAAAGCACTTCACGAAAATTTTAAGTTTCGATAAGGAAACACAAACCATAACAGTACAACCAGGGGTAGTGCGTGATGCGCTAAATCTTTTTTTAAAGCCTCATGGTTTGTTTTTTGGCCCTAATACATCAACATCCAATCGATGTATGATAGGTGGTATGGTAGGCAATAATTCCTCAGGTTCTACTTCTATTAAGTATGGTGTAACAAGAGATAAAGTTTTACAGATGCATACCATATTGAGTGATGGTAGTGAGGCCATTTTTGGAGAAGTAAGTACTGGGCAGTTTCTAAATAAAACAAAAGAAGTTACTCTAGAAGGGCAAATCTATAATACCATTTATAAGGAGTTAAAACCAAGAGTAGTACAAAATCAAATAATTGAAAATTTCCCAAAACCAGAAATCCATCGTAGAAATACAGGTTATGCCATTGATGAATTGATAAAATCTGAAGTCTTTTCTTCCTCCAAAGAATCGTTTAATATGTGCAAATTGCTTTCAGGCAGTGAGGGAACTTTAGCTTTTACGACACAAATTACATTAAAACTAGATAAGTTACCACCTTCTGAAACCATTATGGTAGCAGCACATTTTAACAGTATAGAAAACTGTTTATATGCTGTAGCTCCCTTAATGAAACACAGCTTATATGCCTGTGAAATGATGGACAAGACCATTTTGGATTGTACAAAGAATAACAAAACCCAACAGGAAAACCGACAGTTTTTACAAGGAGATCCTATGGCTGTTTTAATGTGTGAGGTTAGGGCTAATACATTACAAGAGGTTAACGAACAGGCTGAGTCACTAATAAAGGATCTGGAAAAAACTGGTTTAAGTTATGCTAATCCCAAACTTGTTGGTGACGAAGTCAATAAAGCCAATGGGCTTAGAAGTGCTGGTTTGGGGTTGCTTGGAAATATTGTAGGAGATAAAAAAGCAGTAGCCTGTATAGAGGATACGGCCGTTGTGTTGAACGATTTAGCCAATTACATTTCTGAATTCACAGCACTGATGAAATCTTATAGGCAAAAAGCCGTTTATTATGCACATGCCGGTGCTGGTGAGCTCCATTTGCGTCCTATTTTGGACTTGAAGCAAAAAGAGGATGTTAGCTTATTTAGAAAAATAACCACAGATGTAGCACATTTGGTTAAAAAATATAACGGCTCTATGAGTGGAGAACATGGGGATGGTATTGTTCGAGCTGAATTTATCCCCATGATGATAGGTAAGGAGAATTATGAAATTTTAAAACGTATAAAACAAGCCTTTGATATTGATAATGTTTTTAATGCAGGGAAGATTGTCGATGCCTTTCCTATGGACCAATCCTTGCGTTACGAAATTGATAGGGTAGAACCCAAAATTGAAACCCTGCTCGATTTTTCTAAATCGCAGGGTATTCTTCGTGAGGCCGAAAAGTGTAATGGCTCAGGTGATTGTAGAAAGCTCCCCGATTTTGGTGGTGTGATGTGCCCGAGTTATCGTGCGACACGAAATGAAAAAGACACTACACGAGCTAGGGCAAACGCGTTACGCGAATTTTTAACCAATTCCAATAAAGACAACCGATTTGACCATAAAGAACTTAAAGAGGTTTTTGATTTATGTTTAAGCTGTAAAGCTTGCGCCAGTGAATGCCCCAGTAGTGTGGATGTTGCGAGTTTAAAAGCCGAATTTTTATACCAATACCAAAAAGTGAATGGTGTATCATGGCGAACTATGTTGTTTGCGTATAACAACCAATTAAATAAGCTGGCAAGCCGTTTACCAAGAATTTCAAATGCCGTTTTTTTAAACCGATTTACGGCTTCAATATTAAAACGATTTTTAGGAATAGCCAAGGAACGGAGTTTGCCCGTTATATACCATAAAAGTTTAGATAAATACTATTTAAATTTTAAAGCGGTAGAGAGAAGCGAAAGCTATATTAAAAAGGTGTATTTGTTTAATGATGAGTTTACCAATTTTTTGGACACATCCATTGGAATAGACGCTCTTGAATTATTAAAAAGCTTGAATTACTTCGTTGAAATAATTGATCATGAAGAATCTGGTCGTACTTTCCTATCAAACGGATTCCTTGAACAAGCTAAAGTTTGTGCTAATAAAAATATTGAACTTTTTAAGGATAGAATTTCGGCAGAAACGCCTTTAATAGGTATTGAGCCTTCGGCGATTTTTACATTTAAGGATGAATATTTAAAACTTGCTGACGATAAGATTGCTGCCGAGCACATTGCGAAACATACCTTTTTAATTGAAGAGTTTCTTCAAAAGGAAATCGAGTTAGGGAATATAACCTCGGATAGGTTTACATTGGAGGAAAAAACGATTAAATTTCACGGGCATTGCCATCAAAAATCATTAGGAAATCAGTTTTCTAGTTTTACGGTTTTAAACTTGCCTAAAAATTACAAAGTTACTATAATTCCAAGTGGCTGTTGTGGTATGGCGGGTAGTTTTGGCTATGAAAAAGAACATTACGAGGTAAGTATGCAGGTTGGAGAACAAACTTTGTTTCCAGCACTGCGTAAAGCTCCTAATGATGTTATTATTGCTGCCAATGGCACAAGCTGTAGGCATCAAATAAAGGATGGTACCAAGCGAGAAGCCATGCATCCTATTAGCATTTTAAGGGAAGCCCTTGTTTAACTTAGATATTGAATTATTGGTTAATAGTTATTAAGTACGTTATAGTACAGATTGTTTTCTTTATCATTGGTTATAACGTGTCACTGAGAGCTGAAATTGTAATTTGTTAATCGAAACGATCACTTTTTAGAAACAGTACATTGTGTATTTCTAAGAATAGATTTACTTTAGCAAAAAAATAAAATCATGGCTGGTAATTCCTTTGGAAAACTGTTTAATTTAACAACTTATGGAGAGTCCCACGGTCCTGCATTGGGCGGTGTTATTGATGGTTGTCCACCAGGGGTAACTTTAGATTTTGAAGCTATTCAAAATGAATTGAACAGACGCAAACCTGGTCAGTCTGCCATTGTCACCCAGCGTAAAGAACCTGATACCGTGAAATTCCACTCTGGTATTTTTGAAGGAAAAACAACAGGTACTCCCATTGGTTTTGTTATTGAAAATACAAATCAAAAATCACACGACTATAGCCATATCAAAGATAGTTACAGACCAAGCCATGCTGATTATACCTATGATCAAAAATATGGTTTACGGGATTATCGTGGTGGAGGTCGTAGTTCAGCTCGTGAGACTGCATGTCGTGTAGTTGCTGGGGCGATTGCAAAGCAAGTGCTAAAGGATGTTGAAATAACTGCTTATGTATCTGCCGTTGGCACTATGAAACTAGAGAAGCCATATACCGAATTAGATTTAACCCAAACGGAATCTAACGCCGTACGTTGCCCAGATCAAACTATGGCCGCCAATATGGAAACCTATATAAAAGAAGTGCGCAGCAAAGGCGATACGGTTGGAGGTATTGTAAGTTGTGTGATTAAAAATGTACCAGTTGGTTTAGGCGAACCTGTTTTTGATAAATTACATGCCGAACTTGGTAAGGCCATGCTATCCATTAATGCGGTTAAAGGTTTTGAATATGGTAGTGGTTTTCATGGAAGTACTATGTACGGTAGTGCCCATAATGATGCATTTAATATAGATGGTTCTACAAAAACCAATTATTCTGGAGGTATACAAGGGGGGATAAGCAATGGTATGGACATTTATTTTAATGTAGCCTTTAAGCCTGTGGCAACCTTAATACAGAAATACGATACTATCGATAAGGATGGTAACATTGTAGAAATGCAAGGCAAAGGACGCCACGATCCTTGTGTTGTACCTCGTGCCGTGCCTATAGTGGAGGCCATGGCTGCATTGGTTTTAGCAGACTTTTACTTGATCAATAAGATGTATTAACGCATATTTTACTTATTACCTATAGTTGAATACATAAAGTAATTTGACTAAAAATAATTCCTTATCTTTCTATACGTAACAATTAAATTATACTATGGGAGATAAGAAAGCAGGAACCATCATGCAAATGGTTCGGTTTAAAACCAGATTGTCAGAAGAACAACTTCTTAAAGTCGCCAAGGAGCGTGAACCTCATTTTAAAGCCATTTCTGGAATCTTACAGAAATATTATCTCAAATTAGGAGATCATGAATATGGCGGTGTTTATGTTTGGGATTCTATAGAATCGCTAGAAACATACAGGGCTTCAGATTTAGCTGCCTCCATCCCTTATGCTTATCAGGTTATAGAGCCTCCTACCATTGAAGTGATGGATATCTTATTTGAACTTAGAGCGTAATACCGTTGTGATGAGATGGATTAAGCTTCTTCAAATAATAGTTAAAGCTAGATTTAGACCAAAGGTTAATGGTTCAGAAACCACACGTGTAAATTTTAGGGTTTGGGTAACCGATATTGATGTATCGGTGATGAATCATGCTGCCATTATGACCGTTTTTGAAATGGGACGAGCAGATTTTATGGTACGAACCAACTTTTTTAAAGTGGCTACTAAAAATAAATGGTTTTTTCCCAATCAAGCTATTCATGTGCAGTTTTACAGGCCACTTAAAATGTTTCAAAGGGCTGAGGTTTACACTAGAATGTCTTTTGTCGATGATTCATGGTTCTATTTTGAACAAAAAATCATGAGAAAAGGGAAACCCGTAGCAGCTTGTTTAGCCAATGGTTTGGCCAAACGGGGCAGGGAGACAATAGCTACTTCAAAAATCATTGAAGCTTTAGAGATAGATTCCAGTAAAGTACCCCGAAAAAAACATGAACTAATAAATCTTTTTAATGTTAGTAATGGAGAGATGACTAGCAAGATTATAGAAAACTGGGATATGTAAAGATTATTTTACTTTTTTAAAAGTCAAAGTAATTTAGGTTTAGACACAAAACCATCAAAAATAATTATATTGCTTCAGAAATAATTTTTAAAACAAATAATACAAAAAATAAACTTTGAAAAAACTAGCACTACACTGGAAGATTATTATTGGAATGGTTCTGGGGATCATTTTTGGCTTTATTATGAATACCGTAGAAGGTGGGAAAGGATTTGTAGCCGATTGGATAGCACCGTTTGGAACAATATTCATTAATCTTTTAAAACTCATTGCAGTGCCTTTAATCTTGGCATCATTAATTAAGGGTATTTCAGATTTAAAGGATATTTCCAAGATAAAATCAATGGGTTTACGAACCATAAGCATTTATATTACTACAACCTTGGTCGCAATTATTATAGGTCTGGGTATTGTAAATACTGTTAAGCCAGGTAATGGTATGCCACAGGATACCATAGAAAAAATTAAATTAAAATATGAAAATGATGAAGGAGTAACGGGCAAGCTATTGGAAGCATCTGCTCAAAAAGATGCTGGACCATTACGTGCATTAGTTGATATTTTTCCAAGTAATATATTTAAGTCTTTTGCAGAAGCTTCTATGTTGCAGATTATCTTTTTTGCTTTGTTTGTTGGTATTTGCTTGTTGTTAATAGGTGAACGAAAAGCCAAACCCCTGATAGATTTTTTCGATTCCCTTAACGAAGTAGTAATGAAAATGGTGGATTTAATCATGCTATTTGCCCCTTATGCGGTTTTTGCCTTACTGGCAAATGTTATTATAGCTTTTGATGATACCGAAATATTAGTAAAACTTTTATATTATGCTCTGTGCGTTGTTGGAGGGTTGATATTAATGATACTATTTTATCTTATTTTAGTTGGGGTATTTGTGAAGAAATCACCTCTGTGGTTTATTAAAGAGATTAGTCCCGCACAGTTATTGGCATTTTCTACTAGTAGTAGTGCTGCTACATTACCTGTAACAATGGAACGTGTCGAAGAACACTTGGGAGTTGATAAAGAAGTTTCGGGTTTTGTTTTGCCAGTTGGAGCTACTGTTAATATGGATGGCACCAGTCTATATCAAGGTATAGCTGCCGTTTTTATCATGCAGGTTATTTGGCCTGAGGGATTGACCTTTACCAACCAAATGGTAATTGTTTTAACCGCCTTATTGGCATCTATTGGAAGTGCTGCGGTACCAAGTGCAGGTATGGTCATGTTGGTTATAGTACTGGAATCCATTGGATTTCCAGCTGAATTGTTGCCCATTGGTTTAGCACTTATTTTTGCAGTAGATAGACCGTTGGATATGTGCAGGACTGTAGTAAACGTTACAGGAGATGCTACAGTTTCCATGTTGGTTGCCAAATCTTTAGATAAGATACATGAACCGAAGCCTAAAGAATGGGATGATCATTACGATGAAGTGAAGTAATTTAATTAAAAACCAAAACACTAAATGAATGTTTGTTTTATAATGTACCCCTGGGGAGATATCGACCCAGAAAATGATTCAACACTGGCTTTAATAAAAGAATGTGCTAAAAGGGGACACGGTTTGGCCATGTGTACCCCAGCCAATTTAACCATTCGCAATAGTGTAACCAATGCATTTTGTACGGTAATTAATAGAATGGAAAAGGTGCCCAGTAGCTTAAAAGCCTTTTACAACAAAGCCGATTTGAGAGAGGAAATGCTTCCCTTAGCTGGATTTGACGCCATTTTTTTTAGAGCCAATCCACCTTTGGATCCCATTATGTTGAATTTCTTGGATTCGGTAAAAGATGATGTTTTCATTATTAATTCTTTAGAAGGTATGCGAGAGGCCAATAATAAATTATATACTGCTGCTTTTGGCGATGCCCATAGTAATATTATACCAGCGACTCATGTATCAAAGAACAAAAAATATTTAATTAAGCAGATTAAAGAATCTAAAGCCGATAAAATGATTTTAAAGCCATTGAATGGTTTTGGAGGATCGGGAGTTATTTTAATTGAAAAGTCTGCGATGAGCAATATTAATTCGTTATTAGACTTTTATATTAATAGTGGTGATGGTGATTCCAATTACGTTATTTTGCAGGATTATATTGAAGGTGCCGATCAAGGTGATATACGTATTCTTTTATTAAATGGAGAACCCATTGGTGCTATGAGGCGGGTTCCGGGTTCAGATGACCACCGTTCAAATGTTTCAGCGGGAGGTAGTGTGCAAAGGCATAATTTAACGAAAACTGAAAAAGCCTTATGTAAACAGATTGGTCCTAAGTTAGTGAATGATGGACTCTATTTTGTTGGTATCGATGTAATTGGAGGTAAATTAGTTGAAGTTAATGTGATGTCACCGGGAGGAATTACCTATATTAATAAAGTTTACAAACCAAAAGTTAAGATTGAGGAAAAAGTGATTGACTTTTTAGAAAGTAAAGTATTGGATAAACTTCAAGCCTTCGATAGACGTGCGCGATTGCGAAAAACTGTAGAGGACGCATAGTATTAATAGGCTGTTTGCAGTTTGCAGTTTCATTTGCAATGGATAAAATTAAAGTAATGAACAAAATTGAAAATGAAGATTGAGAAATAGTATTACGTATAGAATTCATAATAACCCAATAACCTAAAAAATGAGTTCAAAAATAACAATCACCCACCCATTAGTTTCTGTAGATTGGCTTAATGACAGCATTAATGTCGGTAATTTGGTTGTTTTGGATGCAACTATGAACAAGCCATTAGACGCTTCCCAAAAACAGATTCCTAACGCACGTTATTTTGATATAAAAAACAGATTTAGTAATACCACTGATCCTTTTCCAAACGCTTTTCCGTCAACTCAGTTATTTCAGGAAGAGTCTAGGCTATCAGGAATTTGTAATGATAGTGCTATTGTGGTTTATGATGACAAAGGCATTTATTCCAGTGCCCGTGTTTGGTGGCTATTTAAGGCTTTTGGGTATGATAATGTAGCTGTTTTAAATGGTGGTTTTCCTGCTTGGACAAAGGCTGGTTATAGGACAGAACCCATGCAGTTATATAATGGTGAAACAGGTGATTTTACACCTAATCTTCAGCCTAACCTGATGAAGTTTTTTAACGACATAAAAGGCATTTCGAAAAATAAGAGTCATCAAATAATTGATGCTCGTTCTGCAGGTCGGTTTAATTGTATAGAACCCGAACCCAGAGCTGGGTTAAGAATGGGAACTATTCCTAATTCAGTTAATTTACCCTACACAGATTTGTTGGAAGATGGTATGTTAAAGGACGAAAACCTCTTAAAGCAAAAATTTGACCAATTTGCCGATACAGATGATCCACTAGTGTTTTCTTGTGGTTCAGGAATAACGGCTTGTGTATTGGCATTAGGTGCCGAAATTTCTGGTTATAATAATATTTCTGTGTATGATGGGTCTTGGACAGAATGGGGAACTTTGGTTAAAGAATAAGTATGGAAAAACTTTCAGTACAACAAATTATTCAAAATATAAAGGACGAAATAATTTTTGAAGCTATTGCTTCGGATTATTCATTTACTATAAAGATTTCAGCCTATGTCCCTTATGCTTGTGGTGCAATACACGATGGACATCAATTTAGAAAAGAGCTATGGGAACCTTGTTTGCATACTGAATATGAGCGGTGGTATGAGGAAGACCCAGAAACTAAGAATATGGTACAATCTCACCCCATAGTTATTGCTGGGTGTGATTCGCGATTTGAATACGATTTAAACCGAGCGCCAGATGAGGCTGTTTTTGTAACGGCTTGGGGCAAACAATTATGGAAATATCCGCTAACAGAAGCAATCATTTCTAAAAGCCTTGAGAAGCATGCAAATTTTTATAAAGTAGTGCATGCCCTAATTGAAACTTTGGAATCTAAATTTGGGTTTTGTACGGTTTACGATATGCATAGCTATAATTGGAAACGATGGGATAGAGAAGTACCTACTTGGAATTTGGGTACTAGCAATATTGATAATCAACGATTTGGAAATGCCATTGAGAAATGGCGGCAAAGCCTATCGGAAATACAATTTCCCAATGGGATTAAATCCACTTCAAAGATAAACGATACCTTTCAAGGCAATGGTTATTTTTTAAAATTTATTACCCAAAATTTTAAAAATACCTTAGTTTTGGCAACCGAAATAGCCAAGGTGTACTGCGATGAATATGAACAAATTATATTCCCCGAAGTGGTTTCGATGGGAGAAAGGGAATTGAAGGAACGTATTCCCAAGCACGCACTGGAAACGTATAATATTTTTAAACCTTAAGCTTAATGTTATTGGATAAGCATGTAGATTATAAAACACTCTTTGCAATTGATACTAAAATTGATGCTTTAGTTAAGCAAATAGAGTTACTGGCTTATGTTAATCCCATAAATATTGAAACCGAAAAGAATCGTTTTTTTTCATCAAAGTATTTAACCGATCCTGTTTTTAAATATCCTGAAATAAATTTTGACAGGTTTAAATTGCACAGGGAGTTGTTTATACAGCCCTTAGAGCAAATTGAAGATACAGCTATTAAAAATTTATACGAGGATATTATATACAGCTATTCTGGATTAATTCAATGCATTGAAACCATTGGAAATGGTAAAAAATTCTATTATAACTGTCTACATTGTTTCGGCACGCCTACTGAAACAGATGTAGAAAATGCAAAGTTTATTCTTCATTTTGAAGATGAAGATATAAAAACAGAGCCTTTTGTTCCTAAATATTCTGCCGAAGAAGCAGAGGTGTTTTTTAAGGAATTCTCTAAAAGATATGATTTTAGCTATGAGGTTAAACATTCCGATAAAATTTCGGCTATTGCTATGGTTTTAAATAATGTAAGAACATTAGTATTAAATAGCAATTATACCTTTTCAGATAACGAAATCGCAGTATTAACCAATCACGAAATAGGGGTACACATGGTTACCACTATGAACGGAATATTACATCCGTTAAAAATATTTTCACACGGATTCCCAAATTATGAAGAGACTCAGGAAGGGCTGGCTGTTTTTGCTGAATATATGAGCAATAATCTTACTGTAAAGCGCTTGAAGGAATTGGCGTACCGGGTAATAGCTGTTGATAGTTTAGCCAAAGGGTATTGTTTTTCAAGAACATTTAGGTTGTTGCACAATCAATATGATTTGGATAAGGAAAATGCCTTTTATATAACAGTACGTGCTCATCGTGGAGGAGGATTTACTAAGGATTACTTGTATTTAACAGGACTTAAAAAAATCTATAACTATTACCATGAAGGGAAGGATTTAAGCCTGCTTTTAACGGGAAAGGTGTCTTTGGAATATGTTGATGAAATTCAGTCATTAATCGATAAAAAATTAGCAGTGCCTTCAAAACACATTACCGATGCTTATGCCCAAAACAAAAACACCAACAAAACCATAGATTTTATTTTAAGTAGTTTGAAATAACCAATAAATATCAATCCAAAAACCTACGCTTAAATTCAGGTGTAGGTATCATACAATCTTCTTTTTTTCCAAACCAGTTATAGCGGTTTATGGCAATATAATCATATATCCAATTACGAATAACAGGAGGAACAATAAAAAAGATAGCGAGTAGGTTTCTTGGAAAACCTAATCTTGAAGCTATTTTTAGTACTGCGGAACTTTTATAACTCAACCTGTTATCAGGAGTGTAAAGTAAAATAGAATCTAATGCATTAGTGTCTATATTGAAATGTTCAATTATTTGTTGTCCTGTTTTGCCCTGTAATGGCGCAAATATAAATCGGTTTCTTTTATCGTACTTAATAACGTATTGTACAGCACCATTGCATAAGTTACATATCCCATCGAAAAGGATAAGTTGTTTATGATTCGGTATTTGGGAGATCATTTTTTAGTCTCTACTAATTCCAATTGTTCTAAGCTAACATTTGTGGTAAACATACCGTAGTTAACAACGGCTTTGTTTTTTTCAATTTTATCTATGCTGCCAACAGCGCGGCCATCTTCCATACGTACACGGTCCCCAATTTTTAAAACAGGTTTTGGCTTTTCGGCTTCTTTTTGTTTGGCAATTAGTTTTTCTGTTTTTTTCTTTTTCCTTATAACCTCTACTTTCTTTTCAACTTCTTGCTTAACCTTTTTTTCCTTGGCCTTTTCAACTTGCTTTTGTTTAGCAGATATTTTTTTTCGTTTAGAATTTTCTATTTGAACAACCTTAAATAATTCGGCCATGAGGTCACGTTTACGCTTATTTTCAAAATATTTTTCAGCCAAATCATTTACTTTTTGACCTAAATAGATAAGTCGTTGGTTACTGTCGTACAATTCCTGATAGCTCTCTAATTTCTTTTGAATCTTGGCATTTATTTCCTCCAGTTTGTCGGCTTCGGCACTTTTCTTTTTTTCGTTAAGTTTTAGAGATTGCCCTGTTTTTTCCAGTCTGGAGCGTTCTTTTTGGAGTTTGGCAATGGTAGCATCAAAACGGACCTTGCTACGCTCTATTTTCTTTTTAGCCCGATTAATTAAGCTGTATGGAATGCCATTTTTCTGGGCTACCTCAAAAGTAAAGGAGCTACCAGCCTGTCCTACAACCAATTTAAACATGGGTTCCAAGGTACGTTCGTTAAAGAGCATATTGGCGTTGACCATATCGGGTAGTTCGGTAGCCAATATTTTTAGGTTGGAGTAATGCGTTGTTATTATACCAAAGGCCTTACGGTGATAAAACTCTTCCAAAAAAGTTTCAGCCAGAGCGCCACCCAATTCAGGATCACTGCCTGTACCAAACTCATCAATAAGAAAGAGCGTATTGGCATTACACTTTTTCAGAAAATAATTCATTTGCTTTAAGCGGTAACTGTAAGTACTTAAATGGTTTTCTATGGATTGATTGTCGCCTATATCACTCAACACCCTATCAAACAAACATACTTTGCTGCGTTCGTGTACCGGAATAAGGAGTCCGCTTTGCAACATAACTTGTAGTAACCCGATAGTTTTAAGAGTAATACTTTTTCCTCCAGCATTGGGGCCTGAAATAACAATAATTCTACTGTCTTCTTTTAGTGTTATAGATTGGGGAAATGTTTCTTTCTGTTTCGATAAATTGTTTAAATAGAGCAATGGGTGATAGGCGTCCCTTAAACACATCCTTTTTCCTTCTGAAAACTCGGGGAGAATGGCATTTAATGATTTGGCATATTTCGCTTTTGCAGAAATGACATCCATATCAACTAGAAATGCTTGGTAGTCATGAAGCAATAATAAATACGGACGAATGGCATTGGTGACCTCCTTTAATATTCGAATGATTTCTTCCGTCTCTTCGTATTCTAAGTTGTTAAGTTCTCTAGAATACTGTAAAGTCGCTTCGGGTTCAATGTAAACAATGCTACCGGTTTTACTGTTACCCATAACACTACCTTTAACTTTACGACGATACATGGCTTTTACTGCTAAAACACGACGGTTATCTACCACAGATTCTCTAATATCATCTAAATATTCTAGATTATGATAAGCGTTGAGTGCTGTTGCAAAGCTCTGATTTATTTTCCCTTTAACTTTATTGATAGATTGCCTTAAATCAAAAAGTAGCGTAGAGGCATTATCCTTTATATCTCCAAAACGATCTATAATATTATCTACTTTTTCAATTAGAATTTTGGTAACTTCTATTTTAGAGGCAAAATCATTTAAAGTAGGGTAATACTCCTTGAACTTGTTAAGAAATATAATGATCGTGTTTGTTGTTAACGAAATGGAAGCAATCTTTTTTAAGCCATGTATGTCTAGATAGGTATTCTCAATCTTTAGCAGCTTAAGCTCTTTTGCAATGGAATCAAAACCATGGTTAGGAATGCGATTATCGTTGTAGAATGACGATAGGTATTCATTGGTATGGTTTAAAGCAACCATGAGTTGTTCGTTAGAACGCATTGGCGCAATATTTTGTGCTTCATGGTTGCCCAATGCGGTAATGCAGAGCTCGCTTACCTGCTGAAGTACCATTGGAAATTCTAAATCTTCTAGTGTTTTTTTGTGAATACCGTTCATGTTATTACGCCTTGACATGTTTCTTGTTTCCCAAAAAGGCAAACAAATTTAAACATTTAGTGGTTTAGTTCTTCCAACTTTAAATTATAATCGTATTGTAGGTCCTCGTGTAAGGTAGTAACAGTTTTTTTAATCAGTGCAATTTGTCGGGTATACGTATTTACCAATTGCTGGCTTCGCTTTATATTTGGACGAAAGGCTTTTAATTGCTCACAAAAATGAAGTAATAGCTCAACCTCGGTTTCTTTCTTTTGGGAATAGCGGATATATTTCTTTAGGTTACGCAAAATTTTGCGAACACTTTTCCGTATGTAGAACAGGCTAGATCTGTTTATGAGTTCAAACTCGTTTTCCACATATCGTCTAATACTATTTATATAGGCTTCTTCGTTAGTAGATTCAAATAATAAATAAGTAAGGAGTTCTTTGTTCTCTTTTTTAAATCTAGTAAGCCTTAAACAGAGCTCTTGTAGATTTTCATGAGAATGTAAGCTCAATTCCTTTTTAATTTCCCGAAGTGTTGCTGCTTTCATTTTATTTTTAGTATGAAGGATAAATATAAAAAAACCATCACTGTTGTGATGGTATATCTTATTTATATTACAATTGTCTATCGCAGCTTTGGAAAATGGGTCGGATTGCATTCGTGCATCACGTCGTAAACCGCTTCAAAAATATCTTCAGCTGAAGGTTTAGAGAAATAATCGCCATCGTTTCCATAGGCTGGTCTATGCGCTTTTGCAGTTAGCGTTTTAGGTTCGCTATCTAAAAACTGAAATCCGTTTTGAATATTCAATACTTCATTCAAAATATAAGCCGAAGCACCACCAGGAACATCTTCGTCTATAATCATGAGTCGGTTTGTCTTTTCAAGACTTTTTACAATATCATGGTTTAAATCGAAGGGCAATAAAGATTGAACATCTATGACCTCTGCATCTATACCAACACTTAGTAAGTCTTTGGCGGTTTCCATAACAATGCGAAGTGTTGAACCATAAGAAACCAAGGTGATGTCCTTGCCTTCTTTAACCGTTTCAACGATGCCAATCGGTGTTCTTATTTCGGCTAAGTTACTTGGCATGCGTTCTTTTAATCGATAACCGTTTAAACATTCAATTATTAGAGCAGGGTCGTCACCTTCAAGAAGGGTGTTATAGAAACCTGCCGCTTTGGTCATGTTTCTTGGAACCAGAACAAATACCCCACGAATTAAATTTAAAATGCCTCCCATAGGCGATCCCGAGTGCCAGATACCTTCCAATCTATGACCTCTAGTACGCACGATTAACGGGGCTTTTTGCATTCCTTTTGTACGGTATTGCAAGGTTGCCAAATCATCACTTATAATTTGAAGGGCGTATAATACATAGTCCAAATATTGTATTTCTGCGATGGGGCGTAAGCCTCTTAGTGCCATGCCTATTCCTTGACCTACAATGGTAGCTTCACGAATCCCAGCATCGGCTATGCGCAGTTCACCATGTTTAGCTTGCAATCCTTCCAAACCTTGGTTAACATCCCCAATATTACCCGTATCTTCACCAAAGATTAAAGCTTCAGGATGGTTTTCAAAAATAGCATCAAAATTATCTCTAATAATAATTCTACCGTCTACATTTTTTACCTCATCAGCAGTGTAAACGGGTTTAACTTCCTTAACTAATACAGCAGAAGTCTTGGCTTCAGAGTATAAGTGTGAGCTAAACTTTGGTTGGGTTTCGTCTAAAACACCATCAATCCAATTAGCCAGATTGTTTTTCTCTTTTGAGGTTTCACCAAGTGTATAGCGGAGTGCCTTTCTGGCAATAGACATGACGTCCTTTCTAGAAGGTTCATGGATTTTGGACAACTCTTCCATTAATTTTGAAATGAACACACCGTTGGCACTAACTTCAACTAAACTTTTTAGTAGGAAAATAAGATCTTTTTGGTCTTTGCGTATAGGTTCTAAAAAAACTTCCCAAGTCGTTTTTTTAATTTCCCTTACATCTTTTTTTATACTTCTTTCCAATTCCAGAAGGGCTTCGTTTGTAGCAATACCACTTTCAATAATCCACTCACGCATTTTACTGTTACAATCATATGCAACTTCCCATTCCAATCGCTCTTTGGTTTTGTATCGCTCATGGGAACCAGAAGTAGAATGTCCTTGAGGTTGTGTTAATTCCTGTACATGAACAATAACAGGTACGTGTTCTTCTCGTGCTATATTGGCCGCTTCTTGATAGGTCTCAATAAGGTTGGGGTAGTCCCATCCCTTTACACGTAAAATCTCGTAACCTTTGTTGTTCTTATCACGTTGAAACCCTTTAAGTATTTCCGAAATATTCTCTTTAGTAGTTTGATATTTTGCAGGAACCGAAATACCAAATTCATCATCCCAAATACTAATAACCATTGGAACTTGTAATACACCTGCAGCATTGATGGTTTCAAAAAATAAACCTTCACTAGTACTAGCATTACCTATAGTACCCCAAGCGACCTCCCTGCCGTTATTTGAAAATTTGCAGGTATCAATATCCGTAAGGGCTTTATAGATTTTTGAAGCTTGTGCCAAACCCAATAACCTAGGCATTTGTCCAGCAGTAGGGGATATATCGGCACTAGAATTGTATTGTTTGGTTAGGTCTTTCCATTGTCCATTTTCATCCAGACTATGGGTTACAAAGTGGCCCCCCATTTGCCGACCTGCAGACATGGGTTCAAGGTTTAGGTCTGTATTGGCATATAATCCGGCAAAGAAATGCTCTACCGTAAATTCACCAATAGCCATCATAAAAGTTTGATCTCTGTAATACCCCGAACGCCAATCCCCTTTCTCGAAGGCCTTGGCCATTGCTAATTGAGGCACTTCCTTTCCATCACCAAAAATTCCAAACTTTGCCTTACCAGTTAAAACCTCTCGACGACCTAATAAACTACATTCTCTACTTCTAAGAGCAATGGCATAATCACTTAAAACTTCAGCTTTAAAATCATCAAAAGTAATGTTGCTTTTTAAATCAGGAATGATGTCCATAGATATTGGTTCTAGTGCGTTGCAAATGTAGTTAAAGTTTGTTGTTTTTGCAATTATTGGACATGTTAAATAATTATCAATATAATAAAAAAATTAAATATTTTTACTTATTATTTTTAAAATTATTAAAAAAATATCATTAATAAAGATAATAATTCAATTTTTGAAAGATTCTAATACCACCGTCTTCTAAACAAACCTAATAAGACCTGCGGATCCACAGTAAACTTAAACCTTATTCTTTGATCATAGTTAGGTTGTCCAATTTCCCAACCCAAATTGGAGTATATTGGAAAATAAACTTCAAAATAATCGGTTACAAGATTGACTCTAATACCCGAATCGTAAACAAATTTTGGGGTATTTCCCTTATTTTTTACTAACCCAATGTCGCCATAAGCCAAAATATAATTCCACAATGTAGTACTGGAATTTAATGTTGTAATCCATTGGTTAGCAAAAGGAGTGTCCAATTTCGATTTAAACCTTCCTTCTGCATCAATGTACTGTTGACTAAAAATCCCTGAACTTTCAGACCTACCCAAGTATGCATAATCAAACAAATAATCTGTTGGCCTGTCAAGTGCAAAACTAAAATAGTCTGATGAGGGGTCGTTATTGTTAGTTATAAAAGTTCCTGCAAAAAAATTCAAATTTAATTGCCTATTGCTCTCAAACAGCTTCCTGTATTCATAATTAAAAGATAGCTTGCTAAAGTGCTTTGCAGCCTGAAAATCGACAAACCATTTGTTGAAATGAACTAAATTATCGTTTGAATGGATGTATTTTGTATTAAAGATACTGTAATTTGGCTCTGATGAACTTAATGTGTTATTTGGATCATTGTCCCTGTTTATATCTACATACCTAAAGATTAGAGCTTGTCTTTTATTTGACCTAAAATCGTTTTTTTGCCTAAACATTAGTGTAACCGAGGGAATAAATTGTCTAACAAATAAGTCTTCAGCATAAGAAGTGTAACCACTTCTAACACCGTAGTTTAATAAATATAAATTATTATTCTCAAAATAATGTTCCATAGATATGGCGGCAGCTCCAGTAAGAGATTTTGATCTAAATGAATATTTAGGCGCGATCTTATAATTAAAACGCTTTCTTAATAATGCAGTATTGTAGAATCGCATACCTAATGTAATTCCGTCGTATATATTATTAAACTCGGCAAGTGGTAGTAGAAATACTTGGTTGTAATGTGGGTCTTCAACATCCTTAATTAATCTAAACTGAAGCGGTTTATTGTTGAAGAAAAACCCCTTCAATGATTTCCAATTATCTCTTAAATTAATTTCAGGGATAGTTTTTTCATAGTTTAAGACCAATTTGTTGACGTTTTGTTTGGGTATTGAAATGGTTTTACTTTCACTAATGTTTTCAACCCATATTTTAGAAATAATACTGTCGTTATTAAGCGAGTAAAGTGATACAGGCATACTGTTATGACGTTTGTTCTTAATAGTAAGAGTTATCGAATCATCACTATTTTTGACATTCTTAATTCTAAAATCTATTTTTTTTCGTGTATTTAAATAGTCTGTAAAAAACCAATCGATATCTTTTGTAGTTCTAGATCTTATGTGCGTTTCAAAGGCCTTTGTTGTTGTTGGTTTTAGTTTCGTTTCATTTAAAAAAGCGGTTAAGCCTTCTTCTACTATATTGGAATTTATGAAATCATCTAAATACTTTAAGCCAACCCCTGCTTTATATTTATTAGCAATATTTTTATTGAATTTTAATAATGAATCTTTTGCCATTGTTAACGGCTGATCTCTATTGGTTCTAGCCATAAGCATATATGCAAACATATATTTTTCATTAAATTTCATATTAGCTGCATGAAACGATCGGATACCCCAAAAACCTGAAATTGAGCCCAAAAACTTCATGTTGGGATAATGGTCATCAACATATTTCATTAAATAATAAATCTGTATAGCGTCCAATAGCCATTGATCTTTTCTAGGATTTACAAGTAATGTGTTTTCTAAATAATTATGTAAAGCTATTTTTAATAGGTTTAATTCATATTGAAAATGATTGGGATAGGGTTTTATGAATTTTGGTAAAAAGTTTAGGCCGTAAATAGGATCTTTTATAAAGTCGATTTGTGAAACAATTAGTTTCTCGTGTGGATAATCCCCTAAATTTTTGATGATAAACTCGGTAACTTTATCTGTTATAATTGCTTTATCTATAGATTCAAGACCTTCATCATCAATACTGGAAATTAGTGAAAACCCATTAGATTCAATTTTGTCAAAAATTTTAGTCTTATTTAAATAAAGCCTTGTGTTTATTCTATCACTTCCGCTTAGCTTGACTATACGGTTCTTCTCAGTGTCTTCCAGTATATTGTCAATATTTAGTTCTGATGTTAAATAATATGCTTTTGGGAATTCTATCTCTAAACTGAGATTAGATTTTGGAATGTATAAATCATCCAGGTTCTTATTGCTAAAATAGTGCCATTTTCCATCGTAAATTGCAGGTGTGATATACCAATACTTTAGGTTTATGTCGCCTTCTGGTGTTATACCGTAATTAGTAAATTTATCATTTGGAATTCTTACTAGATATTGCAGGGTTATAGTATAGGATGTCTGTGGATATAAAGGTTTTTTAAGATCTACTTTAACGACATCTATTTGTCCTTTTAACTGTTGATAGGTTATGTTTTGATTGTTTTGTTTTATAGAAGTTATTACAGAATAACCTCGATCTTCATTTTTTGCCAAATGAAAATCATTTATATATTCATCTGCTATTCTTGTCGCTAGGGCTGTTTTTTTTGTGGCATAACTATTGTTCCAATCATTTAAAAAAATGGTCTTTAGAGTGTCTTTTGAAGTGTTGGTATAGGTAATTTGTTGCTTTATGGATATTTGTCTGTTTTCAACATCAAATTTAGCCTTTATATCAATTTTGTTTTGACAAAGCGCTAAAAAGGGAAGCAAAAACAATAATAGTATTCTAGGAAAATCTTGTTTCAATTTTTTTTAAAATTTGGGCTGTAAACGATTTGTTTCAAGGCATTGCAATATAGCGAAATATATCTTCTAGTGTTATTAATTCAATAAAACTATAGAGAATTGAAACCTTAGAAGTTTGGACTCAAGCGATACTCTTTGTAGAATGAATCCAATATTTCAATAACTTCATTTTCATTGTCCACAAGGTGTATTAAATCCAAATCTGTAACACTTATATTTGAAAATTTTAAAAGTAATGTTTCTTTGATCCATTGTATTAGACCTTCCCAAAATTCAGAGCCAACCAATATTATTGGAAACTTTTCAATTTTTTTAGTTTGAATAAGCGTCATAGCTTCAAACAATTCGTCTAATGTGCCAAAACCACCAGGCATAACCACAAACCCTTGCGAGTATTTAACAAACATTACTTTTCTAACAAAAAAATAATCGAAATCCAGACTTTTGTCATGATCTATATAAGCGTTATTATGCTGTTCAAAAGGTAATTCAATGTTTAATCCAACTGATGTACCTTCTCCTAAATGAGCTCCTTTGTTTCCAGCTTCCATAATACCGGGACCACCTCCGGTAATGATTCCATAGCCAGACTCTACAATTTTTCTAGCCACTTTCTCAGCTAATTTGTAGTATTTATGTTCAGGTTTTGTGCGAGCAGAACCAAAAATAGAAATGCAAGGACCTATTTGACTCATTTTTTCAAAACCATTTACAAATTCTCCCATAATTTTAAAAATAGCCCAAGAATCATTTGTTTTGATTTCGTTCCAGCCTTTTCGACGTTGTTCTTTTCTCATATTTTACTAGTAAGTTTTATTTTAAGTGTAAAATGATATTAATAAGCGATATTATTTAATTTGGGTATTATTTATTTAAAGTGGTTACACAATTTGGTTTTACATAACTATTCCGTTAATAATAACTTTATCAATATGGTTTTCACCAAATGCATAAGGTAAATAGTTATAGCTAGGTACTTCTTTGGTGATTATTATGTTGGCTTTTTTTCCAATGCTAATACTACCATAATCTGTTGAACATCCCATAGCATAGGCTCCATTAATTGTGGCAGCATTAATAGCTTCCTCTGGGGTCATTTTCATTTTAATACAAGCAGTGCTAACTACAAAATTCATATTACCGCTTGGAGTAGATCCTGGATTGTAATCGGTTGCTAAAGCCAAAGGTAAACCAGCATCAATTATTTTTCTTGCAGGAGTGTATGGAATGCTTAAGAAATAAGAGCAGGAAGGTAATGCTACAGGCATGGTTTTTGAACCTTTCAAGGCTTCAATATCTTCATCATTCAATTCTTCAAGATGGTCAACACTAAGTGCCCCGTATTTAACAGCAAGTGCTACACCACCAAAAGCGTTAAATTGGTTAACATGTATTTTAGGAATGAGTTCGTAATTTTTTCCCGCGACCATTATTTGTTCTGTATCTTCCAAAGAAAAATAGCCCTTTTCACAAAAAGCATCAATATAATCTGCTAAGCCTTCTTCCTTAACCACAGGAAGCATATCACTTACAATATGTTGTAGATAACCTTTTTTATCATTCTTGAATTTTTTTGGAAGGGCGTGAGCTCCTAAAAAAGTAGCTTTTATTTTTATGGGAACACTATCCTTTATTTTTCTAATAACCCTAAGCATTTTTAATTCGGATTCCAAAGAAAGTCCATAGCCAGATTTAATTTCCAAGGCTCCCGTTCCCATTTTAATAACCTGATTTACCCTTTTTATGGATTGCTCGAACAAATCATTTTCGCTAGTGTTTCCTAATATTTTGGCAGAATTTAGGATACCACCACCACGATTTGCAATTTCTTCATAACTTAATCCATTAATCCTGTCTACAAATTCCTGTTCACGATTACCAGCATAAACGATATGGCTATGTGAATCGCACCATGTTGGCAGAACAAGTTTACCAGTTGCATCAATTGTTTTGTCTGTTTCTATGTTATGGCATTCAGACATAGGACCATATTTTACAATACGATCGTTTACAATTAATATATAGGCATTTTTTATTGTAGGAAGTATACCCATATCTTTTCCACATAAAATTTCTATGGATTTATCCCTAACTTGTAGAAGTTCTTTTATATTAGCAATAAGTAATTTCATTAATTGATATTTAGAGTAGTTATTTTATAGTGTTATATGTTTTAATTTTAAAACTATCAATAATAGTTCAAATTTAGGAACAATATAATAATTTCACTAACTTTAACTAATGTATAGATAAATATCTAAAAGGTTGTTTTAATACTTTCAACAGGACTCATGAGTAACAAAAACTTTGACTTTTTAAATTCCATTACTGATATTTCTGAAGATATTTTTGAAGAACTAAAAAGTATTTCTGAGTTTAGGGAGGTTTCTGGAGGCACACAGCTAGTAAAACTTAGTGAAGTTCCTACTAAAATATACATGTTAGTTTCTGGTTTAATTCGATGTTATTTAATAACTGAAGAAGGTAAAGAGTATAATAAGAGTTTTTATTTACCAATATGTTTTGTCGCTTCATTAACAGCCCTAATCAAAAAAAAACCTTCCTTATTTGTTTTTGAAACCCTTGGAGATTGCAAAATATATGAAATAGAATATGCTAAACTAATGACATTATGTAAAAACAACATTCAACTCACTGCACTTTATGCAAAAGTTTTGGAAGTTGTTTATACAAAATATGAAAAACGTTTGGTTGAACTTATTTCATTGGATGCCAAAGGCCGCTATTTGGCGTTGCGTAAACAAATACCCAATTTAGATACTATTATTCCTCAGTACCATATCGCTTCTTTCCTTGGGATTACACCAGTACAGTTGAGCAGAATTAGAAAAAAAATTGACACGGATTAACATTTGTTAACAAGAATGTGTTTTTTAAACTATAAATTTAACCCGATTTCTTTTTATGATTAAAAGGATTGATAGCTAACCAACCAAAAAAAACAGGCAATATCGACTTGAGTAATGCCTGTTTTTTATTTTTCACACAAAATTATTTTAAACTACCAACCATGTCTTCGGGTTTAACCCAAGCATCATATTCTTCCTCTGTGACGTAACCTAAATTAATGGCTTCCTCTTTAAGTGTAGTACCATTTTTATGGGCTGTATTGGCAATTTCAGCAGCTTTATAGTATCCAATCTTGGTATTTAATGCAGTTACCAACATTAAGGAATTATTAACTAGCTTTTTAATCATATCATAATTTGGCTCTATACCTATCGCACAATTAACATCAAAACTAACACATGCGTCTCCTAATAACTGTGCAGATTGTAAAACATTTGCGGCCATTACAGGTTTAAAGACATTGAGTTCGTAATGACCTTGTAACCCCCCTACAGACACAGCAACATCGTTACCCATAATCTGGGCGCAAACCATAGTTAAGGCTTCACATTGGGTGGGATTGACTTTTCCAGGCATAATGGAACTTCCTGGTTCATTAGCAGGAATAATAATTTCCCCAATGCCAGAACGTGGTCCAGAAGCCATTAAGCGAATGTCGTTGGCTATTTTATTTAAGGAAACTGCTAATTGCTTTAATGCACCATGTGTTTCAACCAAAGCATCATGGGCAGCTAAAGCTTCAAATTTATTAGGGGCTGTTACAAAAGGTAGTGCTGTAAATTTTGCAATATATTCAGCAACTCGCTTGCTGTAACCCTTAGGGGTATTTAAACCTGTGCCAACAGCTGTGCCACCTAAAGCTAACTCACTTAAATGAGGCAAGGTATTATGTAAAGCTTTTAAGCCATGATCTAATTGGGCTACATATCCAGAAAGTTCTTGTCCTAAAGTTAAAGGGGTAGCATCCATTAAATGAGTGCGTCCAATCTTAACTACATTATTAAAGGATTCTGATTTTTTCATTAAGGTGTCTCGCAATTGTTTTACACCCGGAATGGTAGTTTCAACTATTTTTTTATAGGCTGCAATATGCATTCCTGTAGGGAACGTGTCGTTTGATGACTGTGACTTATTAACATCGTCGTTGGGCTGTATTACTTTTTCACCTTCACCAATTACTTTACCTGCTAGTTGTTGGGCCCTATTGGCTATTACTTCATTTACATTCATATTACTTTGGGTGCCAGAACCAGTCTGCCATATGACCAATGGAAATTGGTCATCGTGTTTGCCAGCTAATATTTCATCACAGACTTTAGCAATTAAATCGCGTTTTTCAATTGGTAAAACACCTAACTCACAATTAGTAAATGCCGCTGCCTTTTTAAGATAGGCAAAGCCATAAATTATTTCTAACGGCATTGAAGCTGAAGCTCCAATTTTAAAGTTATTCCTAGAGCGTTCTGTTTGAGCTCCCCAAAGTTTATCTGCAGGCACTTTTACCTCACCCATTGTGTCTTTTTCTATTCTATAATTCATTGTTAAAATGATTAAGTTTTGAATTGCAAAGTTAATTGTTTTAATGCGTTTTGTTTTATGATATCTGTTAGTTTTTTTAGTTGAGTTTTAACACATATATAACAACAATATTTTTGTCAATCTTTTAAAATATACTAATTTAGTAGGAATAAAAATTAGCATAAATATTTACGTTATGGCAACAATTAGATTAGGGGATGTAGCACCGAATTTTGATGCAAAATCTACAGAAGGGAATATTAATTTCCATGATTGGCTTGGTAACAGCTGGGGTGTTTTATTTTCGCATCCAGCAGATTATACACCTGTTTGCACCACAGAACTAGGTACTGTAGCAAAGTACAAAACAGAGTTCGATAAAAGAAATGTTAAGGTTGTGGCCTTAAGTGTTGATGGCATAGAATCTCATAACGGTTGGATAAATGATATTAATGAGACACAGGGAACAACTGTAAATTTTCCAATCATAGCGGATGAGGATAGAAAGGTGTCTGTGTTGTATGATATGATCCATCCAAATGCAGATAGTCAATTAACTGTACGTTCGGTGTTTGTTATAGCTCCTGACAAAACCGTTAAGTTAATTATTACTTATCCAGCATCAACTGGAAGGAATTTTGATGAATTATTGAGAGTCATTGACTCATTGCAATTAACTGCATACCATAAGGTTGCGACACCAGCCAATTGGAATAATGGTGATGATTGTGTTGTTGTGCCTGCCGTGGCTACAGAAGACATACCCGATTTATTTCCAAAAGGCTTTAAAGAAGTTAAACCTTATTTGCGATTAACACCACAGCCTAATTTAAACTAGTGAAAAACTCTGTTAATAAATTTTAGTTTGATATTGTAAAACACATTGCTTTGCGTTATCTTTGCGGCATATTAAAAAGATATTAACAGTTATGTTCGAATTTGATCAATATTTAGGCTTTTTAGCATTTTTAACCATATTAACTATTGGTTTTTGGTTGATGATATTTTTATTAACCTTTGTAATTCCTTACTGGATTGGAGGTTCATTAATTGAAAGATTAAAGGAAATAAGGGAGGAAAAGAAAGCAAAGAGATTAAATTCTTAAACGTATTTTAATTATATAAAAAGGGGACTAAAAAATTTAGCCCCCTTTTTTTATGATTTTTACTAAACGATTTTATGTTACATTTCCATGTCTACACCACCAAAACCATCTCCAGATCTTTCCGGTTTCTTTTTTTGATTGAACCTATAAGTAAACGATACTTTTAAAATTCTACCACCTCTAAACTGCAAATCTCTTTTACTTGAAAAAGTTTCGGTATTTATATCTCCTTTATATCTTCTACTGTTTAATATGTCGCTTATATTAACAACAACAGATGCTTTTTCCTTAAATAAATCCTTACTAAAAGCCAAATCTGCCGAAAAAATAGCGTCTCTTTTGTTTTGGCTATCCTGGCTTGGACCTCTATAATTAAGGTTTGTTTGCCAATCGATGTTCCCTGGCAAAGTATATTTATTGGTTAACCTTGTTCTCCAAGTTAAGTTTTCATTATCAAAATTCACACCATTAAATTCGCCTTTCAAAATGTTATTATAAAGGTTGAAATCTGTATTAATGCGCCATTTTCGGTTAGGGGTATAGCTTACATTAAATTCAAAGCCATATCTTTTTTCTGTTGCAAAATTTACTGGAGATCTTGCAATCACAGGTAAATCTTGTCCGTTAACATTTACAATTTCTCCAGTTTCATAGCTTATCCAATTGCTTTCATTTTTTTCACGCTGTAAATATATAGAGGAACTAAGAGTTAATTTGTCAAGTCGATTTAAATAACCTAAATCGTATAGAGATGAATAACTAGGATCCAAATCTGGATTACCTTGAAATATATTAGTTAAACTAGTCCTGGATGGGAATGGATTTAAATGATAAGAACGTGGTCTTTCAATACGCCTACTGTAGCCAAGTGTTAAACTTTCTTTTTCACTAAATTCGTAGCTTAAATTTATTGTAGGAAATAATCCAGTGATATTTTTCTTCTTAAAATCACCTGTCGTAGGTTGGTCTATCGTTGTTTGAGTGTTCTCCATTCTCAACCCCAATAAATAGGAGAATTTATCAATTTTGCTTCCATATTGTGCATATAATGCATTAATATAAAGTTTAAAGTTGAACAAATTGGATAGGTTGTTATCTATTTCGAATTGTCCTTGGTTATTGAGTATTTCCACTTCATAGTCCGTCGATTTTGTACTGAAATCCCCTCTGTATCCCAATTCGAATTGACTGTTCTCACCAATGGGTAATACATAATCGGTTTGTAATAAAATAGATGATTGATCTTCTATGGTGGAAAGATTATCTGTGTTAAGACCATCAGTCAAAATCAATGATAACTTATCGTTGTTGTTTTCTTCATATTGAAAATCAAGTGTAAATTTATGTCCTTCCTCTTCAAAGTTTTTTGTAAAATTTGTTGCATATTGTATGGTTTTCGAACCACTAAATTCGGGATCTAAACGAATAGTTTCACCTATTAAATCCCTGTTTTCATCAAACTGTGTTAATACATTTGTTGAATTTTGCTCATTATCACTATCACGATAAACCACAGAAGTTGTTAAAGAAGCAGAATCATTGATATACCATTCTATGCCAAAATTTGTAGTCAAACCTTTTCTTGTGTTTTCCCAATCCCTTATTTCATCTGCATAATTTCCTGTGTTATTATATCTGGTATAATTATAGGAATGGCCTATGGATGTATTGTAATTATATGCTGAAGTATTGAAAAAGTTTAGATCTTTTGTCCTAAAGTTGGTATTTCCTGAAATACCACCAGAAGTTGGATGGCCACCATTAGCGGTTATTGCTCCATTAAACCCCTGTAGTTTGCTCCTTCGTAAAATGATATTTAATATTCCAGCAGTTCCTTGTGCTTCATATCTCGCAGAGGGAGAAGTAATCACCTCTACTTTTTCAATAGCTTCAGCGGGAAGTTGTCTTAGAGCGTCTGTAGAGTTTAGGCCAACTAACCCTGAAGGTTTACCGTTAATTAATATACGGACATTATTATTGCCTCTTAGAGCTACGTTACCCTCAATATCAACTGAGACCGATGGTACATTATCCAGTACATCACTTACAGTTCCTCCACTTACGGTAAGGTCTTTACCAACATTATAGATTTTTTTGTCTAATCGTATTTCTACAGTCGTTTTTTCGGCAATAACCTCCACGGCATCCAAAGCTGCTATATCCAATTCTAAAGAAATGGTTCCTAAATTTATGTCGGATTGAATGTTCTGGTTTTTTAATTCGTGGGATTTATATGAAATGTATTCGATTTTAATATCATAAATACCGTCTGAAATTTTTATTTGAAAATCACCATTAATATCCGTAATTGTGCCATCAATAATCTTTTTTTCTTTATGGCTATAAAAAGAAACTGTAGCATATTCAAGTGGTTGCTTGGTTTCATCTTCGATAACTTTACCGGATACTTCTACTTTTTTTATATTATATGTAGTTTCTACTGGGTTTTTATGTTGGGCATATAATACTACCGAAAAGGCTAATAGTACTATCATGGCCAAGGACAATCTATACATATATAGTTTTTAACAAATTTGACCACAAAAATAGACTATGGTTTAAGGGGTATTGGTTAATAATTTGTTAAAAGAAATACTATTTTTAAAATTAAATAATGGAAAATATACGTTCAGGTGGCCTGCCAATCACTGCTTTGTTGCCATTAATAACAATGGGACGTTCAATGAGTTTAGGGTTTGCCACCATGGCATTAATAATCTCAATATCGGATAAATCTTTTCCTTTAAAATTTTCTTTCCAAATCGTTTCGTTTTTCCTAACTAATTCTATTGGTTTAATACCTAGAGCTTTAACAATTATGTTTAATTGTTTAGTCGAAAGTTTTTCGTCAAGGTATTTTATAATTTGAAAAGGTTTATCTGAGTTTTCTACTATTTCCAAACCCTGTCTGGATTTTGTGCATCGCGGATTGTGATAAATGGTTATCATGGCAACTGAATATTATATTGCGTTAATATTTGTTTTAATTGCTCGGGGCTTTTAAAGTGAATGCTATTGATGCCCAATGCTTTTGCCGCTTCAATGTTCCTTAAATTATCATCTATGAACACTGAATTTTCAGGGGTTAGGTTAAAGCGGTTTAAAGTTATATCATAAATAGCCTTAAAAGGTTTTCTAGTGTTTTCCTTCCCCGAAACGATAATTCCTTCAAACCAATGGAGAAAATCAAATTTTTCAAGGGCAATTGGGAAAGTTTCTGAACTCCAATTGGTTAAGGCAATTACTTTATATTTCCCTGAATCCAATAATTGTTTTAAAATTTCAACTGTTCCCTCAATGGCATCACCCAGCATATCTACCCATTTGCCATAGAACATTCGTATTTCATTTTCGTATTCAGGAAACAAAGCCACCCTTTCTTCAGTGGCTTTTGCAATAGGATAGCCAGCATCTTGATTTTCATTCCAATCACTGGTACAAACATGATCGAAAAACCACTTCATTTTATCCCTATCGTGATTAAAAACATCAAGAAATACATACTCAGGATTCCAATCGATCAAAACCCCACCAAGGTCAAATATAATAGCGTTTATTTTTGTCATCTATAGTGAGCCATTATCCTCTTGTTTTTGTCCCATCATCATTAAATACGCCTTTAAAAATGGGTTGATGTCGCCATTCATAACCGCATCTACATTCCCCGTTTCATAACTTGTTCTAACATCTTTTACTAATTTATAAGGATGCATCACATAGTTGCGTATTTGGCTTCCCCATTCAATTTTCATTTTACTTGCTTCAATATCGTCACGTTGTTCCATTTGTTTCTGTAACTCAATTTCATACAATTGTGATTTTAACATTTGCAATGCACGTGCTCGGTTATCATGCTGTGAACGAGTTTCTGAACAAGATATTTGAATTCCAGTAGGTTTATGTGTTAACTGCACTTTGGTTTCAACCTTGTTAACGTTTTGACCACCAGCGCCACTGGAGCGTGCTGTGGTAATTTCAATATCAGCTGGATTGATTTCTATTTCAATGGTATCATCAACCAGGGGATACACATAAACTGATGCAAAGCTGGTATGGCGTTTGGCATTGCTGTCAAAAGGGGAGATGCGCACTAACCTATGAACACCATTCTCTCCTTTTAACCAACCAAAAGCAAAGTCGCCTTCAATTTCAAGCGTGACGGTTTTTATACCAGCTACATCGCCTTCTTGAAAGTTAAGTTCTTTAACCTTAAACCCACTTTTTTCGGCATACATTAAGTACATGCGCATGAGCATACTGGCCCAATCACAGCTTTCGGTACCGCCAGCACCAGCAGTGATTTGAAGTACAGCACTAAGACCATCTCCTTCATCAGAGAGCATGTTTTTAAATTCTATATCTTCAATTAAGGTTTCAGCTTTTTTATGCTGGTTTTCTACTTCTTCAAGGGTAGATTCGCCTTCTTTGAAAAACTGGAAAAGCACATCTAAATCTTCAATAAGGGCTTTAACAGTATTGTAATCTTCTACCCATTTTTTTTTGACCCGAAGAGATTTCATTACGGCTTCGGCAACCTTTGGGTCGTTCCAGAATTTGGGGTCGAAAGTTTGTTCTTCTTCGTTTTGTATTTCTATAAGCTTGGTATCTATGTCAAAGATAGTGCCTTAGTTTATCAAGGCGGGTATTAAGATCTTTAATTTGATCGGAAGTAATCATACTAAGTTATTAGTTATAGGGTTATAAAGTTATTGAAGTTAATTAATTCATTACGCATAATTCTTATAAAAAAGATCAATAACCTCTTTAATATATTGTAGCACAAAAATAGAATTTCTTCATTCAGCAGAAAATAATATGAACATAATTTTATAGCTTTAACCATCAAATTTTCAACCATGATAATAGATCTTAGAAGTGATACAGTAACTAAACCTTGTCCTCAAATGTTGGATGCCATGATGCAGGCTCGGGTAGGTGATGATGTGTTTGGAGAAGACCCAATGGTAAAACAATTGGAACAGCGTATAGCAACCATGTTTGGTAAAGAAAAAGCCTTGTTTTTTCCGAGCGGCACTATGGCAAACCAAACAGCCATTAAGTTGCACACCATTCCTGGAGAACAGGTTATATGTGATAAATTTGCACATATCTACAATTATGAATCTGGTGGGGCTTCATTTAATAGTGGGGTTTCATGCAAATTGATTGATGGCAATAAAGGAATGTTTACAGCTGAACAGGTGTTGGAATCCATAAATCCTCCTGACTACTGGTATGCCAAAACGAGTTTGGTAGAGATTGAGAATACTACTAACAAAGGAGGTGGTTCTTGTTGGGACTTCAATGAAATTTTAAAAATAAGGAAAGTATGTGTTAACCATGAGCTAGGATTTCATTTGGATGGTGCTCGTATATGGAATGCTATAGTGGCCAAAAATGAAACTACCAAACAGTATGGTGAGGTTTTTGATACTATCTCTGTATGTTTGAGTAAAGGTTTGGGTTGTCCTGTTGGTTCGGTGTTGGTTGGAGACGGGGCTATTATGAAAAATGCCATTAGAATTCGTAAGATTTTTGGAGGCAATATGAGACAAGCAGGTTATTTGGCAGCAGCAGCTTTATATGCTTTGGATAACAATATTGAAAGATTGGCTGAAGATCATAAAAAAGCAAAAGAAATAGGTGAGACCTTAGCAAAACTATCAATTATCAGAACCATTGAACCTATTGAAACTAACATTGTTATTTTTGAATTGAATACCGATATAAATGAAATAGGATTTGTTAAAAAATTAGCAAATAAAAACATTCAAATCATTGGCATGGGTGGTAGAAAGTTGCGTATGGTCACTCATATGGATTATAACAATGAAATGCATGAAAGGCTAATGCAGGTGTTAAAAGAAACAAAATTTGACTAACAACTAAAACTATTTAAACATATCCATTCCTGGTATGTTGGGTAAGCCTTCTTTAGCAACAGCAGAAAGTTCGGCTTCATTTACGCCAGTTGCTTTTTCTATGGCTTTATTTAGGGTAAGAATTAAATAATCTTCAAGCTGTTCTTTATTATCTAAGAGTTCGTCATCAATTGTAATAGCTTTAATGGTTCTATTGGCCGTTAACGTTATTTTTAGTTTATTGTCATTACTTGACTCGTCAATTAAAACCGTATCCAATCTTTTTTTTGTGTCTTCAACTTTTTTTTGGGTTTCCTTAAGTTTCCCCATCATGTTCATCATATCTCCAAACATATTCCTTTTTTTAAGTGTTAAAAGGGCAAATTTATTACAATTTAAGGGGAAATTGATTGTAATTTACAAGGAAAATTGAAAAACAGCTTAATTATTATATCTCTAAGTTTTATTTTTGCCGTTTCTTGTAAAAAGGACAAATCTATAAGCCAACAAATGATTGAAGCCAAAACACCGACCGCCCCTAAGAAACCAAAACAATTAATGATTCATGATGATGTTAGGATAGATAATTATTATTGGTTAAATGATAGGGAAAATAATGATGTAATAGACTATTTGAACGCAGAGAATGATTATACCAAGTGTATGATGAAGCATACAGAAGCGTTTCAAAAGGTGCTCTTCGAAGAAATGAAGGGTAGGATTAAGGAGGACGATACCACTGTGCCTTATAAATTAAATGGCTATTGGTATTTAACACGCTATGAAAAAGGAAAGGACTACCCAATATATGTTAGAAAAAAGGGAACCTTAAAAGCTCCAGAGGAAATCCTGTTTGATTGTAATGCTATGGCCAAAGACCTTGCCTATTTCAACCTGGGAGGTATTTCCATAAGTCCGGATAACACCATGGCTGCTTTTTCTACTGATGTTGTTAGCAGAAGACAGTACGTCATTCAAATTAAAAATTTAATAACGGGGGAAATCTATCCCGATAAAATTACCAATACAACGGGAAGTGCTACATGGGCTAATGATAATAGAACCCTGTTTTATTCTCGTAAAGATGAAATAACACTTCGTTCGTTCAAAATTTATAAGCATATATTAAATACCATTGAAGATAAAGATCTTGTGGTTTACCATGAAGAAGATGAAACCTATAATACGTTTGTGTACAAGACTAAATCTAGAAAGTATATTGTTATAGGCTCATCAAGTACATTAACAACAGAATATAGATTTTTGAATGCCAACACCCCTCATGAGGAATTTAAAGTTTTTCAAAAACGAACCAAGGAACTGGATTATAGTATCTCACATTATGATGACAGCTTCTATATTATTGCCAATTGCGATGACGCTACCAATTTTAAGCTTTTAAAAACCAGTGAACTACATACTGAAATAGAGCATTGGCAAGAGGTTTTGCCACATAGAGAAGCTGTTTTGATTGAAGATATTGAAATTTTTAAAAACTATTTGGTAGTGAATGAACGTGAAAATGGGCTTAACCGTTTGCGTATTATAAGTTGGAAAGGTAAAGAAGATTACTATTTGCCATTTAATAGTGAAACTTATACAGCCTACATAGGTAACAATCCCGATTTTGATAGTGATATGTTGCGTTATGGGTTCAACTCTTTAACCTCTCCAAGTACAGTTATTGATTATAACCTAAAGACCAAGCAAAGCGATATTAAAAAAGAGCAACAAGTTTTAGGAGGGAAATTTAAAAAGGAAAATTACGAGTCCAAACGTGTTTGGGCAACAGCAAGAGATGGAGTAAAAATACCAATATCCCTGGTTTATAATAGAGGAACCAAACTAAACGGTCAGACACCATTATTGCAATATGCTTATGGCTCTTATGGTTCTACTATCGACCCTTCGTTTTCAAGTATTAGATTAAGCCTATTGGATCGAGGATTTATTTATGCCATAGCACATATTCGTGGTGGGGAATATTTAGGAAGGGAATGGTATGAAAACGGAAAATTATTAATCAAGAAAAATACTTTTAATGATTTTATTGATTGCTCCAAATATTTAATTGAGCAAAAGTACACTTCAGCAAAGCATTTATACGCCTATGGTGGTTCAGCTGGCGGTTTGCTTATAGGAGTAGTTATTAATATGAACCCAGAATTATACAATGGTGTTTTGGCGGCTGTTCCTTTTGTGGATGTGGTAACAACTATGTTAGATGATTCTATCCCGTTGACCACGGGTGAATATGACGAATGGGGCAATCCTAATGAAGAGGAATTTTATCATTATATGAAATCCTATTCCCCTTATGATAATGTTGAAGCCAAGGATTATCCGAATATGTTGGTTACAACTGGACTGCACGATTCGCAGGTGCAGTATTGGGAGCCTGCCAAATGGGTAGCAAAATTAAGGGAGCTTAAAACCGACAGCAATATATTGTTGTTGCATACTGATATGGACTCAGGCCATGGTGGGGCTTCAGGACGATTTGAAAGTTTAAAGGAGGTGGCATTGGAATATGCTTTTTTGCTGGATTTAGAAGGAATTCATAACTAATAAAAAAAAATATACTATTTTTGCAAGGTTTTAGGTTATATTTATTTCCTATAAATAAATTGGCTCTTAAAAAGCGTTTATGAAACATAACAACCAAGTTTTTGATAGCGTCTTAGATTTAGTAGGTCAAACACCTCTTGTAAGACTTAATAAATTTACGACGAACTTCAAAGGGAGTTACTTCGCTAAAGTTGAATCTTTCAACCCCGGGAACTCATCAAAAGACAGAATAGCACTTTATATTATTGAACAAGCTGAAAAGCAAGGTATTTTAAAACCTGGTGATACCATTATTGAGACCACTTCTGGAAACACTGGTTTTAGTATTGCTATGGTTAGTATTATCAAAGGTTACGAATGTGTTTTAGCTGTAAGTTCAAAATCTTCGGCCGATAAGATTGATATGCTAAAGACCATGGGAGCAAAAGTTTATGTGTGTCCTGCCCATGTTAGTGCCGATGACCCTAGATCTTATTATCAGGTAGCCCAACGTCTACATGAGGAGATAAAAGGTTCGGTATACATTAATCAGTATTTTAATGAATTAAATATTGATGCACATTATCAGAGCACAGGCCCTGAAATTTGGGAACAAACTCAAGGTGAAATTACACATTTGGTTGCCTGTAGTGGAACTGGAGGAACCATTTCTGGTACAGCAAGATATTTAAAAGAGCAAAATCCTAACATCAAAGTTTTTGGAGTTGATGCCTTTGGTTCGGTGATAAAAAAATACCATGAAACCAAAGAGTTTGATGAAAAAGAGATTTATCCCTACCGAATTGAAGGTTTAGGAAAGAATTTAATACCATCGGCTACGGATTTCGATATTATTAATGAATTTATTAAAGTTACCGATGAAGATAGCGCCCATACAGCTCGGGCAATTGCTAAAACAGAAGGTTTGTTTGTTGGATATACGTCGGGAGCTGTTATGCAGGCGGTTAAACAATTGAACGAGCAAGGAAAATTTAAAAAAGGAGACTGTGTTGTTGTG
Source organism: Aestuariivivens sp. NBU2969 (assembly GCF_019931125.1). NCBI lineage: Bacteria > Pseudomonadati > Bacteroidota > Flavobacteriia > Flavobacteriales > Flavobacteriaceae > Aestuariivivens > Aestuariivivens sp. NBU2969. Next base: position 276,110 of record NZ_JAIOUU010000001.1, read on the forward strand.
ATTTTTCCAGATCATGGTTCACGTTACATGAGCAAAATATATAGTGACAAGTGGATGAATGAGCAAGGCTTTTTTGATAATGTCAATGAAGCTGCCGAAAACATTCAATACATAAAATAGTCAAAGTTTTTTAACCTTAAAAGAGGCAACTTTATTGTATTTGCAATAGGTTGCCTCTTTTTTTGTTCTGTTCGTAATTGTCTATTAAAAAATTATGCTCAAACCATTTAAATATTTAATTTTGCAGATTGAACTAAGGTTTTAAGTTTTATTATTTCATACTATAAAGTATGATTAGCTTTGCCTTAAATTAATAGCACTAATAGTTGGAATAAATGAAAGATTTATTTGATAAGATTTATAAGGATAAAGGACCATTAGGGAAATGGGCTTCACAGGCAGAAGGGTATTTTGTGTTTCCAAAATTGGAAGGTGAAATATCAAATCGCATGAAGTTTCAAGGAAAGGATGTCATAACATGGAGTATCAATGACTATCTAGGATTGGCCAATCACCCTGAAGTTAGAAAAGTAGATGCAGAGGCAGCAGCTCAATACGGTTCGGCTTATCCCATGGGAGCAAGAATGATGTCTGGTCATACCGATTTACACGAAAAACTTCAGGATGAATTAGCGGCCTTCGTTAAGAAAGAAGCATCTTATCTTTTAAATTTTGGATATCAAGGTATGGTATCTACCATTGACGCTTTAGTGTCTAAAGATGATATCATAGTATATGATGTTGATGCGCATGCCTGTATTATAGATGGAGTTCGACTGCACATGGGTAAACGGTTTACCTATAAGCACAACGATGTGGAAAGTTTAGAGAAAAACCTAGAACGCGCTACAAAAATGGCAGAACAGACTGGTGGTGGCATTTTGGTGATTTCTGAAGGTGTTTTTGGTATGCGTGGCGAGCAAGGCCGTTTAAAAGAAATTGCAGCCTTAAAAAATAAATACAAGTTTAGATTGTTTGTTGATGATGCACATGGATTTGGCACCCTAGGGGCCACAGGAGCTGGAGCAGGTGAGGAGCAAGGGGTTCAAGACGATATTGACGTTTATTTTGCCACTTTTGCTAAATCTATGGCAAGTACAGGTGCTTTTATTGCGGGTGATCAAGAAATCATTGACTACTTGAAATACAACTTACGATCTCAAATGTTTGCCAAATCTTTACAAATGCAATTGGTTGTTGGCGCATTAAAGCGTTTAGATATGCTTAGAAATATGCCAGAGTTAAAGCAAAACTTATGGGCTATTGTTAATGCTTTACAATCTGGGTTAAAGACTCGTGGTTTTGATATTGGTACCACACAAAGTTGTGTCACCCCTGTATACTTAAAAGGTAGTATACCGGAAGCTATGGCTCTAGTAAAAGACTTAAGAGAAAATTATGGAATATTCTGTTCCATAGTAGTTTACCCTGTTATACCTAAAGGATTAATTTTACTAAGAATGATTCCAACGGCTACCCATACCTTACAGGATGTTGAGGAAACCTTAGATGCTTTTGATGCTATACGGGAACGTTTAGATAATGGTACTTATAAGCGTTTGTCTGCAGCCGTTATGGCCTCGATGGGGGAATAATTAATTTATAAGTTTTTTAATATAAAAACCGATTCAATATTGAATCGGTTTTCTTTTTAAACAATATCTTTTCTAAATGTTTTTCGGCGCTTGTATATTTCGGGTCTGAAATGCTTCCATATTTGTTGTATTGCAATATTATCTTCAAGCTCTGGGGTTCTGTAACAGGTTTGAATACCTTTTTCTGTAAATACTTTATAATACTCATTAAAAATAACAGCATGTACACCTTTGTGTTGGTAATCCGGGCGAATACCAATCAAATAAAAAACAACATCTTTACTATACTTTTTTGCTTTTAGAATTTTAGTAAATCCAAAAGGAAATAATTTACCTTTTATCTTTTGTAAGGTTTTAGCAAAAGAAGGCATAACGATAGCAAAACCTATTAAGTTGTCTTCTTTGTCTGTAATAAACTTGATGTATTCTGGATTTACAAAACTTATAAATTTCTTCTTAAAATAAGCCTTTTGTATATCGTTAATGGCCACAAAGGACGATAAAGCAGCATAGGATTCATTAAATAGGTCGAACATCTTATCAGCATAAGGCATAACTTCATTAGTTTTTGTAAAGTTTAACGCCTTAAGTTGATAGCGTCTTTTTATAAGCTCATTAGCTTTGGAAAAGGTGTCCGGGTTTACATTTTTAAAATCAAATCTACTTTCTATATATCCTTTCTCGATCTTGTAATTAGCCGCTTCATAATGTTTGACATAATAGGGATGGTTATACCATGTAATCATGGAGCCTATGGAATCAAATCCTTCTGTAAGGACGCCTACTTTATCTAAATTTGAAAACCCAACCGGACCTTCTACATATTCGAGATTGTGAGCTTTTCCTATTTCTTCTACCTTGTTTAAAAGGGTTTGGGATACGTTTAGGTCGTTTATAAAATCAAACCAGCCAAAACGCATTTTTCTTTGATTTTGTCCTTTTACCTCAATCCAATTAATAATAGCCGCTATTCTTCCTACAATTTCACCATCCTTATAGGCTAGATACAAAACCGCCTCAGCATCATTAAAAACAGGATTTTCCATTTTGTCGAAAGTCTTTAATTCCTGACTTATAATTGGTGGTACCCAATATTTTGAGTCTTTGTAGAGTTTAAAAGGAAACTTTACAAATGTTTTTAAGTCTGCTTTAGTTTTTACTTCTTTCAGTGTAACCATATTAATTAAAATCAATCATGTTTCTTTTTTGCTTTCTTGTTTTTGAACTGGAGCCTTTTGTTTTATTACGTCTTGCTTGTCGTTTGCCTTCTTCTTTTGCAGATCCACCATTATCTATATCTATTTCTTTGTCTTTATGAAAATCAAAACGATATGAAGCACCAAAATTAACACCAAAAACAGCTGGGGTATCCTTGGTGTTGAACGTTAGGGCAGTATCCAATTGAAAGTTTTGGTTCCAAAGATAGGCTCCGCCAAACCGGAATAAATTATCAGCATAAAAATCACTTTTAATACCTTGGGTTTCACCAAATATAACCCATTGAGGATTAAACGAATGTGTTAAGGTAAGGATGTATTGAAAATCGGATTGATCTGTACCAATCCTATCCTTAATTAAATTCATAACAAACACCCATCCACCAGCAAAATTATTTTGTGTGGCTATCATAATTTTAGGACTAAACCCAGAGATGTCTGCAGCTGTGTAGGGATTGTTTTTAGTGTCATAATTAACTCCAGCATAAACCGATACGGCAGGTATTAAAGAGCTCCATTTAAAACGGTGATTAGCCTTCCAACTATAAAGATTTGGCTTATTGTCTGCATTTTTATAAGGATCATATACTAAATATTTAGCGCCAACTGAAACATATTTAAAGTTAGATCGGTCTTCCTCAAATGGAACACTGGAATAATAGGTTTTTGTGTCATTCTGATAGGTGCCTTCGACATTAAATTCCAATTCTTCCCACAGCAAACCATAGCGAGCAGCAAAATCAACCCCAAAGCCAGACACTTTATTTCCTAAAGCCGGAGTTCGTTCTTCGTTTGTTATATAAGGTCCAACTTCAAATTGTAAAACGTTCGTTCCAACAGAAAAAGCACTTCTCGAAACGCCTGGTCTATTAGAATTTATTACTTCAGTATATTGGGCAAAAGCTAATGTGCTTAAGGTTAAACATATTAGAGTTATGGTAGATCGGACAGACTTCATAGCTTATTAATTAGATTAAAACCAGTGGTAAATAGGTTGATTTTTTTATGTAAAAGGTTCTCAAATATAGATATTTTATAGTTTTTTTATCATTTATAAACGCTTTTTAAGTCCTTAGAATTGTATTTTTGCTAAAAATCAAGTTTATGCTTCAACTCGCTTCTGCAACTGGATTGGTTAGAATGATACTTATTATTCTATTAATCTATTTCGGAATAAAAATAATATCACGTTTACTTACTCCTTTTTTAATAAAGTATGTTTCTAAAAAAGCTGAACAACGATTTGGTAAGCAATTTGGACAATTTCAAAGACGCGCTCCCCAAGAAAAACCTAAAAAGGAAGGTGATGTGACTATTGATAAAATGCCCAATATGAAAACATCCAATAAAGATGTTGGCGACTATGTGGATTACGAAGAAATTGATTAATTTTCAAACCTCATAGTTTTTAAAACCTGTTTATGCCATTTTCTTTTAAAAAAATTGTGCCGCACCTATTAGTGATAATAGGTTTCGTTGTTATTTCTCTAGCTTATTTTAGTCCAGTTTTAAAAGGAAAAGCCATTTTTCAAAGCGACATCATGCAATATATTGGGATGTCTAAACAGCAAAATGACTTTAGGGAAGCAACAGGCGAAGAAACCTATTGGACGAATAGTGCTTTTGGAGGTATGCCCACCTATCAACTCGGAGCAAAATATCCACATAATTACATTAAAAAACTGGATCTGGCACTCCGTTTTTTACCGCGCCCAGCCGATTATCTATTTCTTTATCTCTTAGGTTTCTATGTACTTATGTTGGTGCTTAAAGTCAATTATAAGTTCGCCATACTTGGGGCATTGGCCTTTGGTTTTTCAACCTATTTAATCATTATTCTGGGTGTAGGTCATAACAGTAAGGCCCATGCCATAGCCTATATGCCGTTGGTATTAAGTGGTATTATATTAACCTTTCAAAGAAAATACATTTTAGGTTTTTTGCTAACAGCAGTAGCCATGGGATTGGAATTGGTGGCCAACCACTTTCAAATGACCTATTATTTGTTGCTGTTGGTTATCGTTTTGGGAATTGCCTATTTGGTGGACGCCTACAAAAAACAAGTATTGCCTCATTATTTTAAATCGATTGGGGTGTTGATTTTGGCTGTTTTGCTTTCAATTGCCTTAAATGCTACGGGGATTTTGGCAACCCAAGAGTATGTAAAAGAAAGCACAAGAGGTAAAAGTGAATTAACCATAAACCCAGATGGTTCGCCAAAACAGGGGTCTAGTGGATTAGACAAAGAATATATTACCCAATTTAGTTATGGAATTTTTGAGTCGTTAAATCTATTTGTTCCTAGGCTTACAGGTGGAGGAAATGGCGAAAATTTGGGCAAGGAATCCAATACCTACGATGCTTATCGAAAGTTGGGGGCGTCACCAAGTCAGGCTTTGGAGGCATCGAAACACGCACCTTTGTATTGGGGAGATCAACCCATTGTAGAAGCGCCCGCTTATGTAGGAGCAGTTATAGTCTTTATATTTGTGTTAGGGTTGTTTTTGGTTAAAGGGCGCTTGAAATGGTGGCTAGTAGGGGGTACAATACTTTCGCTTTTGCTTTCTTACGGAAAAAACCTAGGTTTTTTAACCGATTTCTTTATTGATTATGTGCCGCTGTACAATAAATTTAGAGCGGTTAGCTCTATTCAGGTTATTTTGGAATTATGCGTTCCTGTGTTAGGGATTTTTGCCTTGATTAAGTTGTTAAGTGGATGTGAAAATAAAGATGAAAAATGGAAAGCGTTAAAGTACGCTACTGTTATTACCGTTGGTGTAGCTGTTTTATTATTGTTATTTAAATCGTCATTTAGTTTTACTAGTGTCAATGATGGGTTTTATCGTCAAAATTATGGACAAGGCTTTATTGATGCGATTAAAGCTGATAGAAAAGCTGTTTTCACTACAGATATTTTGCGTTCGCTTATTTTGGTTTTAATTTCTGCAGGACTTATTTACGGCTTTTTGAAAAATAAAGTAAAGGAAAAATGGGTATTTATTGGTTTTGGCGCTCTTATTTTATTTGACTTGGTTGGCGTAGACAGGCGTTATGTGAATAATGATGATTTTGTGTCGTCTTATCAAGTGAACAACCCATACCAAATGAATGAAGCTGATAAAGATATTGTTAGGGACACGACGCATTTTAGAGTTTTTGATGTGACTTCCTCTGGGGCTAGAGCTTCCTATTTCCATAATTCATTAAATGGTTATCATGCGGCTAAACTAAGACGTTATGAAGATGTTTTTGATTTCTATGTAACCCAAAACAACATGAATGTTTTAAACATGTTAAATACCAAATACATCATTGCACAAGATGAAAAAGGAGCTGTGGTAAGTTATTTAAATGATGAGGCCAATGGTAATGCATGGTTTGTTGAGTCTTTAGAGCGATTGGATTCAGCAAATGATGAAATTTTAGCTTTGGATAGTTTGGATACAAAGAATAATGCAGTTTATACTTACATCAAGAAGCCTAAATATTTATTAAAGGAAAGTAGGGGCTTTAAATCGTTTGAAAAGGAATCGACTGCTTCCATTGATTTAATTAAACATAAGCCAAACTATCTAAAATACCAATCCAATAATAACCATGACGGTTTTGCTGTGTTTTCTGAAGTGTATTATGGTAATGGGTGGAAAACCTTTATCGATGGCGAACCAAGCCATCATATTCGTGTGAACTATACGTTGCGTGGTATGGAAATTCCTGCAGGAACCCATACCATTGAGATTAAGTTCGATCCTGAAGTAGTGAAAACGGGTGCTAAAATCACTTTGGGAAGTTCTATAGTGTTTGGATTATTGCTTTTAGGCGGATTGTTTTATCTATTTAGAAAACATTAGGCCTCATTCCTGCTCAAGTAGGAAAAACATTATTCAAATATAAAATATTTAAGTGAAATTCTGTCTTTGCAAGAATAACTGGAATGAGCAAAAAAAAAGTATTAATTATCACTTATTATTGGCCACCGGCTGGAGGGCCAGGGGTGCAGCGTTGGTTAAAGTTTGTAAAATATCTGCCAGATTTTAATATTGAACCTATTGTTTATATTCCCGAAAACCCTAGTTATCCTTTAATTGATGAAAGCTTAAGTGCAGAAGTTTCAAAAGATTTGACCATATTAAAACAGCCCATTAAGGAGCCTTATAAATTAGCTAATGTTTTTTCTAGAAAAACTTCAAAAATGGTTAGTAGGGGTATTATTTCTGAAAAGAAAAAACAAAGCCTCATAGAACGTTTGATGCTCTATATTCGTGGTAACTATTTTGTTCCAGATGCTAGGGTAGGTTGGGTTAAACCATCAGTGAAGTTTCTTTTAAATTTCATAAAAGAAAACAACATTGAAACGGTTATTACCACAGGGCCACCGCACAGCATGCATCTTATTGGTCTTCAGCTTAAAAAAAAGTTAGAACTGAAGTGGTTGGCTGATTTTAGGGATCCGTGGACCTCTATAGGTTACCATAAGCAGTTAAAGCTTACTAAAACATCTCTGGAAAAGCACAAACAATTTGAAAATGAAGTTCTAAATACAGCCGATCAAATTATAGTTACCAGCAATACAACTAAGACTGAATTTAAAAACTTAACCAAGAAACCAGTTGAAGTTATTACCAATGGCTATGATTATGAACCTATAACTGATTTTACTTTGGATACTAAGTTTACCTTATCGCATATAGGTTCTCTATTGTCGAGGCGAAATCCAAAAGTGCTTTGGCAAGTGCTAAATGACTTAATTAAGGAAAATGAATCGTTTGCTAAGGATTTTCAGCTGAATTTGGTTGGTGCTGTAAGTGATGAAGTGTTGGTATCGATAAAAAGGCATGGGTTAAGTGAATATGTAAATAAGGTAGGTTATGTTGCACATAAAGAATCAGTTAAGATTCAAAAACAATCACAAATATTGTTATTGGTAGAAATAGATTCCCAAGAAACAAAATGTATTATACCAGGAAAATTATTTGAATACATAGTTTCAAATAGACCCATAATAGCCTTGGGGCCAAAAGATTCGGATGTTAAACAAATCATTAAGGAAACGAATACGGGCTATTATTTTTTATATTCGGATTATGAAGCTCTTAAAAAAATTATTTTTAGTCACTATGAAGCCTATAAAAAAGGGAATCTACAAGCATATGCCATAGGTTTGAAAAAATACAGTAGAAAATCATTAACCGAATCGTTATTTAAAATAATATAATGGGTATAGTTGTGTCACAATCTATTAAAAACACATTAGCCACCTATGTGGGCTTTATAATAGGAGGGGTTAACATTTTGTTTTTATATACCAACTTTTTAAGTGATGCCTATTTTGGACTTATTCAATATATTTTTTCAACAGCAGCCGTTATGATGCCACTGATGGCCTTTGGAGTGCATAACACCTTGGTTAAGTTTTATTCATTATTTAAAACACGTCAGTCACAGAATAGTTTTTTAACATTAATGTTGATTATGCCGATGCTCATGGCTATACCCATTGGATTAATAGGGTATTTATGCTTTGATGCTATTAGTTCCTGGTTAACTTCCGAAAATGAGATCATTAAGGATTATATATGGATAATTTATATTTCGGCGGTCTTTTTTGCCTATTTTGAAGTGTTTTATGCTTGGAGTAAAGTACAAATGCGAAGTGTGTTTGGTAATTTTATGAAGGAGGTTTTCCATAGAATTTGTTCAACTATTTTATTATTTGCTTTATATTATGATTTACTTACTCCTGCAGAATTGATTTATGCCTTGGTTTTGGTATATTTAATACGAGTGGTGATTATGGCGCTGTATGCTTTTAGTTTAAAGTTACCAATAATAAATCTTAGTAAATTGCCTAACACTTCTTCAATTTTAAAATATTCTGCTCTAATCATAATTGCAGGTTCAATAGCTAATGTCATTTTAGAAATTGATAAATTTATGATAGGACATTATGTAAAAATTGAAAATGTAGCCTATTATGCAGTAGCTATATACATAGCAAGTGTTATTGGAGTTCCCTCTCGAGCCATGCACCAAATCACAAGTCCTTTAACAGCTAAATTACTTAATGAAAAAAACAAGGAGGAATTGAAACTGTTGTATCAAAAAAGTTCCCTTACGCTTTTTGTGGTTAGCGGTTTAATATTCTTATTAATTATATTGAATATTAGTGAGCTCTATGAGTTAATACCTGAAAAGTATAGTGGAGGCATTGTCGTTGTGTTTCTAATAGGATTGGCAAAACTTTTTGATAATGTACTGGGAAATAACAATGCTATATTGTTCAATAGTGACCATTACAGAATGGTTTTAGTGTTGGGTTTTGGATTGGTTATTATTACCATAATCTTAAACGCCATATTTATACCCAAATACGGAACTATTGGTGCTGCTTACGCCACATTTATTTCCATATTACTTTATAATAGCTGTAAAATAATTTTTGTAAAGTACTGGTTTAACATTTTACCATTTACTACCAATACGCTTAAAGTTAGTATTCTTATAATCCTCTTGTTTTGTTTGTTTTATTTTTGGGATTTTCCACTGCATCCAATTATTAACATTTTTTTAAAGTCTACTATTATATGTGTCCTTTATCTTTTTTGGGTATATTATTTTAAACTTTCAGATGATGTAACTTCAATTATTAAAAGGTTTGTAAAGTTTTAAAAAGAGAAAACCCCACGATGTTGCTTTGAGGCAAACTTATCGCAGGGCTTTCCAACTAACCAACCAAAACGGTTAAGATCTTCTTCTGGTAGATCTTGTATCTTTGTTTTTAGAGCTTGAACTTCTAATATTTTGAGTCGCTCTAGAAGCATTAATTCTATCTGTTCTAGAGGCTGTTTGTCTTACAGTTCTAGATTTACTTTGTGGCGTACTATTCGCAACTTGAGGCCGTTTTGTTGACCTATTACTAGTATATGTACGAGAATTATAGCTCTGTGGTTTTCGGGCAACCGAATTTTTTCTTGCTCTACTTTCTACGTTAGTTCTAGACCTGTTATTTACACTAGTTCTTGTTGTTCTTGTAACGTTATTTTCGTTTCGTTTAGTATGTGTGGTTTGCCCATTATTTCGTTGAACATCACGCCTTGTCGATTGTGTACTGCTTCTATTTAAAAGTGAGGTAACACGACTATCATTATAATTCCTGTTATTGGAAGTTATATCACGATCATTATTTCTTCGGGCTTTGGTATCCGTATAGTTTCTTCTGGAAGCTATATCTTTGTTATTGCCTCTACGTACTTTACTGTTACTGTAATCTCTTCTGTTGGTTGTACTTCTATTTACTGAAGTAATGTTTCTAGAGCTTCTATTAGCAGTGGCAAAGTTTCTGTTTCTTGTAATTATACTTCCTCTTCTGGTGGCAACAGATGTTCTTGGCCTATAATTGTTGTAAAAAGGACTGCTGTAAACATATCGAACAGGCGTATAATATTGTCTGTATGGTCTATTGTATACTACGCAATAGTCGAAGGCTGGAATGCTATAGTATCGATGCCATGGTCTATACACATAATGTCTATTGTAAATATTTATAAATCCCGTACAGTGACTAAAAACATGGCGACGGTTATAGTGTACGTACAGACCACCTAAACGGGAAACATATCCATAATTGTTATAGTAAATATTCACATTGCCAGCTTGACTTATACGGCCATAAAAATCATAATAAATAGGTACATTTTCTATTTGAATTACGGCACCAAATTCATCGTACTGTACAAAAGCATTATAATCGTAACCAGAATTAAAGCTTATGCTAACATTAGGGGTACCTATAGACACACCTAAGTGTGAATTGTTTCTTAAAATATTAAAATCAAATTGCCCATCAGGAAAAACAGAGAATTCGATACCACCTTCAATAAATATGAAAGAATTACCATAACCTCTATAGATTGTTTTTAAAATATTGTCGTTTATGTCATTTGTATTTATAGCATTAACAGTAAAACCTGTTAATAATAAACCCGCTAAAAGAAATGCTAATTTTTTCATAATCTAAGCTTTAATTTGTGAATACAGTTTTCCAAATACAAACAACGTGCCAAAAGCAAATATTTCTTTTTAACAAATGATTATCAGTTGTTTAGTAATTTATAATAACACATAAAAAAATAACCTATTAGCTTTCAAAAGAAAATAAGCATTTAACTTATGTGTATTTATCAAAAATGTATTATAGGTTATACTTAAAAAGTAATAAATTTAAAGTTTGGAAATAAGACTATAATTTATTTTTTTTGCCTATTCTGAATGTGTATAAATTTTCAGGTAACTATAAAATATTAGCGTATGAAAAAATTTGATCGCAGGGACTTTATAAAGAAAACCACACTTTCTGGTGTAGCGGTTTCGCTTAGTAGTGGTTTATTATCTTCCCAAACTAAAACCATTCCTTTTTTTGAAAATAACGATAAATATATGGGAGATTTTAAAGCCCCTAAACTAGATAAAGTACGCATCGCTATGATTGGAGTGGGAGCCCGTGGTAGTGGTCACGCTACGCAACTGGCTACTATTGAAGGCACTGAAATAGTCGCTATAAGTGATTTGTACGAGGATTTAGCCAAAAGATCTGCCGATAGATGCTCTAAAATAGGAAAAGGTTCTAGGCATATGAATATAGCTGTATACCATGGTGGTGAAAATAAATGGAAACAGATGCTTCAAGAAGTAAGACCAGATGCAGTCTTTATTTCTACCAATTGGAAAAACCATGCCCCTATGGCAATTGAGGCTATGAAGCAAGGTGCTCATGCTTTTGTTGAAGTACCTTTAGCGCTTACTCTAGATGAAATGTGGGATATTGTCTTTACATCAGAACAAACACAGAAGCATTGTATGATGATGGAGAATGTGAATTATGGAAGAGAAGAGCTTTTATATTTAAACATGTGTCGTCAAGGCGTGATAGGTGAATTATTACATGCTGAAGCAGCATATATTCACGAATTGCGTTTTCAAATGGAAGAGCAAAAAAGAGGCACGGGTTCATGGAGGACATATCATTATGCAAAGAGAAACGGAAATCTGTATCCAACACATGGTTTAGGTCCTGTTGCCCAATATATGAATTTAGCTAGGGGAGAAGATAACTTTAATAGTATAGTGTCTTTTTCTACCCCAGCTTTAGGAAGGAAAGCTTATGCTGAAAAAAATTATCCAGCTGATCATAAATGGAACCAGTTAGATTACAAAGGCGGAGATTTAAATACGTCTATTGTAAAGACCAATTTGGGAAGAACCATTATGGTACAATGGGACGAAACTAGTCCAAGACCATATTCACGTCACAACTTAATTCAAGGAACAAAAGGTACATTGGCTGGTTTTCCTACCAGAATTGCTTTGGAAGGTGGTGTGGAAGGGGCAACAAAAGATCATCATAGATGGGCAGAAGGAGAACAATTGGCAAAAATTTATGAAAAGTACGAACATCCATTATATGTGCGTTTAGGTGAATTGTCAAGAAAAATGGGTGGTCACGGAGGAATGGATTTTATGATGCTTTATAGAATTGTAGAATGTTTAAGAAATGGTGAACCATTAGACCAAAATGTTTATGAAGGTTGTTTGTGGAGTGCTGTTTCGCCTTTAAGTGAGCAATCTGTTTTACAAGGAGGAGCGCCACAGACATTTCCAGATTTTACTAGAGGCCAATGGAGAAACACACAATCTTTAAAAATTGTTGAATAAAAGACGTATTGGTATTTTTTAATAGTTAAGCGCCCAAGGACTAATCCTTGGGCGCTTATTATTTCCAAATCAAACACATTAACGCTTCATTTTTTTTTGCTTTTTCACTTTACCATTACGTTTGTAGTAGTAATAACTATCATCATGGGTTTTATCGTACCAATCATTATGATCATGTTTGTGGACATTATAACCGTGAGACATTGTACAAGATGTTACACCACAAATGTTGCAATAATCATCATTATAGCGGTTAACATAACCTCTTACATTAACAATTTCACCCCAATGGTTATAATTAACGCGTAATCCACCAACTTGTGTAACCGTTGCATTTCGTCCTCTACCATATTTAATAAAAACAGATCCTACTCGGGTTACTTTGCCCCATCTATCATAATTAATAAAGACGTTGCCTATACGTCTTACATTTCCATACCTATCTCTAGAAATGTATATACCATTATTTCTGTTTTTGTTATAAGAGTAGCCAATACTAATATTTGGGCCTCTATAACTAACGTTAACATGACTACGATTAATGTTAGATTTGTAATAGATATCATCATTGTAATGATTATAAACATTGGTATCGAAATCAAAACTACCATCTGGAAAAATTAAGAATTCAATACCACGCTCCATAAAAATAATGGGCTCGGTAAATCGATTAAACTTTCCAACATCATCATTGTGAGTGCTTAAAGCTGATACGGTTGTTACCCCAATTAACAACACTGTAAAAAATAGTAATGTTCTTTTCATAATACATAAATTTTATTTTCTACCTACTCTGCTAGCTTTTCGGTTTCCGCTATGTTCAACAATTTTCAAGATACATGCCAAAAAAATTATTGAAATACTGTATTAACTAAACATTAACATAGTTAACTTAAATAAACATTTGTATATCAAATAGTTATAAAATTTCGGTTTGGCTTAAATATTTCCTATTTTTATATTGAGTATAATTTTGAAAATGAAAAAAACAAAGGAGACTTGTAAAAACTGTGATAAGTCATTTGATGACAGTTATAATTTTTGCCCGAATTGTGGGCAACAAGCTAAAGAAGATTTAACAGTTAGCGTGCTGTTCTATAACACTATAAGTAATTACTTTTCATTCGATGCCCGATTTTTTAAAAGTTTTTTACCGTTGGTATTTAAGCCAGGTTTAATTGCCAAACGTTTTGTTGAAGGCAAACGACTAAAATATTTGCATCCAGCTCAGTTTTATTTGTTTATTTCGGTAGTGTTCTTTTTTATTTTTTCGTTTAAGGTTAGACAATATAATAGCAATGTGGACAAAGTTCTTAACGAAGGATTTGAAGTTTTGCAAGGTGAGAATATAGATAAATCTATTAATTTAGATTCTTTACAGGCAGCAATAATTCCAGATTCAATATTGAAATCGAATAATGTTCAGGGTTTTAAAAAAATATCAAATAATAAGGCAATAAAGACTGAAGAGTCTAAAGTGGTTTTAGATTTAGGATATAACCCCAAGAAATTGGATTCACTAATTGCAACCGGGGCTTCAGTACAAGAGCAGCTTGAGTTTTTAGGAATGGATAATAAATCAGGATTTTTAAAACGTCTCTATGTAAAACAAGTCTTAAAGTTTTATAAGCAACGTGGGGGAGGAATTGTTCAGGCATTCTTTGATAGTATCCCCATAGCACTTTTCTTCATGTTGCCCTTATTCGCGTTAATACTTAAGTTATTTTATTGGCGACAAGGTGATTTTGCATATCATTTAGTATTTAGTTTTTATTTTTTTTCCTTTCTATTTATAGTTTTAGGATTTTTAATAGTTGTAAATGAGTGGGTTTTAGATTTACCTGATATAATTGATTGGCTCATCATGTTGTCTACATTCTTATACCTGTGGTTGAGTTTAAAACATTTTTATAATAGAGGGTATTTTGTTTCACTGCTAAAGGCAGGTGTGGTGACGCTCATATATATGTCTTTAATTGTACCTGCAGCTTTGATTGTGATTTCCATCACCTCGTTTTTGTTTTATTAAAGAAAGCAGGGACAAGACATTATTTGAGCTTATCCCTTAAATATTTTCCTGTTTCTGAAGCTTTAATTTTTACAATATCTTCTGGGGTGCCATGGGCGACAATGTTTCCACCTTGTTCGCCTCCTTTTGGACCTAAATCAATAACATAATCGGCACATTTTATTAATTCCAAATTATGTTCTATAACAATGATGGAATGACCTTTACTGATAAGTGCATTAAAGGATTTTAATAATTTTTTTATGTCATGAAAGTGTAACCCTGTTGTAGGTTCATCAAAAATAAAAAGTACCTTATCGGTATTATTTCCCTTACCTAAAAAGGAAGCTAGTTTAATACGCTGTGCTTCACCTCCAGAGAGGGTAGATGAGCTTTGTCCCAAAGTTACATAACCCAAACCAACATTTTGAAGCGGTTGTAGCTTATTCTTTATTTTTATTTGTTTATTATCTTCAAAAAAAACAATGGCATCATCAATGGTAAAATTTAAAATATCATCGATATTTTCATTTGCAAAAGTGACTTCCAAAACTTCTTTTTTAAAACGCTTGCCCTTGCAGGTTTCACATTCCAAATGCACGTCTGCCATAAATTGCATTTCAATGGTAACTTCACCTTCGCCTTTACAGGTTTCACAGCGTCCGCCATCCACATTAAAAGAAAAATGTTTAGCTTGGTAATTTCTAATTTTGCTTAGTTTTTGGCTTGCAAAAAGTGCTCTTATGTCGTCGTAAGCTTTTATATAGGTAACAGGATTAGATCGTGATGATCTTCCAATGGGGTTTTGGTCCACAAACTCGATGTGTTTAATGTTACTAAAATTACCTTCTAAGGCTGAAAATTGTCCAGGTCTGTCACTAAAATCCGTTATTTTCTTTTGCAAAGCAGGATATAAAATCTTTTTTACAAGTGTACTTTTACCACTACCAGAAACGCCTGTTACTACAGTTAACATCTCTAGAGGGAATCGCGCATTTATATTTTTTAGGTTATTTTCTCGAGCCCCTATAATATCCACATAGTATTTTGAAGAACGTCTGGTTTTTGGAACTTCAATTTTTAAGTTTTTGTTTAAATAGTTTGCCGTTAATGAATTTGATTTCATAATAGTTTTATAATCACCATTAGCCACAACTTTACCACCAAAAGTACCAGCTTCTGGACCAATGTCTATAATGTTATCGGCTGCCTTCATGATGTCTTCATCGTGTTCTACAACAATGACGGTGTTTCCTAGATCGCGCAATGATTTCAATACTGAAATTAATCGTTCAGTATCCTTTGGATGTAATCCTATACTAGGTTCGTCAAGGATATACATAGACCCCACCAAACTACTCCCTAGAGATGTTGCCAAATTGATACGCTGACTTTCACCACCTGAAAGCGTATTTGACTTTCGATTAAGCGTTAAATAATCTAAGCCCACATTACTTAAAAAGCTAAGTCTGTTATTAATTTCCGTTAACAAACGGTTGGCAATTGTTGTGTCATAATCATTGAGCTCTAATTGATTGAAGAAACTAGTAAGTCTATTTAATGGCATTTCTACCAAATCGGTTATCGTTGCCCTACCAACTTTTACGTAATTGGCTTCAACTCGTAAACGCTTACCGTTACAAATTTTACACTTGGTTTTACCTCTGTAACGAGAAAGCATAACTCTGTTTTGTATCTTGTATGCTTTAGCTTCCAGCTCAGTAAAGAAGGAGTTTAGACCTTCAAAATGTTCATTTCCGGTCCAAATAAGTTGTTTCTGTTCTGAAGTAAGTTCAAAATATGGTCTATGAATAGGAAAATCGAATTTATGTGAATTATTTACCAGTTGATCCTTATACCAGCTCATGCTTTCACCACGCCATGGAAAAATAGCCTCTTCAAATATTGACAATCCTGTATTGGGAATCACCAACTCTTCATCTATACCAATAATATCTCCATATCCCTCACATTTTGGGCAAGCACCGTAGGGGTTATTAAAGCTAAATAAATGAATGTTGGGTTCAAGAAAATTAATGCCGTCCAGTTCAAATCTATTACTAAAATGTTGCTGTTTACTATCTTTTAACGTTTCTACAAAACATTCACCTTTACCTTCAAAAAAAGCAGTTTGAATGGCATCAGCCAATCTATTGTAAAAGTCTTCATCGTCTCTAATTATTATTCTATCTACAACCAACAAAATACAATCATTTTCCCCAATAACATTGACTTCATCAATCCTAACAACAGTATCTTTTACTTTAACTCTAGCATAACCCTGTTGCAATAATGTGTTAAGCTTATCTGAAATGACTCTTCCTTCTTCTAGGTGAATAGGAGCCAAGAGCAGCATTTTTTCACCTTCATTAAAGTTTTTAATGTAATTTAAAACATCAGTAACTGTATCTTTTTTTACTTCTTGTCCAGAAATAGGGGAGTAGGTCTTACCTATTCTGGCAAACAAAAGTTTTAAATAATCATAAATTTCAGTAGTAGTACCAACTGTTGATCGTGGATTAGTTGAATTAACCTTTTGCTCTATAGCAATCGCTGGAGCTATACCCTTTATAAAATCGACCTTTGGCTTATTCAATCGTCCCAAAAACTGACGTGCATAACTCGATAGGCTTTCTACATAACGTCTTTGTCCTTCAGCATAAAGCGTATCGAACGCCAAACTTGATTTCCCAGAGCCAGAAAGCCCTGTAATGACTACTAACCTGTTTCTAGGGATAACAACATCAATGTTTTTTAGGTTATGCAATTTTGCTCCCTTTATGACGATGTATTGTTTTGGATCTACAGCAGAAATATCATTATTCATGGATTATTCGAGAAAAATAATCTTACAAAGATACTATAAGTATTTCATCTATTAAAATCATGTTTTAAAGCAAAAAAAGATAAAAAAATGTAATATTTTTTGTTTTTTAGATTCGAATATTACTATATTTGAGTTGTCTATTAATCAATTTTTAAAGCACTTGCCTATTATATACTATTACTTTTAAAGAATTAACCCCAAGTAGAGAAGTCTTCTTCTGTGCAAAAAAGTAATAGTTATGCAACACGATTTTATTTCAGATGCCATACTAGTTAACAATTATGTTAATGGTAATGAATTTGCTCTTGAAACACTTATAACAAGACATAAGCAAAAAGTCTATAGTTTTATATATTCAAAAGTTTATGACAGGGACGTCGCTGAAGATATATTTCAGGACACTTTTATTAAGGTTATACGTACCTTGAAAAGAAAAGCTTATAGTGAAGAAGGTAAGTTTTTGCCATGGGTTATGCGTATAGCACATAATTTGGTTATCGATTATTTTAGAAAAAACAATAGAATGCCCAAATTTGATAACAGTACTGATTTTAGTATTTTTTCTGTATTAAGTGACAATGATTTAAATGCTGAAAAGCGTATTATAAAGGAACAGGTTGAAATTGATGTTAGACGATTGGTGGATGAGTTGCCGGAAGACCAAAAAGAAGTGCTTTTGATGCGTATTTACAAGGATATGAGTTTTAAGGAAATATCTGAAGTAACAGGTGTAAGTATTAATACAGCCTTGGGAAGAATGAGATATGCACTAATTAATTTACGTAAGGTAATAGATAAACATAATATTGTTTTAACAAATTGATACAATAAAGTATGAAATGCCTCGTTATTAGTTTAAGTAATCCTTAAATTATTATTAATGGCAAAAATTTACTTTAAAGAATCTATTGAACATACTAATGACCTTAAACCGAAAGAAGAAACGGTTCATTTTCTTCTAAATTATTCGAAAGCTTTAAGTGTTATAAATTGTAAAGAGTTAAAAATTGAAGCTTTTCTCAATTAAACTTTAAAAAAGTCCTGATGAAAATCAGGACTTTTTTGATTTATAATAAGCATTAATAACAGATTTTCTGCCAATTGTTTTAGTAATAATATCCTTGTCTAAATTCCAACCTCTTGCAGGAGAATATTCTCTACCATACCAAATAATTTGTAAATGTAAATCGTTCCATAGTTCTTTAGGGAATAAGCGCTTTGCATCTTTCTCTGTTTGAACGACACTTTTGCCGTTACTAAGGTTCCAACGATACATTAAGCGATGAATATGAGTGTCTACCGGAAAGGCAGGTATGCCAAACGCCTGGGACATGACTACACTTGCCGTTTTGTGACCAACAGCGGGCAGGGATTCTAGGTCTTCAAAATTCTGGGGAACCCTTCCATGATGTTTATCTATCAATATTTGCGATAAACCATGGATGCCTTTACTTTTCATAGGCGATAATCCAACCGGCTTTATAATTTTCTGTATGTCATTAACCGTTAATTTAATCATGTCGTAAGGATTATCTGCTTTTTCAAATAGCAATGGTGTAATTTGATTAACGCGTAAATCTGTGCTTTGAGCAGATAGGAGTACTGCAATTAATAAGGTATAAGGATCTTTGTGGTCTAAAGGAGTAGGAATAGTTGGATAAAGCTCCCTTAAAGTTTTAATTATAAAGTTTACACTTTCTTTTTTGGTCATTCAGTTGTATTTTAGCAAACAAAGTTAATAAATATGAATACATTAAAAGAAGGGGATAAAGCTCCTAGTTTTGAAGCTAAAGATGAACAAGGGAATATTATAAAATTATCGGATTACAAAGGGAAAAAGTTGGTGATTTTCTTTTATCCGAAAGCGAATACACCTGGATGTACTTTAGAAGCCTGTAATTTACGTGATAATTATGCGGAATTAAAGGCACAGGGTTACGATATTTTAGGCGTTAGTGCAGATACAGAAAAGAAACAGGCTAATTTTAAGCAAAAGTTTGATTTTCCCTATCCGTTACTGGCAGATGAGGATAAAGTAGTAATTAATGCATTTGGCGTTTGGGGGCCTAAAAAGTTTATGGGCAGGGAATTTGACGGAATCCACCGTATAACCTTTTTAATAAACGAAGAAGGCGCAATAGAACGTGTTATTGATAAGGTGAAAACTAAAGATCACGCAAGGCAGATACTTAATAGATTGTAAATAGTTGTAGAAGTAATTATTTTAGTTGTTTTAAAATAAAAAGTATAATAATAACAATCACAATCAAAGCAATTAAAGCTGACAATATCACTTTTTTCAAATTGTCAACTTTAATCTTTTCTCGGATTCTATTTTTAACGATATAAAGTTCCTTTTCAGATAATTTTGGGAAATAGTTATTAATGTTAGATTTATTATACTTTAATTTTTTCCAATTGAACTTCCCCGAAGCTTTTTCTTTACTTTTCTTCCTTCTATTTATTGTAGCTTTAAAATGTTCTAAACTACTATCCATATAAAATTAAAGAAAGAATAATATTTAACATAAGCTCTTAACTCTTTATTCGCTTTTTTATAGACAAAGGCTTTAATGGTTTTCGTGTATAACCAAACAAGCGGTAATCTTTTATTAGATCAGCAGTGCCTTCAGGAAGTTTATCTTCCCAACCCGTCTCACCATTTTCTATCATGCCAAGTATTTCTCTAGAGAAAATATTCATAATGCTTTCATCGTAATCTTCAATATCTACTACTTTGCCATTATATTTGAAAAATTTATATAATTCCTTCATTCTTGGGTAAACTTTTAAGTTGTTGCTATTTAAAAGTTCTCCTGTTTCCGGATCAAGCATAGGGTATAAGTAAACTTTTAAGTCCTTAAAGAAAAGTTTGCCAAACGCTTCGAGTATTCCACCGCTTAAATGACGATAATACTTCTCGTCAAAAATATCTACTAAATTACTAACCCCCATAGCAAGACCCATTCTAGCTTTTGTGTATTTAGAGAAGTATTCTACTACTTTGTAATACTCTTGGAAGTTAGATATCATAACCGATTGGCCTAGGGCGCAAAGTAGGTCGGCTCTATCCATAAAGTCCTGTTCATCAATTTCCCCATCAGTTTTAAGGTTGGATAAGGTGATTTCAAAAACCACTACAGTTTTATTTTTGTCAACCTTATTCTCTTGAATAAACATTTCGTAAGACTTCTCAAACATAGCCATATTCACCTTTGTCACAGGTCTAAAGCTACCACGAAGAGCTAAAATATTTTTCTTATAAAACACCTTTGCAGGTAAAACATTGTTACCGTCAGGACCAAACATTACAGCATCGGTCATACCATTTTTAACAAGTTGTAAGCTCATTAATCGATTATCTATATCATTAAAAACTGGACCAGAAAAATTAACTGTGTCAATCTCTAACTGATCTTTATCTAAATGATCGTATAAATAGCGAAGTAATTTTTTTGGCTCATTATATTTGTAATATGCACCATAAATTAGATTGGTTCCTAAAATACCAAGCGTCTCTTGTTGTAATCTAGCATCTGTTTCCTTAAAGCGAATGTGTAAAATAATCTCGTTATACTCACCTTTAGCTTCAATTTGATATTTTATTCCAACCCATCCATGTCCTTTATACTGTTTTGCAAAATCAATTGTTGCTACAGTATTGGCATAGGCAAAAAATATCTTGTTTGGATTCTTTTCCCGAGTCAATCTATTTTCAATCAAGTTAATTTCATGTGAAAGCATTTTGCGCAGACGGGTTTCGGTAACATATCTGCCATCGTCTTCGGCTCCATAAATAGCATCACTAAAATCTTTATCATAAGCAGACATCGCTTTAGCTATTGTTCCAGATGCACCTCCAGCTCTAAAGAAATGGCGACACGTTTCTTGTCCAGCACCAATTTCGGCAAATGTACCATAAATATTTTCGTTTAAATTAATACGAAGTGCTTTGGTTTTTAGCGAAGGAATGTTATCAAATTCCTTGTCGCCCTTAATGGTAATTTCCATACGATCTATTACTTATTTAGTCACTGCACAAAGGTATTAAATAACTATAGCAAACAAAAAAATAACCCTATTTTTGTGATAAAATTCGGAACTTTGAAAATTACATTTTTGGGCACGGGAACTTCACAGGGTATACCCATAATAGGGAGCGACCATCCTGTGTGTTTAAGTAACAACCCTAAAGATAAACGTCTACGCGTTTCTGTATTGATTGAGTGGGACGAATACAAATATGTAATTGACTGTGGTCCGGATTTTAGGCAACAAATGCTTCGGGAAAGCATTTCAAAGTTAGACGGAATAATATTTACCCACGAGCATTCGGACCATGTAGCTGGGTTGGATGATATTAGGGCTTTGTGTTATAAAAACGGATGTATGAGCATATATGCCCATGAACGTGTTATTAAATCTATAAAAAAACGGTTTGACTATATTTTTTACACAAAAAACAAGTATCCTGGAGCACCAGATGTGTTTGTAAATATTATTAAAAATAAACCTTTTATGCTCCCTAAAATGGAAGTTATACCAATAGATGGAGACCATTATTTTGTACAGGTTTTTGGTTTTCGTTTTAGGGATTTTGCCTATCTGACCGATATGAAAAAGGTTAATGCAAACGAAATTGAAAAGTTAAAAGGAGTAAAGGTGTTGGTGATTAACGCTTTAAGGATTACTCCACATATTTCCCATTTCAATTTAGAAGAAGCCCTTGATTTTATAAAGCAAGTACAACCCAAAAAAGCTTATTTAACCCATATAAGTCATTTAATGGGGTTTCATGATGAAGTAGAAAAGGAGTTGCCAGAAAATGTTTATTTAGCGTATGATGGTTTAAAATTAACGATATAATTAAGTATAGAGATGAAACAAAAGATTTTTATGTACCTATTTATTTTTTCAATATTACTAATATTGTTTCAATATGTTAACTCAAAGCGTGTATTTGAAGATATGAATAATAAACTCGAGAACTATCAATCAGCCAATATTAAGTATAAAGATTCTATACTTAGTCTAAGGGGTGAATTAATGAAATTATCGAATTTTGATATTGAAGGCAATGAGGATGCATTGGGGTATTTTGAAAACGATGGATACAATGCTTCTGTGCTTATTCCACATATAAAAGATGAATTATATAATCATAATGAATTTAAAGGTGAGCACCCATTGATTCCTTATGCTTCAAACGAAGGAAGGAGAATGCTTATTAACACGATAAAAATTCTTAATCACAGATGGATTATAGCCAATTTTTCTGATGGAGAGTATTGGGGGGAGATATTTTTAAAATATTGGGTGACCGAAGACAAAACAATCGAGTTTAATTTAGTGGAGTCTTTTTTATATCCTTTTGATTAATCTAATAGGTAAGCAATTCCCTTTTGTTTTTTTGGTTCACCTACATACGAATATTCAAAAGTATATGAGGAATCTGTGGTTGTGAGTATTTTTAAATGAATATCCTTGTACTCTGCCATGCTTTTAGGATTAATAGTCCTAAATACTACTTCGCAATCATTTATCCATCTAACCCTAGAAGAGTCTATTTGGTTATTATATAATTCAATTTGTAAAGAATCATCACGTTTAAACTCCGATTTATAAATTACTTCATCTATAGCTATTTCACTATAAAAGCGGCCAGTTTTATAGCTTTTGCAATTGCGTTCTAGTTTGTAGCACCCAATCATAAAAAACAAAAAGACATATAATAAAAATCTCATAAAACAAATTTTAACAAATTTATAGAATTTATAAAGAAGAAAAGGGTAATAAATGTTTGGAGTTTACAAGCTAATTTTTAAAATTTTTAAAAGTACCGTCTGTATAAAAAATAACAATGCGCTCGATATTTTTTGTAGATTGGCTTTTATCTTCTACATAAGAAGCTGTTTGTTTTGATATAACAGAAAAGTTTTGATTATTAGTCTCGCTATCTACCGGAAAAATCCCTTTGCCATTTAATAACCAATAGAGCTCTACTTCTGGGAATGACGATACAATTTTCAGAACAAACTCTAAGCTTGGTTTGTTTCTTTCGGAAAGAATATGTGAAATACTGGAGCGCTGTACGCCAATTTTTTCAGCAAAGGAAGAAGCAGATTCACTATAATAATCCATTATTTTTTGAAGTCTAATCGCAAATTCTTTACTGTTTACCATTGTAAATACTTTAATTAATATTTTACTATTACAAATGTAAACAATATAAGTGAATTATTTATAAATTTCAAGTGTCTTTATTATAATAAAATTAAATAAATACTTTAATATATATTGTTATAACAATTGATATACAGTATTTAACATAAAATATTAATTTATTTACTGTAAGCACTAAATATATATACAACTTGCGATTGATAATTGTTTACTAATGTAACGTAATATAGTTTAGATTATCGTTTACAAATGTAACACATGAATTGTTTACATTTGTGCAAACAATTAACAAATGGAGATAGAATTAATTAATGGTTTTTTTAATGTGTATAAAGAAAAAGCCCTCTCGCATCGTTATATAACCAATGGGCATATAGTGCCATTATTAAAAAAGTTTAGTTCGAATTTTAAGATTAAGACAATCGGAAGATCAGTCCTTAATGAACCTATTTATGCTCTAGAGGTTGGCCATGGCAAAAAGAGGTTATTAATTTGGTCTCAAATGCACGGTAACGAATCTTCAACCACTAAAGCAATTTTCGATCTTTTTAATACACTTATGTCTAATGAAAAAGTGGTTCAGAATATTCTTTCTGTCTGCACATTGTGTGTTATACCTATTTTAAATCCTGATGGTGCTGCGGCCTACACTAGGGTAAATGCAAACAATATAGACTTAAATAGAGATGCTCAAAGGCTTACGCAACCAGAGAGTTTGGTTTTAAAATCAGTCTTTGAAACTTTCAAACCTCATTTTTGTTATAATCTTCATGGCCAGCGAACCATTTTTAGTGCCGGACACACCAATAAACCTGCCACAGTATCCTTTTTAGCTCCAGCACAAGACAGTAAGTGTACAGTTACATCGAACCGTAAAATTGCAATGGAGATTATAGTCTCTATGAATACCATGCTCCAAAAGGAAATACCGGGTCAGGTTGGGGTGTATGATGATGCCTTTAATTTAAATTGTGTTGGGGATGCGTTCCAAAGCAAAAACATACCAACAATACTTTTTGAAGCTGGACATTACAAAAACGATTATGCTAGAGACGTAACCAGAAAATATATATACATAGCACTTTTCAGCTCTTTGCTTTATATATCTAATAACAATCCCGATGGAAGTATACATAGACCTTACTTTGATATCCCGGAAAATGAAAAGCTGTTTTTTGACATCGTTATTAGAAATGGTAGATTAAATAAGGATGGAATAAAAGCAGATATAGGTATTATGTATCAAGAAAGATTGGTTGATAATAAAGTGCTTTTCATTCCGAAAATTGAGAAAATAGAAGACTTATCAAAATTTTACGGACACAAAGAGTACTGTGCAAATGGCAGTTTGGTCTTGGCTGAAAACAATAAAGTATTAGAAGTTAATGACGAAAACGATTTCGTAATTATAAATAATGAAAAAATCGCATTATTAATGAAATAAAATGCATGATTTGTGCGTAATTATTAATAAAAATGTGTTAATTTTGCTTTTTATTTAACAATAATTAATTATGGGGAAAATAAAATTAGACGAAATCGACCATCAAATTCTTGACATGTTAATCGATAATACTAGGATTCCTTTTACCGATATTGCAAAGAAATTACTTATTTCTGCCGGAACAGTGCACGTTCGTGTTAAAAAAATGGAAGAAGCAGGTATTATTAGAGGTTCTTCTTTGACTTTGGATTACAAAAAATTGGGTTACTCTTTTATAGCTTATGTTGGTATTTTTTTAAATAATACATCTCAAACTAAGTTTGTTCTAGAGCGCATAAATGAAATCCCTTATGTTACTGTTGCTCATATAACTACAGGCAAGTTTAATATATTCTGTAAAATAAGAGCCCGCAGTACAGAGCATGCTAAGGAAGTGATTTTTAGATTAGATGATATAGAAGGTGTTTACAGAACTGAGACAATGATTTCTCTTGAAGAAAGTATAAATGATAAAAAGCGTTTGATGCATTCTATTTTTAACGACATGTAATCAAAACAAATATAAGGGCTCTGCTAATCAAAAGAGTCTTTTTATTCCTCTTCTTCAGAAATAATTTGGGATTCGACATCGATAACAACATGTCCTAAGTCATCGACTTCAAAGTTGTCATTGTCAAAATTAGTCATCGTATAATGCAGCTTACTATGTACTTTAACTAGGTATATGGTATCTTTTGTCTTTATTTCTACAGCTTCTATTGTTTGGTTGTGATGATCATCAAAAGTGATGATATCATCATCCCCATAACCATCAGGAAACTTTTCTGTTAGGGCCTTTAAAACCTCAGGTTTAAGTTTTTTATAATCAACAATTATACGTTTCATAAGCTACTATAATTACACATAAATATCAAAAATTGTTGTTTCAAGTTATAAGTGATCCTTTTTAGTTTTTTTGTGAAAAAGTTATAATTATAAATTTACAAAAAAAATTAATTTGAAAAGTTAAGCAGCGTAAAATTTAAAAGCATCAATTATTACATCCTCTGGAACCAAACAATCAATTATGGGTTTACCAATAGCCTCTAAAAGTACAAAGTTTATATTGCCATGCTCATTCTTCTTGTCATACTTCAGTAAATCAATTATGGCAGCATATTCTTCTTTGGAAATATCTACGTGCCCATAAAAAGATTTAAATAAAGCTTTGATATGTTTAGTATCATTTTCTGAAAATCCAACCAATTGAGTAGAAATATAAGAGGCCATTATCATGCCTATGGCAATGGCTTCGCCGTGAAGTAAATCAGGCTTGTTTGCATTGCTTAAAAAATATGATTCTATAGCGTGACCTATGGTATGGCCATAATTTAAAGTTTTTCTGAGATTCTGTTCAAAAGGATCTTTGTCGACTACATGTTTTTTAATTAAAACAGACTCATAAATTAAACCATCTAAATCTTCAAGTTTTAAGTTGGTTAGGTTGTTGAATTTATCCCAATAGCGCTTGTCGCTTATTAAACCATGCTTTAGCATTTCAGCTAACCCTGAGCGCATTTGATTCTGTGGAAGAGTATCTAAATACTTTGTGTCTATAATTATAATATCAGGAGAACTTATTACACCAATCTGATTTTTTAAATGCCCTAAGTCTACACCTGTTTTACCGCCTACTGAGGCGTCTACCATAGATAGCAGGGTGGTGGGAATATTAATATATTTAATTCCTCTTTTAAAGGTACATGCAACAAAGCCACCTAAATCAGTAACAACGCCTCCTCCGAGGTTAATCATTAAGCTTTTTCTATCTGCATCTAAATCAGAAAGACTATTCCATACTCCAGTACAAGTTTCTATAGTTTTATGTATTTCTCCTGCTTCTATTTCTATTATCTCGATAGCAATATTTGTTAGCAAATTTGAGAGAAATCTTGGCAAACAATGGGCATGGGTATTTTCGTCTACTAAAATGAAAATCTTTGAAAAATTCCCTTTCTTAATATAGTCATTTAAAGAAATATACCCTTGATTATCAAAATAAATTATAGAATTATTAGCCTTTATTGGATCCATGAAATGAGTCTTTTTTTGAGGTTGTGAAATTAAGGAGTTTTTATATAAAAATATAAAGAACTGTCATATATTTGTTTAAATATTTGAGATGATAACACATCCTATTTTCGAAAACACTAAAGTTGCTTTTGCTCTTAAAAGCGACGCTGAACTAGAACGTGCTTATTTTCTGTTCAAGATGATATCTATTCAACCTTTAGTTAAAATTGGTACTGCAGCAACTAATTTTGCTATTAAAGCCAGTTTGCCAGTTGAAGGATTAATTAGAGTTACGGTCTTTAATCATTTTTGTGGCGGAGTTAATGAAAAGGATTGTTTGCCGGTTATTGATAAAATGTATGAAAAGAGTGTAAGCTCTGTTTTGGATTATTCGGTTGAAGGAAAAGAGAGTGAATTTGAATTTGATGCAGCCTTAGAAAAAGTTTTAAAAATAATAGATTTTGCCAGAGAGCGAGAAGCAATGCCCTTTGCCGTGTTTAAGCCAACAGGGTTTGGACGGTTTTATTTATTTGAAAAGTTAGGGAAAGGAGAATCATTAACTGAAGCTGAATCTGAGGAATGGCAAAAAGTAGAACAGCGCTTTGATGCGGTATGTAGCAAAGCAAAAGAAAATGATATTTCGGTTTTAATTGATGCTGAAGAAAGTTGGATGCAGGATGCTTCAGATAATTTAGTAACTAAAATGATGCGTAAATATAATACAGAAAAAGCTGTTGTATTTAATACTTTACAAATGTATCGACATGATCGACTCCAATTCTTAAAAGAACAGCATGAACTGGCAAAGAGAGAAGGCTTTTATTTGGGGTATAAATTGGTTAGAGGCGCTTATATGGAAAAGGAAAATGAAAGAGCTGAAAAGTTAAACTACCCAACACCAATTTGTAAAAATAAGTTTGCAACTGACACCAATTTTGATAACGCTGTAAAATACATGTTCGAGCATTTAAATGATATGTATATGTTCGCAGGCACGCATAATGAAGATAGCTCTTATTTAATCATGCAACAAATGCATGAAAAGGCTATTGCTAATAATGATTCAAGAATATGGTTTGGACAGCTTTATGGTATGAGCGATCATATAAGCTTTAATTTGGCTAGCAAAGGTTATAATGTTGCTAAGTATATTCCTTTTGGACCTGTAAAGGATGTTATGCCCTATTTAATTAGGAGAGCGGAAGAAAATACTTCTGTTGCTGGACAAACAGGAAGAGAACTAAACCTTCTTACAAAGGAAAAAAAGCGTAGAAAGTTAGAAGAGGATATATAATTATTTTTGTAAATCAATAAGTTTTACTACACTGTCGCAGTTTTGTAGGGTTAAAGTGATTATATTGTTATTATAATTGCTTTCAATTACATATAAACCACACGGCTTTTTCCTAGCGTTACTTTTGGGAAAATTTATTTCACCTTTTTTTAGTATTTGTTTTACTAAAGTAGAATCATTAATTTTTATAGCTTCACTATAAACTATTTTTTTTGAATTTATATTTTTTAACACTCTAGCTTGAGGACCATAGCTGCAAGATGTCTTTTTTTTGTTGAAAAAAAAAGCCAAAATAATGAGTCCTATAGCAAAGCCACCAAGGTAATAGCCTATTCTTTGAATTAATTTCATTTATAAGATTATAAGTAAAAAGATAAAAAATACTACTTTTAAAATATTAGTAAATTAATGTCACTATATTTTAGATCAAACCATTCACCAACAGATTTGTTGGTCAAAATACCGTGGTAAAAATACAATCCATTTTTTAAACCTCTATCAAACCTGAGGGAATTTTCTATACCACCATCTTCAGCAATTTTTAAGAGATAAGGTGTAAAAATATTGCTGATTGAAATAGATGATGTTTTGGGATATCTTGCTGGAATATTAGGTACACAATAATGTATTACATCATGTTTCAAAAATGTTGGCTGTTTGTGTGTAGTTACCTCACTGGTTTCGAAACATCCCCCCATATCAATACTCACATCAATAATAACAGCACGCTTTTTCATGGTCTCTACCATTGCTTCAGTTACTGCAATAGGTGCTCTATTAGTGCCACGAAGTGCTCCAATAACGACATCGCAACGCTTTAGTGCTTTAGTTAAATTTTTAGGTTGCAAAGTAGAGGTGTAAAGTGATCTACCTAAATTGTTTTGTATACGTCTGAGCTTTGTTATGGAATTATCGAAAATTTTAACATTGGCTCCCAAACCCATACAGCTTCTGGCCGCATATTGCCCCACCGTACCAGCCCCTAAAATGACAACTTCAAGAGGAGGGACACCGCTTATATTGCCAAACATTAAACCGTTGCCTTCATTTCTATCAGATAATAACTCCGCAGCAATTAAAACAGAAGCCGTTCCAGCAATTTCGCTCAAAGACCTTACTGCTGGATAGGTGCCGTCTTCATCTCTAATGAATTCAAATGCTAGTGCTGTTATACGTTTGGAAGCTATAGCTTCAAAATACTTTTTAGTTTGTGTTTTAAGCTGGAGAGCCGAAATTAAAATAGTTTGTGGATTAATAAGTTCGATTTGTTCAAGTGTGGGGGGTTCAACTTTTAAAATCATTGGACATGAAAACACTTTGGTTTTATCCTTTGTGATTTCCGCACCAGCTTCACTATATTCCTTATCACTAAAACTAGCATTATCTCCAGCACCTGATTCTAAAAGTACCCTGTGCCCATTGTTTACTAGGGCAGATACAGCATCAGGAGTCAAACAGACACGACTTTCCTGATATGCAGTTTCTTTAGGAATACCTATGAATAATTCCCCTTTCCGCTTTAAAATCTCAAGTTTTTCCTCTTGTGGTAACAGCTGTTGCTTAGTAAACGGAGATAACGATTTTGACATTATATGTGACTAAAATTAAAATTGAAATTACAAATAAATTTTTAATGTAGCTTAGGATTATAAAGATTTTGTGCTTTTTATAACGATGTAGGAAATTAAACAAAAAGTCTTATGGCTTTACCCTTTATAGTTTTGAATTAATTATTTTATGTTTGTAGTACAAACCTATTTTATGCAGTTAAAGTTATTTGTCTTTGCTATATTATTTAGTATTTTTTGGGGAGAAGCCCAGGAACTACAGATAAAAGGTAGTGTTAAAGACTCAAATAATAATTATATAGCATTTGCAAACGTAGTTATAACTTCTTCATTAAACACAAACTTTTTGGAAGGCACTACTACTGATGAAACTGGTCGTTTTAAATTTAACCAATTAGTGTCAGGTATTTATAGTTTAGAGATTAGCTATCTAGGCTATAAGACTGAAAATGTTAGTCTGGAATTAAAAAAGGATACAACACTCCAAGCTATTGTTCTAAAAGAGGATCCTCATCAACTAGAAGGTGTCACTGTTATTGCTAAAAGACCTTCGGTAAAAAGATTAGTAGATCGATTGGTGTTTAATGTTGAAAACTCAACACTTTCTAATAACAATGTTTTGGATGTTTTAAAACATACTCCTGGGGTTATTGTTAGTGATGGTAAGATTACAGTAAAGCATTCAACACCTGTTATCTATATAAACAATAAAAGAATCCATTTATCGATAAATGAAGTCCAGCAGCTTTTGGAAGGTACAACAGCTACTAATTTAAAGTCTATTGAAGTGATTACCAATCCACCAGCAAAGTACGACGCAGAAGGCGGTGCGGTAATTAATATTGTTACCAGTAAAAATATTATTTCCGGCTACAATGGCAGTATTTTTGGCAACTATAAACAAGGTAGCGAGTATCCAAAATATTCGTTTGGAACGAGTCATTTTTTTAAGGGAGAAAAGTTAAGCACTTATATCAATTTTAGTGATAGCCCAAAAAAGGAATATAGAAATAATAATGAATTTATAAACTTTTTCAATAGCCAAGGAGAAAAGGCTACTAATTGGGAAACAGACTATAGAAGAATCCGTAAAACTTCGAACAAAAAGATTAATACCAATATAGATTACGAGATTGATGACCGGAACAGCTTGGGGTTTTCTACTAATTTGTTAATTGCGCCAAGAGAAAGTACAAAAACTTTAGTTAATTCTACGACTGAAGTTTTTGATGCTAATAAGGTCTTAGACTCGTCCTTTACAACAGACAATAGGTTGGTTGACGAAACCTTTAATCTGGCTTTTACACTAGATTATATTCACAAGTTTAAAAAAGAAGGTGAAAAACTATCGGTCAGCGCTCATCATACCAACTACGATTTTTCGAGTTTTCAAAACGTGGATACTGATTATTGGTTTCCTGATAATTCATTGATTAGGAATAACAGGTTTCAAACATTTTCCAGCCAGGTCATTAAATTATTTACAGGTCAATTAGATTATCACTTACCACTAAATGAAACCTGTGAATTTGAGGCAGGAACCAAAATATCAAATATCAACTCTGAAAGTATTCTAAATCAGTACATATTCAAAAACGGAAATAAAGAAGAGGATCAGGATAATTCGGATACTTTTTTATACGACGAGTTTAATTATGCCGCATATATGAGTTATTCCAAGGATTGGAGAGAATGGAGTTTAAAAACAGGGCTTAGGGCAGAATATACCAATATTAAGGGTAATTCTATGTCGACCAACCAAATCAACAATAATGATTATTTTAAAATCTTTCCGTCAATTTATCTTTTAAATAGAATAAATGAGAATAATGAGCTTTATTTTAACTACAAAAAACGTATTTATAGGCCACGATATAGTCAGCTAAACCCATTTAAATATTTTTTAAATGATAATGCTTTTATAACTGGAGATCCA
This sequence comes from Aestuariivivens sp. NBU2969, assembly GCF_019931125.1. Lineage (NCBI taxonomy): Bacteria > Pseudomonadati > Bacteroidota > Flavobacteriia > Flavobacteriales > Flavobacteriaceae > Aestuariivivens > Aestuariivivens sp. NBU2969. The sequence continues at coordinate 307,945 of NZ_JAIOUU010000001.1, forward strand.
AGTTTGAAACCTCAAATTGATGATACTTTTACTTTAGGCTATACTTTTTTTAAAGATTTTACTTTTGAAATATATTATAGGATTGAAAATGACCCCACATTAGAAATTGTTTTTCAGGATAATGAAGAAAACATATTAAAGTACAGTAATACCAATATTGATAAAAGTATTTCTTATGGGTTGGATTTTATGACTTATACCCAATTGACAAATAGATGGAATTTATACGTGCTTTCCTCCTTGTTTTATTATGAAAACCAGTTTTTTGCTATAGAAAGTAACAATCAATTATTTGCTGTAGACCAATGGTCCGTCTACGCCAACTTGATAAACTATATCACTTTGTTAAAAGACAAGAGTCTAGATTTGGAAGTATCCTATCTTTATATATCTCCATTGGTAGATGGGCCAACTAAAGTAGGGGTTAGGTCTGGATTGAATATAAATTTAAGGAAAACCTTTTGGAACAATAGGGCGTCTTTTAATATTGGTGTACAGGATGTTTTCAACACTCAAAATTTCGCAACCGCAACTAAATACTTAAATCAAGATATATCTTTTAGATCCAAAATGGAAAACAAGCTTTTAACCTTGGGTTTTAACTATAAATTTGGAAATTTTAGGTTAAAAGAAACTAAAAGGAATGTTGATTTGGAAGAGAGAGATAGGTTGTAGACCTCTAAAAATACTGCTTAATTTTATCCCAAAAGGATTTAGGTGAAATCTTGAATTCTTCTTCTAAATCTTCTAAAGACTTGTTAGCTTCGTTGATTTTATTAAAAATTCTTGCTCTGATTAAATATATGGAGGGGATAACTATAGCCATAACTGGTATCAAATAAATTAGTTGAAATTCATCTATATATCCTTGATCTTGATTTAACAATCCAAAAACTTGATATATATACATAATTATTGGAACAAGAAGTGCATGATACCACCAATGCTTACACGTGAAAAACCATATAAACAATAACATTAGTGGAATTGCTTTTCCTGTAAAAATCCACATAACCAGATTAGCATCTTCCCAATTTTTACTATCATACGTAAACAAAAAAGTGTTCCAGACTCTAGTTTCTGGAACACTTTCATGTAAAGAAAAAAGATAAGGTGTAATTGCTAAGATTGTAGCAATTACACTTCCCATCACCAAACTTTTTCTAGTTTGCTGCTGGCTTTTCAAAAGGTTTCTTATCGATTTTTGCTGTCTGTTGTCCATCCAAGTTATATTGAGTAGCTTGTTGAGCTAAAAACAACATACCTCCGAAGATAGCAAGTGCGATTACATACTTTCTTGTTTTCATAATAATAGGGATTAATTAATTAATTATCCCAAATGTAATCACTAACTATTCTTAAAATTTGGTCAAAATGTTAAAAAAATGTTAAAAACATCAATTTTCCATTTTTTGATTACGGTTAATCCGTAATCATTTAAAGCTGGGGCATAAGTTGTTGTTTATAAAGCTCAATACGATTTTAGGGTTAATAATTTAATTTTATAATTCTTTTGTTTTTTGATGTCATTTTTATCTTAATAGTATTAAATCCATCAGGTAAAATATCCTTAATTATATCTGGCCATTCAATAAATATCCAAGCGTCTGAATTTAGATAATCTTCAATTCCAAAATTATAAGCTTCCTCAATATCTTTAATTCTGTAAAAATCAAAATGATAAATTGTTTCATTATTTGATTTGTATTCATTTACGATTGAAAATGTAGGACTGCTTACTTCATCTTTACTTCCTAAAGCTTTTACTAAGGATTTTATCAATGTTGTTTTACCGCTGCCCATTTCACCTCGAAAAAGCAATACCTTAAAATTTGTAAGCTTTAACAGCTCATTAGCAACATTTTCAACCTGATTCAGGTCATAAACTATTTCCAATTTAAACTGAAATTTATATGCAATATTAGTAATAAAATTTAAAAAAACCTAAAAAAACATGTATTTCACCGGTAATATATGCTTTTTATAGATTTATTTAGGTTCAAAAACAACAAAAGGAATAATCATTTCTTCTAATGAAACACCACCGTGCTGGTATGTATTTTTGTAGTAACTCACGTAATGATTGTAATTGTTTGGATATGCAAAAAACAAATCGCCTTTTGCAAAAATATATGAGCTACTCATATTTATAGAAGGGAGATGAATGTTTTTAGGGTTCTTAGATTCAAATACATCTTTAGTGTCATAAGTTAGGCTTCTGCCTGTTTTATAGCGTAAATTTAAACTAGTATCTCGATCACCTATAACTTTAGAAGGATTTTTTACATTAATTGTTCCGTGGTCCGTAGTTAGTATTAGTTTAAAACCAATTTGTTGAGCTAACTGAATCATTTCAAGCAAGGGAGAGTTTTTAAACCAACTATGGGTTAACGACCTATAAGCCTTGTCATTTGACGCGAGTTCTTTTACAACCTCCATTTCGGTTTTAGAATGCGATAACATGTCAACAAAATTGTAAACCACAACGGTTAAATCATTGTTTTTAAGCGACATAAAGTTATCTACTAAGCGTTTTCCCGATTTTAAATTAGTTATTTTATAGTATTCATAATTTAAGTGATTTAAACCAAGGCGTTTCATTTGGGTTTGTAAAAATTCCGCTTCAAATAAATTTTTTCCACCTTCATCGGTATCGTTTTTCCAATAATTTGGAAATAATTTTTCCATATCTTCAGGCATTAACCCAGAAAAAATAGCATTTCTGGCATATTGGGTAGCTGTAGGTAAAATGCTATAGAAAGCCTCCTCCTTTTCTTTTTTGTAATAGTTGCCAATAATTGGCTCTAATGTTTTCCATTGATCATAGCGTAAGTTATCAATAACTATAAGAAGCGTCGGCTGTTCATTGCTGATTTCAGGGACGACACATTCTTTAAATAGTGTATGAGACATTATTGGTGAATCTTCATTGGATTGAAACCAACTTTCATAATTTTTATCAATAAACTTACCGAATTGTATGTTTGCTTCGGTTTTTTGAGACTCTAATATTTCAAACATGCTGGCATCTTCAATATCTTCCAATTGAATTTCCCAATAAATTAGCTTTTGATATAAATTTGCCCATGCATTATGTGAGTTTACCATGGCCATATCCATGGCGATTTTTCTAAATTCTTGTTGATAGTTTGAAGTCGTTTTTTCTGAGACCAATCTAGAATGATCTAAATTCTTTTTTAGACTTAACAATATTTGGTTTGGATTTACTGGCTTGATAAGATAATCTGCTATTTTATTACCAATAGCTTCCTCCATAATATATTCTTCTTCACTTTTGGTAATCATAACAACAGGAAGATTGGCTTGCTTTTCTTTAATCTCATTTAGCGTTTCTAAACCAGTAAGCCCAGGCATGTTTTCATCTAAGAAAACGATATCAAAATTTTGCTCATCAAGTATTTCAATAGCCTCTCTTCCGCTATTACACTTGGAAACTTTATAATTTTTTTGCTCCAAAAATAAAATATGGGGCTTTAATAAATCAATCTCATCATCCACCCAAAGTATATTTATCATATTATTTATATTTTAAATGTATCAGAAATTTCAAATAATCAATTTCTAATTAATTTATATTTGTAAACAGTTAATTTAAAAACTTAAAGTTTGAATAAACTTAAAATATTAAACGATCCAATTTACGGATTTATTACCATACCAAATTCGTTAATCTTTGATTTAATTCAGCACAAATACTTTCAACGGTTAAGGCGAATAACCCAAATGGGAATGTCTTATTTGGTGTATCCTGGTGCTCACCATACAAGGTTTCATCATGCTATTGGTTGTGTGCACCTCATGCAGAAAGCTGTTAATGTACTTCGTTTTAAGGGAGTTACAATATCTGAAGATGAGGAAGAAGGTTTGTATGTTGCAATTTTACTGCATGATATTGGTCATGGTCCTTTTTCACATGCTATGGAACATAGTATTGTAAATGGCATTTCACATGAAGGTATTTCCTTGATGTTTATGCAAGAGTTGAACGAAGAATTTAACTCAAATTTAACGCTTGCTATTCAAATATTCAAAGGCGAATACCCAAGGAAATTTATGTGCCAATTGGTTTCTGGACAGTTGGATATGGACAGATCAGATTATCTAAAACGGGATAGTTTTTATACAGGTGTTGCAGAAGGCAACATTAATAGTGAACGATTAATTACAATGTTAAATGTTGTAAATGATGAACTTGTTGTAGAAGAAAAAGGGATTTATAGTGTTGAAAAATTTTTGATTGCCAGACGGTTTATGTATTGGCAAGTATATTTACATAAAACAGGGTTGGTGGCGGAACAATTATTGATTCGGGTGTTAAAGCGAGCAAAGGAATTGACAAAAAAAGGGACAAGATTACCGTCTAGTAAAGCCTTAAAATTTTTCTTGGAGAATGATATCCTACATGAGGATTTTAACAGTTCAACTTTACAAGTTTTTGCACAATTAGATGATTTTGATGTTATTTCTGCAATGAAGGAATGGCAGGGCCATAATGATTTTGTTCTGAGTAAACTATGCAATATGATTATTAACAGAAACTTACTAAAAATTAAGATAAAAAATAAGCCAATTAAATTACCATCCTTGACTAAAGAAATAGAAATGTTTACCCAAACAAATCAAGTTTCGGAAGCTGAAGCTGAATATTTTGTTTTTACTGGAGAAGTTTCCAATCAAGCTTATGAGCCTAAAAACAAGAAGATCAATATTTTGTTTAAATCTGGTAAAATTCAAAACATTGATATGGTATCAGATCAACTTAATTTAAAACCACTATCTAAAACAGTAACTAAGTATTATATTTGCTATCCAAAAGAATAGATTGTTTATCCAATTACACTTCATCAATTAGAACAGGACGCAATACTTTGTTACATTTTTCATATTTTTGCGGAAATTAAATCAAAACCAACAAACTAAAACGTGTGAAATTTACAGCACAACAAATAGCAGAAATTTTAGAAGGAGATGTTGTAGGAAATGCTGAAGTTGAAGTTTCTAAACTTTCTAAAATAGAAGAGGGCACCGAAGGGTCTTTAACATTTCTAGCAAATCCGAAGTATACACAATACATTTATTCTACCAAAGCATCTATAGCTATCGTAAACAAAACATTCAAGCCAGAATATAATGTTGGCGCTACTCTTATAAAAGTAGACGATGCATATTCGGCATTTTCAAAGGTATTGGAGTATTACAACTTAGTAAAACTTAATAAAAGTGGTATTGAACAACCATCTTTTATTTCGGAAACTTCTAGTTATGGGGCCAATGTATACATTGGCGCATTTTCTTATATAGGGGATAATGTCATTTTAGGTGAAAACGTAAAAATTTACCCCAATGCATATATAGGAGATAATGTTACAGTTGGGGACAATACTATAATTTTTTCAGGTTCTAAAATTTATTCTGAATGTGTTATAGGAAGTCATTGTGTCATTAACTCTGGAGCTATAATTGGAGCGGATGGTTTTGGTTTTTCTCCAAATGAAAATGGTGAATATATAAAAGTTCCCCAAACAGGTAATGTTATTTTAGAAGATTTCGTAGACATTGGGGCTGCTACAACTATTGATAGAGCAACTTTAGGGTCTACTATTATAAGAAGAGGGGTCAAACTGGACAACCAAATTCAAATAGCGCATAATGTTGAAATTGGAAAAAATACTGTTATTGCAGCCCAAACAGGAATTGCTGGCTCCACTAAGATCGGTGAAAATTGCCAAATAGGAGGGCAGGTTGGAATAGTTGGGCACATTTCGATTGGTAATAATGTAAAGATTCAAGCACAATCGGGTATTATACGAAATGTAAAAGATAATGAGGTACTTCAGGGGTCTCCAGCACTAGGTTATAGTGACTATAACAAATCGTATGTTCATTTTAAAAACTTACCTAAGATTGTAAAAAATATTAATGATATAGATAAAAAATTGAATGGGAATAGTTAGTACGGAAACCAAACAAAAAACCATAAAAAAAGAAATTTCCTTAACAGGGGTAGGTTTACATACTGGAAAGGAGGTAACATTAACCTTTAAATCTGCTCCTGCGAATTCTGGTCTATCCTTTAAGCGCGTTGACTTAGAAGGTGCTCCAGTTATTGAAGCTAATGCTAGTTATGTAACTAATACGCAACGCGGTACATGTTTGGAGAAAAACGGTGTTACTATACAAACATCAGAGCATGTTTTGGCAGCACTAGTAGGTTTAGACATAGACAATGCTATTATTGAGCTTAATGAGTCCGAACCTCCTATCATGGATGGTTCTTCTAAGTTTTTTGTTGAAGCTTTGGAAAAAGCCGGTATAATAGAACTTGATGCTTTTAGGGAAGAGTTTGTAGTTACTGAAATAGTTTCATATACCGATGAAGATACAGGTAGCGAAATTTTAATCATGCCCGCCAAAGAATATCAAATAACTACTATGGTAGATTTTGGCACTAAAGTGTTGGGTACCCAAAATGCTACTCTAAATAACATTTCAGATTTTAAAAAAGACATTTCAAACTCTCGAACATTTAGTTTTTTGCATGAGATTGAAATGTTGCTGGAAAATGGGTTAATAAAAGGTGGCGACTTAAACAATGCCATTGTTTATGTAGACAAACCTCTATCCCCTGAAACTATGAACAAGTTAAGAGTGGCTTTTAAAAAAGACAATATTGCTGTTAAGCCTAACGGGATACTTGATAATTTAACTTTGCATCATCCTAATGAAGCTGCTCGACATAAATTATTAGATGTACTTGGTGATTTGGCATTAATAGGGACTCGTATAAGAGGCAAGGTTATAGCCAATAAACCAGGACATTTTGTAAATACCCAATTTGCAAAAAAACTGTCTAAGATTATTAAGAACGAAAGGCGCAATAATGTTCCAAATATAGATTTGAATCAAGCGCCCTTGATGGATGTCACACAAATTATGGCCATGTTGCCTCATAGACAACCTTTTTTATTAATTGATAAAGTTTTTGAGCTTACTGAAAACTATGTAACAGCGACTAAGAATGTCACTATGAACGAAGAGTTCTTCAAAGGACATTTTCCAGGAGCTCCGGTAATGCCTGGAGTACTGATTGTGGAAGCTATGGCTCAAACAGGTGGAATATTGGTGTTGAACACAGTACCTGATCCGGAAAATTATTTAACCTTTTTCATGAAAATGGATAATGTTAAATTCAAGCAAAAAGTAATGCCTGGTGATACTTTGATTTTTAAATGCTCTTTAATTACTCCAATTCGTAGGGGTATTTGCCACATGCAAGGTTATGCTTATGCTAATGGAAAATTGTGTGCTGAAGCAGAACTAATGGCTCAAATCACTAAAGTTAAATAAATTATGTAGCGAGTAATTTTAGAACTCACATGAATTTTATTGTCTAATATTCCAAGAGCACATTATTTACATATTTATTAAAATAAGACACAAAAATGAATCAACCTTTAGCATACGTACACCCTGGAGCAAAAATTGCAAAAAATGTAGTAATAGAACCCTTCACTACCATACATAATAATGTTAAAATAGGCGAGGGCACTTGGATTGGCAGTAATGTTACTATTATGGAAGGTGCTCGCATAGGTAAAAATTGTAATATTTTCCCTGGAGCTGTTATATCTGCTGTACCACAGGATCTAAAATATAACGATGAAGAAACTACTGTTGAAATAGGTGATAATGTAACTATACGTGAATGTGTTACCATAAATAGGGGAACTGCAGATCGTATGAAAACAGTTATTGGTAATAATTGCTTAATCATGGCTTATTGCCATATTGCCCATGACTGTATAGTGGGTAATAATTGTATTTTTTCCAATAACAGTACATTGGCAGGACACATTACTATTGGTGATTATGTGGTTTTGGCGGGTATGACGGCTGTTCATCAATTTTGTTCCATTGGTAATCACGCCTTTGTAACAGGTGGATCTTTAGTTAGAAAAGATGTTCCTCCTTATGTAAAAGCGGCAAGAGAACCATTGTCTTATGTAGGTATCAATTCTGTTGGACTGCGAAGAAGGGGGTTTACTTCGGAGAAGATAAGGGAAATACAGAATATCTTTAGAATACTTTATCAAAAAAACTACAATAACACACAAGCTTCAGAAATCATTGAAGCTGAAATGGAAGCCACTCCAGAGCGTGATGAAATTTTGCAATTCATTAAAAACTCTCATCGTGGTATTATGAAAGGATATTTTAAATCAAATTAATTATAATGGCAAGTACAAGTGATATTAGAAACGGGTTATGTATTAGATATAACCACGATATTTATAAAATTATAGAGTTTTTACATGTTAAGCCTGGCAAAGGGCCAGCTTTTGTAAGAACGAAATTAAAGAGTGTTACTACAGGAAAAGTTATTGACAACACGTTTTCGGCTGGTCATAAAATAGAAGATGTACGTGTTGAAACACATAAATTCCAATTTCTATATAATGATGGTGAATACTATCATTTTATGAATACTGAAGACTACACCCAAATTCAATTACAGGAGGCTGTATTGGACAGACCCGATTTAATGAAGGAAGGTGAAGTTGTAACAGTTTTAATAAATACAGAAGATAATATGCCTCTTTCTATTGAAATGCCAGCCAGTGTTATATTGGAAGTTACCCACACAGAACCTGGTGTAAAAGGAAATACAGCTACTAATGCCACTAAGCCGGCAACTGTTGAAACAGGAGCCGAGATAAATGTCCCTTTATTTATTAATGAAGGCGATAAAATTAGGATAGAAACCGAAAAAGGAACTTATAAAGAACGTATTAAAGAGTAAAATAAGTTTGCAGCTAATAGTATTGTCAATAGTTGCTAAGACTTTCAATATTACTAATACATACCGCTAATTACCTGCTTAATATGAAGTTTCCAAAGCAATATACCTTAAAAGAAATTGCCAGTCTAATTGACTGTGACTTTGTTGGTACTGAAGATTTTCCTGTTTTAGGAATGAATGAAATTCATGTGGTTGAACCAGGAGATATTGTGTTTGTTGATCACCCTAAGTATTATGATAAAGCATTAAATTCAAAAGCAACTACTGTTCTAATAAATAAAAATGTTCCTTGTCCAGAAGGCAAAGCTTTGCTAATTAGTGATGATCCATTTAGGGATTTTAATAAATTAACCCAGTTTTTTAAGCCCTTTCGGCAAACGAATAAATTAATTTCAGATTCAGCGATTATTGGTGAGGGTACGATTATTCAACCTAATTGCTTTATAGGTAATAATGTGATTATAGGCAATAATTGCGTTATTCATCCCAATGTCTGTATTTATGACGATACTATTATTGGTGACAATGTTATTATTCATGCGGGAACTGTTCTTGGAGCTAGTGCTTTTTACTACAAAAATCGTCCTGATGGTTTTGACCAACTATTATCTGGGGGTAGGGTGGTCATTAAAAACAATGTTCATATTGGTGCTTTATGTACAATAGATCGTGGAGTTACTGGCGACACAGTTATTGGTGAAGGTTCAAAATTGGATAACCAAATTCAAATTGGCCATGACACCTCTGTTGGTAGAAAATGTCTAATTGCATCACAGGTCGGCATTGCAGGTTGTGTTATTATTGAAGATGAAGTAACTATTTGGGGGCAAGTTGGTAGTACCAGCGCCATAACTATTGGGGAGAAAGCTGTAATATTGGCCCAGTCAGGCATAAGTAAATCTTTAGAAGGACATAAAACCTATTTTGGATATCCTGCCGAAGAATCAAGACTTAAGCTTAGAGAACTTGCCCTAATAAAAAAAATACCCGATATCATTCAACAATTAAAAAACAAAGTATAGACTTTATTTATACAGTGCAATACATTACTTTTGTCACACTTTTTTAAACGATTTAAAAAAAATTAAAAACATGAGTGTTTTAGTAAATAAAGATTCAAAAATAATAGTGCAAGGATTTACTGGTAGTGAAGGTACATTTCACGCTGGACAAATGATTGAATATGGAACCAATGTGGTTGGTGGTGTCACTCCAGGAAAAGGAGGTCAAATTCATTTGGATAAACCTGTGTTTAATACTGTAAAAGAAGCTGTAGATCAAGTTGGTGCCGATACGACCATTATTTTTGTGCCACCTGCATTTGCTGCTGATGCCATAATGGAAGCTGCTGATGCCGGTATTAAAGTTATTATAACCATTACAGAAGGTATTCCTGTTGCCGATATGATAATTGCCTCTAACTATATTAAAAACAAAGACTGTCGTTTGGTTGGTCCAAACTGCCCTGGTGTAATTACGCCTGAAGAAGCAAAAGTAGGAATCATGCCAGGTTTTGTGTTTAAAAAAGGAAAGGTAGGTATTGTGTCAAAATCTGGAACATTAACTTATGAAGCGGCCGATCAAGTAGTGAAGCAAGGACTGGGGATTACTACTGCTATTGGTATTGGTGGTGATCCTATTATTGGTACTACTACCAAAGATGCTGTAGAACTTCTTATTGGTGACCCAGAAACAGAAGCTGTTGTTATGATAGGTGAAATAGGTGGGCAATTAGAAGCAGATGCTGCTAATTGGTATAAAGAAAGTGGTAGTAAAAAACCAATTGTAGGTTTTATTGCTGGTGAAACAGCACCAGCTGGACGCACTATGGGACATGCAGGTGCTATTGTTGGAGGTAGTGATGATACTGCTCAAGCCAAAAAGAAAATTATGAGGGCATGTGGTATTCACGTTGTGGATTCACCTGCCGAAATAGGTAAAAAAGTAGCCGAGGTTATGGCTTAAAATATGATTTATTAATACTAAAGGCCTCACATTTTTTGTGAGGTTTTTTAGTATATAGTATTTTGTTATTAGTATATTTGAATTTCAACAATTTTATAAAAAATAAAGTTAGTGATATGAAATTATTAGAAGGGAAAACAGCTATCGTTACTGGAGCAAGTAGGGGTATAGGAAAGGGTATTGCCCAAGTTTTCGCAGACCAAGGAGCAAATGTGGTTTTTACTTATAGCTCATCGATTGAAGCTGCGAAAGCCTTGGAAGAAGAATTAAACGAGAAGGGAATCAAAGCTAAAGGCTATCAAAGTAATGCAGCTAGCTTTGAAGAAGCCCAAAAATTAGCTAATGATGTTGTTACTGAATTTGGAAGTATCGATATCTTAGTTAATAACGCAGGTATAACTAAGGATAATTTATTAATGCGTATTAGCGAAGAAGATTTTGATAAAGTTATTGAAGTAAACCTTAAATCGGTTTTCAATATGACCAAAGCAGTCCAGCGTACTATGTTAAAACAACGTAAGGGATCTATTATTAACATGAGTTCGGTTGTAGGGGTTAAAGGTAATGCAGGCCAAACCAATTATGCAGCTTCCAAGGCTGGTATCATAGGGTTTTCTAAATCTGTTGCCTTAGAATTAGGCTCTAGAAATATTAGAAGTAATGTCGTTGCTCCTGGTTTTATTGAAACTGAAATGACTGCAAAGTTAGACGAAAATGTAGTGAAGGGTTGGCGTGATGCTATTCCATTAAAACGTGGTGGTACACCTGAGGATATTGCTAATGTTTGTGTGTTCTTAGCTAGTGATATGAGCGCCTATATTACAGGGCAAACCCTTAATGTAGATGGTGGTATGCTAACTTAAAATTTGCAATTAAAGATTTACAATTTGACGATGAAGTTTTAATGTATGTAAAAATTGTAAATCGTAAATTTAAATAATGCAGACCGAAACCGTATTATATTTTATACTCGCTGGAATAGCTGCTTTATTTATAGCAGGATTTCAATATTACAAAAACGAAAAAAGTATGTCTAAGTTAAACATGCTTTTTTTGTTTTTAAGATTTCTTACTATTTTTTCAATTTTATTATTACTCATCAATCCTAAGTTTCACCAAGAAACCATTTCAATTGAAAAGCCTAATTTGATTATAGCTGTAGATAATTCAAATTCAATTGTTTATCTAAAACAGGAGGAAAAAGTTAGGGAATTAGTTCAAAGTATTATGGATAATGAGGCTTTAAAAAATAAGTTTAATATTGATGTTTACACCTTTGGAAAAGATTTTAGTGCTACAGACACTTTGACGTTTTCTGAAAAACAGACAAATATAAATGGTGCTATAAACCAGCTTTCCCAACTATATAAACAAACCACATCGCCTACATTACTTATTACAGATGGAAACCAAACTTATGGTAACGACTACGAGTTTTCATCTTCAAAATATAAACAACCTATTTATCCAATTATTTTGGGGGATACCACTGCCCACACCGATTTAAAAATCCAACAATTTAATGTAAATAGGTATGCCTTTTTAAAAAATCAATTTCCTGTTGAAGCCATTCTTGTTTATAATGGTTATGATAAGGTTCAATCAAAATTTGCAGTTAAAAAAGGAGATGTCGAAGTATATTCAAAAAATATTAGTTTTTCAAAAGACAATAATTCTAGTATAATTAACTTTACGCTACCAGCTTCAACTGTAGGGGTAAGTAGCTACCGAGCGACATTAACTCCAATTGAAAATGAAAAAAATAAAATAAACAATACAAAGCTTTTTGCGGTTGAAGTAATAGACCAAAAAACAAAAGTAGCCATTGTAAGTGCATTTTTGCATCCAGATTTGGGAGTTTTTAAAAAAAGTATTGAAATTAACGAACAATGGTCTGCAACGTTTTTAGATCCACAAAAAATATTGGATCAAATCGATGATTTTCAATTGGTTATTTTATATCAGCCAACCCATTCGTTTAAGGATTTGTACGAATTATTAGAAGAATCCAAAAAGAATAAATTCATTATCGTAGGCACTAAAACGAATTTAGATTTTTTAAATGAAGTGTCTAAAAATTACCAACACGACATTTCTGGTCAATTCGAGGATTATCAAACCAAATTAAATTTGAATTATTCACCCTTTTTGGTGGATGATATAAATTTTGAATCTTTTCCTCCTTTAAAATCCAATTATGGAACTATAAATTTTAGGGTTCCTTTCCAGACAATTTTAGCCAAAACTATAAATGGAAATATTACTATTGACCCATTGTTGGCCACCATTGAAGTCAATAATGAAAGAGAGGCCATTTTGTTAGGTGAAAATATTTGGAAATGGCGTGCCCAAAGTTTCATGAATACAAAATCATTCAGTGCTTTCGATGATTTTTTAGGGAAAGTGGTTCAATATTTGGCATCAACTAAGCAACGAAACCGATTGAATATTGAATATGAAACATTCTATAATGGCAATACCAACATTATTGTTAAAGCACAATACTTTGATAAGAATTATCAATTTGATGCCAGGCAATCGCTAAACATTACTGTTAAGGATGATATTTCGGGTGACACCAAGATACTTCCCTTTGTGATTAAAAATAACAATTACCAAGTGGACTTGAGTAGTTTGTCGCCTTCTAAATACAGTTTTACGGTAAGCCCATCAAATGAATCTATTTCACAATCTGGAAACTTTCAAATACTGGAATACAATGTAGAGCAACAATTCTTAAGTGCCAATGTAACAAAGTTGCAACGTTTGGCTACTAATAGCAATGGAATATCTTATTTTATAGATGAAACAACTAATTTGTATAGTGATCTATTAAATGATTCACGTTATTTGCCCGTTCAAAAGAGCCATAAAAATAGCTTACCTTTGATAGATTGGAAATACTTGCTTTTAATTATAGCCTTGTGCTTATCGGCTGAGTGGTTTTTAAGAAAATATAACGGATTAATTTAAAATAAATACAATGGAAAAATTACCAAAAGTTGCCTTACCTTTTATAATAGGCACAATCATTTTAATTATAGTATTAGCTAAATCTGCTGTAACTATAGATGCTGGACATGCAGGAGTCTTATATGAAACGTTAAGTAATGGTGTAGATCCCGAAAAAGATGCTTTGGGACCAGGTTTTCATATTATTGCTCCTTGGAATAGAGTTATTGATTATGAAACCCGTCAACAAGAAGTTCCAGAAGCAATGTCTGTACTTTCATCTAATGGTTTGGATATTAAATTGGATGCATCTGTTCTATACGAACCTGACGTCAAGAATTTGGGAAGGTTACATAATGAAAAAGGAGAAAGTTACTTAAAAAGGGTTTTACAACCTGCTGTTCGTAGTGCGGCACGTAGTGTTGTTGGTCGTTATACTCCAGAGCAATTATATTCCAGTAAACGTGACGCCATTCAAGAAGAGATATTTTTAGAAACCAAGAATATTGTAGAAAGCCAATATATTCAACTTAACAATATCTTAATTCGAGATGTAACACTTCCACCTACTATTAAAGAGGCTATTGAACGTAAGCTAAAGCAGGAACAAGAATCTTTAGAATATGAATTTAGATTGGTTACTGCATCAAAAGAAGCTGAAAAACAACGTATTGAAGCGCAAGGAAAGGCCGATGCCAATAAAATTTTAAGTGCATCACTTACCGATAAAATTTTACAGGATAAAGGCATAGAGGCCACTATAAAACTATCAGAATCAGCTAATAGCAAAGTTATTGTTATAGGTTCAGGAGATTCAGGGATGCCTATTATTTTAGGGAATCAATAAGCAAATCAGTGTTTATTTAGTATTTGATAGAGATTCCCTGGAAGTAATGATGTGGACTTCATTTACCTTATTGAACAAAAACTGGCAAAAACTTTTCTTGATAAGTTTTTGCCTTGTTTTTAGTGTGCTATTTTTGAATGTTTTTGTGCCTTATAATATTAATTTATGGGAGGACGATAAGGGCGTTGATCAATTTATAAGACTTTCTAAATTTTCTGCAATTGGTATTTCTGTTTTAGCTTTCTCACAATTTGTACTTAGAAAACTGTTTGGAATCAAAAAATTTAGTCTAGTAGAATTTGTGTTTTGGGTGTTTTTTGAAATAACGTTAATGGCTTTTGTGTTATCGCTTATTTACCAATATGACGGAGTAGTGTTTTGGCCTTTTTTTCTTGAATGTCTCCATTATGCATCATTAGTAATTATAATTCCATATACAATTGCACTACTTATAATTTATGTAATTCAGCTAAGGCAAAAGCGAAACATAAAAAGTAATTTGTCAAACATTACAAATTTAATTGGTATTCCAGATGAAAATAATGCTGTTAAACTATCCATACCTCTAAACAGTTTATTGTATTTTGAATCGGCAGACAATTATGTGGCTGTCAATTATATTGACGACAATAAGGTGAAAAAGAAACTTATTCGAAATACACTAAAAAACCTAGAAATAATTTTGGATAATGCAATTGTTAAAAGGTGTCATAGGTCATATATTGTTAATCTAAAAAACATTAAGCTCATAGAAAAAGTCTCTGGAAAGTTTTTAATTCATGTAAAAAACAGTAACGTAGTCATCCCTATATCTGCCAATTATATCCCACAATTTAAAATGCATATGTATTAGGGAATCTATTTATCCCATAATATTCTTTTTTGTCCCTATTTTTTCGTGTTAACACATTGGTTGCATAATTTTGGATGGAATAATGAAATAAAATATAAAATAGTAACTTAATTAATTATGAAAAAAAATCTTTTTGTATTAGTAGTAATAGCATTTCTTTTTTGTTTTAAAACAAATGCCCAAGAGTCATTAAAAAATTTTGAAGGCCCATGGGTGTATACATGTAACGATGCTCCTTATGGATACCAATCGGGAACATTAATAATTGAACACAAAGAGAATAAATACATCGTTAAAGTTGTATATGAAGATGGAAGTGTCGTTAATGCACAATCATTAAAAGTAGAAAATGACATTTTTTATTTTAATGTCAATGTAGAAAATGAATCAGTCGATGTTCAATTGAAGAAAGAAGGGGATAAGTTAAAAGGAAAAGCAATAAATAATTATGGTGAAGAATTAATGTTAACCGCAGTAAAAAAGGTTAAATAATTGATAGGTTTGTTAAATGAACTATTTTCATTGATAACCCTTAAAAATAACTATTAGATATATGTTTATTTAAATATTTTTAGTTTGTGGCCTTATTTAATGTTTAAGTGCTAAAAAAAACAATCGAGAATTGCTTATTTTTAAAATAATAAAAAATGTATCCATAATATTTGGTATTGTTTACTATTATTATTGATATTTGTATATATAAATCAATGTAATGACTTTTATTCATGTGCACCATCATTTTCTAATTTGCTCTCAAGCGAAGTGAAGATGTATTGAATAAATTCAACATATTTTTAACCCGTTTGAGACCATCAAACGGGTTTTTTATTTCTTATTGTTTTACAATTTGAAATAGTCTTCACCCAAGTGAAGATTTCATAATATATATAAACTCAACAAAATACAAATGAGTAAGCTAAGAATTGCAGTACAAAAATCGGGTCGATTGAATGAAGATTCGATGCAAATTTTAAAAGATATCGGTATTTCTATTGATAACGGTAAAGACCAGTTAAAAGCCTCGGCTAGAAATTTTCCTGTAGAAGTATTTTATTTAAGAAATAGTGATATACCACAATACCTAAAAGATGGCGTTGTAGATGCTGCCATTATAGGTGAAAATGTTTTGATAGAAAAAGGAGAAGACATAGAAATAGCTGAAAAATTGGGGTTTTCAAAATGTCGTGTATGTATAGCGGTTCCAAAATCTGTAAAATACAATAGTATAAAAGATTTAGAGGGCAAGCGTATTGCAACTTCCTATCCAAATACAGTTCAGGACTTTTTGAAAAAAGAGAGGGTTGATGCTAACCTTCACATTATCAACGGTTCTGTTGAAATTGCACCAAATATTGGTTTGGCTGATGCCATTTGTGATATTGTATCAAGTGGAAGTACATTGTTTAAAAACAACCTTAAAGAGGTTGAAACCATTTTAAAATCTGAAGCCGTTTTAGCTGTTTCTCCTCTTTTAAGTGATGATAAACAACCTATTTTACAAACAGTTCAATTTAGAATACAATCAGTTCTAAAAGGGAGAAATTCACGGTACGTTTTATTAAATGCCCCTAATGATAAGTTACAGGATATTATTAATGTGCTTCCGGGTATGAAAAGCCCAACAGTTCTACCACTGGCAGAAGAAGGTTGGAGTTCTGTTCATTCTGTAATTAGTAAAAATGAATTTTGGAATGTTATTGATGATTTAAAGGCTAAAGGCGCTCAAGGCATCTTAGTTTGTCCTATAGAAAAAATGGTATTGTAGTATGCAAGTAATAGAAAACCCAAAACGTGCAAGTTGGTCAGAAATTTTAAAACGTCCTACACAAACAATTAATGATATTGAAGGTGTTGTTAATGAGATTTTTCAGGATGTTGAGAAAAATGGTGACTCTGCTATTCAGCATTACACCCAGCGGTTTGATGGGGTGTTCATACAAAACAATTTGGTTTCGGTTGAAGAGATTGAAGCAGCTAGCAATAGCGTATCAAAACAACTAAAGGATGCTATTAAGCAAGCCAAGCAAAACATTGAAATCTTTCATGCTGCGCAAAAAACAGCTAAGGTAGAAATTGAAACTACTATTGGCGTGCAATGTTGGCAGGAAAAAAGACCCATTGAGCATGTTGGTTTATATATTCCAGGTGGTACGGCACCATTATTTTCAACGGTATTAATGTTGGCTGTTCCTGCGAAATTAGCTGGTTGTAAAGAAATAGTTCTATGTTCTCCACCTAATAAATCGGGCAAAGTGGCCCCTGAGATTTTATACACAGCATCATTGTGTGGCGTAACTAAAATTTTTAAGGTAGGTGGTATACAAGCTATTGCAGCATTAACTTTTGGTACAGATTCCATACCTCAAGTATATAAAATTTTTGGTCCAGGAAACCAGTTTGTGACTGTGGCAAAACAACTTGCAACAAAATATGGTGTAGCCATCGATATGCCTGCTGGACCAAGTGAATTGTTGGTTGTTGCCGATGGCTTAGCCAACGCATCATATATTGCTTCAGATTTGTTAAGTCAGGCCGAACACGGTACAGATAGTCAGGTTATTTTGGTGTCTACATCCAAACATTTAATTTTTGATGTTTCAAAAGAGCTTGAAAAGCAATTAGAGTTTCTTCCACGTAAAGCAATAGCTAAAAAAGCCATTGCAAACTCAAAGCTTATTTATATCGAAAATGATGAATTAGCTTTAAAACTAATTAATACTTACGGACCAGAGCACTTTATTATTTGTACAAGTAATGAAGGTTTTTACATAAATGGTATTACTAATGCAGGTTCGGTTTTTATAGGTAATTATACACCAGAAAGTGCTGGTGATTATGCGTCGGGAACTAACCATACCTTACCAACTAACGGATTCAGTAAGGCTTACTCTGGAGTGAATTTAGATAGTTTTTTAAAGAGTATGACCTTTCAAAAAATAACGAAAGAGGGTATTTTAAATATTGGGAAAACAATAGAATTAATGGCCGAAGCCGAAGGGTTGCAAGCTCATAAAAATGCTGTAACCATTCGGTTAAAGGATTTATAAAAATAAATTTTCAGATCTATCTAATCTAATCTTTAATGATATGAATGTTTTAGATTTAATACGACCAAGTATAAAAACCATTAAGCCGTATTCATCGGCTAGGGATGAGTTTCAAGGGAATAATAATAATATGGTTTTTTTGGATGCCAATGAAAATCCTTTTGAAAATGGTATAAACCGTTATCCAGATCCGTTACAAAAAAAGGTCAAATCCTTGTTGTCTGAAATCAAAAAAATTCCACGAGAGCAAATTCTTTTGGGGAATGGCAGCGATGAAGTGTTGGATTTAATTTTTAGAACCTTTTGTGAGCCTAATCAAGATAATGTTATTAATTTGCCACCAACCTATGGCATGTATAGTGTATTGGCAAACATTAATGCAATTGGCATAAAAGAAGTTCAATTATCAGATGATTTTCAACCTCAGGTTGATAGAATTTTAGATATCGCCGATACCAACAGCAAATTATTATTTTTATGTTCGCCTAATAATCCATCTGCTAACAGTTTTTCATCAGAGTTAATAGAGCGATTATTAAATGAATTTCGAGGCATTGTAGTTATAGACGAGGCTTATATAGACTTTTCGCCCGAGCCTAGTTGGATTACCAAATTAGAAAAATATCCTAATTTAATTGTAACGCAAACACTTTCCAAAGCTTATGGTATGGCGGGTATCCGATTAGGTATTTGTTATGCTTCGACTAAGATCATTTCGGTTTTAAACACCATTAAGCCTCCATATAATGTTAATGAACTAACACAACAAAAAGCCATTGAACAATTGCAAAACAAGGATCAGACAGAGCAGCAAATACGGTCTATACTGGAACAGCGGGACTTTATGATTTCAGAATTGGGTAAAATTTCATTCGTTACCAAAATATATCCTTCCGATGCTAATTTTATACTCGTCAAAGTTGATAACGCAACTATGCGCTATAACCAATTGATTGATAAAGGCATAGTGGTTAGAAATAGAACTTCACAACCTGGTTGTGAAAATTGTTTGCGGTTTACCATTGGTACAAAGCAAGAGAACAATACATTAATAAAAACATTAAACTTGTTATAAATGAAACGTGTACTTTTTATAGATAGAGATGGTACTTTAATAAAAGAACCAGCAGACGAACAGGTTGATGCATTCGAAAAGTTAATATTCTATCCCATGGTATTTCAGTACTTGGGAAAGATATGTAAAGAACTGGATTATGAAATTGTTATGGTCACCAACCAAGATGGTTTGGGGACATTATCAAATCCAGCAGAAAAGTTTTGGCCCATTCATAATTTTGTAATGGATACCTTTAAGGGTGAAGGTATTGGGTTTAAGGAAGTGTATATTGATAAAACTTATGCCAAGGATAATGCACCTACCCGAAAACCTAACACCGGCTTGTTGACTAAGTTTTTTAATGATGAATATGATCTGGAAAACTCTTTCGTAATAGGGGATAGACTTACTGATATTGAGCTAGCCAAAAACTTAGGAGCTAGAGGAATATTTATAAACGATGATACGTATTTGGGAAATAACGAAATTACGGTTAAGCGTGAAGAACTAGACACTTATATTGCTCTTGAAACTAATGATTGGAAGAAAATTTATGAATTTTTAAAATTAGAGGATCGTGTTGCGGAAATTACCCGTAATACAAATGAAACGCAAATTTATATTAAACTGAACTTAGATGGTTCTGGAAATAACGAGATTAGTACCGGATTATCTTTTTTCGATCATATGTTGGATCAAATAGGACGTCATGGAGCAATGGATTTAACCATTAAGGTGAATGGAGATTTAGAAGTGGATGAACACCATACTATTGAGGATACCATGATTGCTTTGGGAGAAGTATTTCATAAAGCTTTAGGTAATAAATTGGGTATAGAGCGTTATGGTTTTTGTTTACCTATGGACGATTGTTTGGCTCAAATAGCCATAGATTTTGGCGGCAGAAATTGGTTAGAATGGGACGCTGAATTTAAGCGTGAAAAAATAGGAGATATGCCAACTGAAATGTTTTATCATTTGTTTAAATCGTTTACTGATGGAGCCAAGTGCAATTTGAATATAAAAGCCGAAGGAATCAATGAACATCATAAGATTGAAGCTATCTTTAAAGCTTTTGCAAAGGCGATAAAAATGGCCGTAAAAAGAGATGCCAATAAGATGTTTTTGCCAAGTACAAAAGGTATGCTGTAATATTTAAAAACCTAGTTTAACGATGCGCGATTTCAATGATCGTGCATCCGAAATCGTAAATATGCAATTAAGTGAAATTAGTTATTATAGATTATGGAGCCGGGAACATTAAAAGCATACAATTTGCTTTTAATCGCTTAGGTTATGATGCTTTTTTGTCCAATAATACTGAGGAAATCAAAGCCGCCGATAGAATAATTTTTCCAGGTGTTGGAGAAGCAAATTCTGCCATGAAAAAGCTTAAGGAAAGTAAGTTGGATGAATTAATACCAAGCCTTAAGCAACCTGTATTGGGCATTTGCTTGGGAATGCAACTCATGTGTCAATATACTGAGGAGGGTGATACAATAGGTTTGGGTATTTTTCAAACTAAGGTAAAACGGTTTTCCAATTCCGTTAAGGTACCACAAATGGGATGGAACGTGATTAAGGAGTTGAAATCGGATTTGTTTAAGGGTATCAAGGAAAATGAATACATGTATTTGGTACATAGTTTTTATGCCGAACATTGTAATGAAACCATTGCTGCTACCGATTATGGTATTAATTACGCTTCGGCTTTGCAACATGAAAATTTTTATGGAGTTCAGTTTCATCCAGAAAAGAGTAGTGTGGCAGGAGAGAAGATTTTAGATAATTTTTTAACACTCTAGAAACATACTTAACTAGTTTCAGTATCTTTTAAAATAAATTAATATTATTAAAACCCTGAAATAATCTTAGGGTCTATTAACAAGTTAATCAATGAGAATCATACCAGCAATAGATATCATAGAAGGTAAGTGCGTACGTCTAACCAAAGGAGATTATGACACCAAAAAAATATATAATGAAAATCCATTGGAAGTAGCCAAGCAGTTTGAAGATTCAGGGATTCGGTATTTGCATTTGGTTGATTTAGATGGTGCAAAAGCGCAACATATAATCAATTACAAGATCTTGGAACAAATCGCTTCCAAAACTAATTTAAAAATTGATTTTGGAGGTGGATTAAAAACCAATGAAGACTTGCACATTGCCTTTAATTCCGGAGCGAAACAAATTACAGGAGGAAGTATTGCTGTAAAAGACCCCAAAACTTTTGAGGGGTGGATATCAAAATACGGTTCAGTAAAAATTATATTGGGTGCAGATAGTGATCAGGGTAAGGTATCCATTAGTGGCTGGCAGGAACGAAGCAAAGAAGATATGATTCCGTTTATCAAGACCTATCAAGCAAAAAGCATTCAATATGTAATTTGCACCGATATTTCTAAAGATGGCATGCTGCAAGGGCCTTCTATCGATTTGTATAAGCAAATAATAACAGAATGTACCAATAGCAGTAGTGGACAATCTATTAAGTTAATTGCTTCGGGAGGTATTTCAAAAATAGATGAATTATCTATTTTAAAAGAGATTGGCTGTGAAGGAACCATAATAGGGAAGGCTATTTATGAAAATAAAATTAGTTTAAAGCAATTAGAAAAGTTTGTTTGACAATATAAGATAACCATAATATGAAATGGAATGGAATAATTAGCGCAATGGAAGTGTATCCTTAAACAGTTAGTATAAAAATAGATTACAGCCCTCTATTATTGGGGTTGCAATGCCATAAAATATAGAAGTTTTGCTTACAAAGAGAATCATACCTTGTTTAGATATTAAAGATGGACGTACCGTAAAAGGTGTCAATTTTGTTGATTTGAGAGATGCGGGAGATCCCGTTGTTCTTGCCAAGCAATATGCTGATTTGGGAGCAGATGAACTAGTGTTTTTAGATATTTCGGCTACTCTGGAAGAAAGAGCTACTGTATTGGACATGGTTTTGCATGTTGCCGAACAGGTTAATATTCCTTTTACAGTAGGTGGAGGTATTTCAAATGTAGAGCATGTTGATGCTTTATTGAAATGTGGTGCGGATAAAGTCTCTATTAATTCTTCTGCCATAAAACGTCCAGAATTAATAAATGAATTAGCCGATAAGTTTGGTAGCCAATGTGTGGTTGTAGCCATAGACGCCAAACAAATTGATGGAAAATGGAAGGTACATTTGGCAGGAGGCAGCATTCCAACAGAAATAGATTTATTTGATTGGGCCAAAGAAGTTGAAGAACGTGGTGCGGGTGAAATTTTGTTTACATCCATGGATCATGATGGTACTAAAAATGGATTTGCCAATAATGCACTTGCAAAGTTATCAGAAGAATTAAACATTCCGATTATAGCTTCTGGTGGAGCTGGAAACATTAAGCATTTTATTGATACCTTTAAAGAGGGTAAAGCTGATGCCGCTTTGGCAGCCAGTGTCTTTCATTTTGGGGAAATACCTATTCTAAAATTAAAACAAGAATTAAAAAAGAATAATATAGAAGTAAGATTGTAATTAAACCGTCTTACCTAATTTATTTAAGCATCTCAAAAATT
This sequence comes from Aestuariivivens sp. NBU2969, assembly GCF_019931125.1. NCBI lineage: Bacteria > Pseudomonadati > Bacteroidota > Flavobacteriia > Flavobacteriales > Flavobacteriaceae > Aestuariivivens > Aestuariivivens sp. NBU2969. The sequence goes on from NZ_JAIOUU010000001.1 coordinate 331,048, forward strand.
AAGAACCATGACTATAAAATATGACGAAAATGGACTTGTTCCAGCCATTATTCAAGATGTCACAACCAAAAATGTGTTGATGCTTGGCTATATGAATGAATTAGCCTACCAAAAAACCATAGAAACTAAGCAAGTAACTTTTTTTAGTAGAAGTAAAAATCGACTATGGACAAAAGGTGAGGAAAGTGGTAATGTTTTGAATTTGGTGAGCATTAAAAACGACTGTGATAGCGACACGCTTTTAATTCAAGTCAATCCTGTTGGACCAACATGTCATACAGGTACAGATAACTGTTGGGGTGAAGAAAACAATTCTTCTTATGGTTTTTTCTCAACTTTAGAAGATGTGATAGCCGAACGCATTGCCAATAAAGACACCAAAAAATCTTATGTAGCGGGTTTGTTTGCAAAAGGCATTAATAAAATCGCCCAAAAAGTAGGGGAGGAAGCTGTAGAGACTGTAATAGAAGCTAAGGACAACAATGACGAATTGTTTTTATATGAATCGGCCGATTTGTTATTCCATTATCTCATGTTGCTTCAAGCCAAAGGCTTTACGCTAAAAGATATTGAAGCGGAGCTTAAAAGTAGACACAAATCGACGCTAAACGCTAGAAGCTGGTAGGAAACTAAAAAGGCATTAAACTAATTTGGAGTAATGCCTTTTATATTTCAAAAAATAGATATAGTCTATGAAATCCAACCTTTGGCAATGGCTTTTTTTGACAATAAAAGCAGTAAAACACCAATAAAGGGAATCATGATGGTCATAGTTATAACTGCTGGTCCATAAGTTATAGAGGAATCAGAAATAAAAAGATTGTGTAGCATCTGCACTATAATTCCTATTAGCGAAATTAAAAAAGCAATTTTAGCCCATTTTCTTCTCAGTAATAACCCAATGCAACCTAAAACACCACCCCAAACGGCAAATGCAAAGGCTGCTGTATACCAAGCAGGTAAATTGGTGAAAATCTCAAGCTCTTCTGCTGTGTATTGAGCTTTAAAACTATCGGTCATATAGGCTTGTCCAACATATTGCATAGCACCCATGGCATTCCATACAAGGGCTATAATAGTTGTTGGCCAAAACCAAAATGGAGGTTTAATCGTTGCTGAATCTGTCATAAATTATTAATATTTAGTTAGTGATAAAGGTTTTACAATTTATAAAATTTTTGTTTCAATAAATAAAAGAATGTACATTCGGTGAATCAAAAACGCAAAGTGAAAAAGTATTTTTACGTTATCTCTATTCAATATTTAGGCTACCGATTCCATGGTTGGCAAAAGCAGCCCGATGTAAAAACACTACACTTAATGGTAGACCGAACCTTTAACTACATTTTAGAAGGAAAGCCTTTTAAAACCCTCTGTGCCGGACGAACCGACGCCATGGTTTCGGCTGAATGTGCTGCTTTTGAATTATTTCTTGAAGAACCCATCGAAGATCAAGAAGCTTTTCTAGGTCTTTTTAATTACAATTTGCCACAGGACATTCGCGCGTTGAATATTGCTAAAGTTGATGAGAAATTCAATATCATACAACACTCAAAAGTTAAGGAATATAACTACCTGTTTGCTTATGGAGAAAAATGTCATCCATTTTGTGCGCCAATTATGACAACCATTTTAGATTATTTGGATATTGAAATAATGAAACAAGGAGCTAAATTATTTGAGGGAAAACATTATTTTAAATCATATTGCTATAAGCCAACCGATAATGGCGTTTATAATCGTGAGATTTTATTATCCGAACTCTTAGAAAACACCATTTACAGTGCTAATTTTTTTCCAAAAAAATCATACCTATTTCGTGTAAAGGGGCAAGGTTTTATGCGTAACCAAATTCGTTTAATGATGGGGGCTTTAATTGACTTAGGTAAAGGAAAACTAACTATAGAAGATATTGAAAACAGTTTGCTTCCACATAGTAAAAGAAGAATGGAGTACATTGCCCCAGCTTCTGGGTTAATACTTAAGAACATTGATTTTTTGTAAACCAAAATGTTAACTTAACCATAATTATCCTAGTAAAATATAGACTTTTTGTATTTTAGAAAAAAATTCATTTATGAGCGTAACAGTACCAAAATCGGCATTAGATTTTTTTAAAAAATTAGAAAAAAACAATAATCGTGACTGGTTCAATGAAAATAAAAAAGAATTCAAGGTCATTGAAGCAGAAGTAAAACAGGTTTACAACACGGTGTTAGATAGCCTTAATAATCATGATGATATTGATAAGCTTAAAATGTTTCGCATCTATCGTGATGTAAGGTTTTCTAAAAACAAATTACCATACAAAACCCATTTTGGTGGGGCCTTTCACAGATCAAAACCTAAATTAAGAGGCGGTTATTATTTACATATTCAACCCAACAATGAGAGTTTTATTGCTACAGGTTTTTGGGAGCCAGAGCCAGTCGATTTATTGCGTATACGAAAAGAGTTTGAAATGGATGATGAAGAAATTAGGCAAATTATAAATGAAAAATCATTTAAAGCCATTTGGGGGAGCTTTGTGGGAGATGAAGTAAAGACTGCACCAAAAGGATTTAGCAAAGATCATAAAGCCATCGATTTAATAAAAAAGAAGCAATATATATTTGTTAAAAAGTTTACCGACATGGATGTATTGGATGTTAATTTTCTTAACGAAGTAGACCAAGCCTTCAAGGCCATTCGTCCATATTTTGATTATATGAGCGAGGTGTTGACTACTGATTTGAACGGAGTGTCCTTAATTTAACAAAATTAAACAGCAGTTAAATACTCAGGTTTTTCAAATAATTGAATATTGCTTAATAAGCGCTCCTTAACCAGGTTCATCATGCGTTTGTTCAAGGCTGAAGAATTTTCAATATAAATAGCGTATTCCTCCAATGTAAATTGCCCTATGACCATGCCTTTTAAAGAGTTTCTAAATTTCATGTCTTTGTGTATGGCATTTTCAATGTAGTCAATACGCTTTTCTAATGTTAATCCATAAAATACCGATTTGTGCTTAGCGATATAATTTCTAAAAACCACAATAAACAATTCCTCTTGTAGTTTAATTACTGGGCGTAGCACCAAATTCTGAAAACGCTCATCACTACTCATGCTGTCATTAATGGTAGCAGTTAACACCTCAGGTCTTGTCTGCTTTAGGTTAAGGTCTCTTGTGTTCATGATTAGGTGTTTTAAATAAAAATAGAGATTATTGGTACAGGTAATGACCATAAGTGTTCTAATTATTAACTAGGTTATCAACATAGTGGTTTTCCTTATCTTTATCTTTAAACCGTTTAATAATTTAAATCAGCAAACGACATATGAAATTTGGAAGTATAGACAATCCTGAAGCTATTGATTTTACCCTGCCAAAAGACCATCCAGATACAAAAAAAGTACTGATAAAGGTTAAAGATGACAGTATCCCTGAGATTTATGTGGGCTGTGCTAAATGGAACAAAGCAGACCTTAAAGGGTTTTATCCAAAAGGAACCAAGGATGAATTAACATATTACTCAAGACAGTTTAATTCCATAGAGCTTAATGCTACTTTCTACCGTATCTTTCCTGCGGAGCAATTTTACAATTGGTATAAAAAAACACCTGATAATTTTAAGTTTTTTCCAAAACTCAACCAGGAAATCAGCCATTGGAAGCGTTTGAACAATATAAAAGAAGTAGTTGAACATTATATCTACAACACTTCCAACTTAAAAGAAAAATTAGGCACCATGTTTTTACAAATGCACAATAATTTTGCACCAAAGGATTTTGATCGGGTAGTTGATTTTGTAAAAGAGTGGCCAAAAGAAATCCCCTTAGCTATAGAATTTCGGCATACCGATTGGTATAATGATAAGGTCGTAGCTGAAGAATTATATCAATTATTGGAAACTCATAATATTTCCAATATTATTGTAGATACAGCAGGTAGGCGTGATTTACTTCATATGCGATTGACCAATCCTACGGCATTTGTAAGATATGTGGGGGCAAACCATGTAACGGATTATACCCGATTGGACGACTGGATAGAGCGTTTAAAGCTCTGGAAATTACAGGGCATTAAGGAAATTGATTTTTTCATCCATCAGAACATTGAAAAAGAATCTCCCTTATTATCGGCATACTTCATAAAAAAGATTAATACTGAGTTGGGTTACAATTTAAAAATACCCAATGAGGATGACCAACAAGAGCTGTTTTAATTAGTGGTTTGTCTATAAAAATCCAGTGTTTTAAAATTATTGGCATTTATATTATTCCGTTGAAAAAAATGCAATAATTAATGTATATGTTGGTAATTTTATAAAAATTCAACAACAAAGCCCCTTAAAGTTTTAATTAATTGTAATAAGATATAACTTTGCTGACTTTTGCAGCATAATGCTCAAAACTTAAGCATTAAATTAAATTATAGTAAATAAACATATTTATGAGCAATACATTGTTTGATAAAGTTTGGGATTCGCATGTGGTTAGAAAAATTGAAGGTGGTCCAGACGTATTTTTTATCGATCGTCATTTCATTCATGAGGTAACTAGCCCAGTAGCTTTTCTAGGTTTGAAAAATAGGGGATTGAAGGTATTATATCCAGAACGGACGTTTGCTACGGCCGATCACAATACACCAACCATCAATCAGCATTTACCAGTTGAAGATCCTCTTTCTGCCAATCAGTTAAAAGCTTTGGAAGAAAACTCAAAGGAACATGGAATTAGCCACTGGGGGTTAGGACATAAAAAAAATGGTATTGTTCATGTAGTGGGACCAGAGAATGGAATTACTTTTCCGGGCGCTACAATTGTTTGTGGTGATTCACACACGTCCACCCATGGTGCTTTTGGAGCCATTGCTTTTGGTATTGGTACTTCAGAAGTAGAAATGGTGTTGTCTACACAATGTATTATGCAGCCAAAGCCTAAAAAAATGCGTATTAACGTTAACGGACAATTAAGCAAGGGTGTTACACCTAAAGATGTTGCGCTTTATATTATTTCACAATTAACTACTTCTGGTGCTACAGGATATTTTGTGGAATATGCTGGTGATGTTTTTGAAAGCATGACCATGGAAGGCCGTATGACTGTTTGTAACCTATCTATAGAAATGGGAGCCAGAGGTGGTATGATTGCTCCAGACAACACGACATTTGCTTATTTAAAGGATAAGCCAATGTCTCCAAAAGGAGAGGCTTGGGATAAAGCCGTTACCTACTGGAGAACATTGAAAACTGATGATGGTGCTTCATTCGATAAAGAGTTCCATTTTAATGCTAGTGATATAGAACCTATGATTACCTATGGAACTAATCCGGGTATGGGTATAGGTATTTCTAAAAGTATTCCAAATGCTGAAGAAGTTGAAGGTGGTATTGCGACCTATAAAAAATCCTTGGACTATATGGGTTATAGTGAAAATGAATCCATGATTGGTAAAAAAGTTGATTATGTATTCCTTGGCAGTTGTACTAATGGTAGAATTGAAGATTTTAGAGCATTTGCCTCTATCGTGAAAGGCCGTAAAAAAGCCGATCATATTACTGCTTGGTTGGTACCTGGATCTCATGAAGTAGAAGATAAAATTAAGGAAGAAGGAATTTTGGACATCATTACCGAAGCCGGATTTAGTTTAAGACAACCAGGATGTTCTGCCTGTTTGGCAATGAACGACGATAAGATTCCCGCTGGTAAATATGCGGTAAGTACTTCGAACAGAAACTTCGAAGGACGCCAAGGACCTGGATCAAGAACCATGTTAGCCAGTCCGCTTGTTGCCGCTGCAGCTGCAGTAACTGGTGTAGTAACCGATCCAAGAGAATTATTATAATCATTGAATTGACAAACAAATCAGTGATTAAACAAAAAACAATATAAAATGGCATACGATAAATTTAATATACTAACAAGCACAGCAGTTCCATTACCATTGGAAAATGTAGATACCGACCAAATCATTCCAGCTCGTTTTTTAAAAGCAACTGAGCGCAAAGGATTTGGAGATAACCTATTTAGGGACTGGAGGTATAATTCAGATAACACACCTAAGGAAAGTTTTGTATTAAACAATCCTTTGTACGGTGGTAAAATATTGGTAGGAGGTAAAAACTTTGGCTCTGGCTCTTCAAGGGAGCATGCAGCATGGGCAGTTTACGATTACGGGTTTCGTTGCGTGGTGTCTAGTTTCTTTGCCGATATATTCAGAAACAATTGTTTAAATGTAGGTGTTTTGCCCGTACAGGTAAGCCCTGAGTTCTCAGAGCAAATTTTTGAAGCTATTTATAACGATTCTAAAACGGAAATAGAGGTAAACCTTCCTGAACAAACCATTACCATTTTATCTACTGGAGCCAAGGAATTGTTTGATATCAACAGTTATAAAAAGGAAAATTTACTAAACGGTTTTGACGATATTGATTATCTTCAAAATATGAAAGACGATATACAAGCATTTGCTAACGATTTGATGCTATAAATACATGGCAACAACAAAACGAATTGAAATAATGGATACGACACTGCGCGATGGTGAACAAACCTCGGGGGTGTCGTTTTCAGCTTCTGAAAAGCTTACCATAGCTAAACTTTTATTGGAAGAATTAAAAGTTGACCGTATTGAAATTGCTTCAGCACGTGTCTCAGAAGGAGAATTTCAAGCCGTTAAGGCCATTACCTCTTGGGCCAAGGAAGAAGGTTTTATAGACAAGATTGAAGTATTAACTTTTGTAGATAATGGTGTCTCTATTGATTGGATGCTTGAAGCGGGTGCAAAAGTACAAAATCTGCTCACCAAGGGTTCATTAAACCATTTAACCTATCAGCTTAAAAAAACACCGGAACAGCATTTTAAGGAAATTTCAGAAGCTATTACACTGGCTAAATCTTTAGGGATAGAAACCAATATCTATTTAGAGGATTGGAGTAACGGTATGCGTAACTCCAGAGATTATGTATTGCAGTTTTTAGCCTTTTTGGAAACCCAACCCGTAAAGCGTATCATGCTGCCCGATACCTTGGGTATTTTAACTCCAAGAGAGTCTTATGAGTTTATTTCCGAAATACGAAGCATATATCCTAATCTGCATTTTGATTTCCATGCCCATAACGATTACGATTTAGGGGTGTCGAATGTTATGGAGGCGCTTAAAGCTGGAATTGATGGTTTACATTTAACAGTTAATGGTATGGGCGAACGTGCTGGTAATGCCCCTATGGCAAGTACTATTGCTGTTATTAATGACTTTTTACCTGAAATAAAAATAGGGGTAAACGAAAAAGTACTGTATACTGTAAGTAAATTGGTTGAAAACTTTACTGGAGTTATGATTCCTGCCAACAAACCCATTATTGGGGCTAACGTCTTTACACAAACAGCAGGCATACATGCTGATGGCGACAACAAGAAAAACCTATATTTTAGCGATTTAATGCCTGAGCGCTTTGGTAGAAAACGACAATATGCCTTAGGAAAATCCTCCGGTAAAGCTAACATTCAAAAAAATTTACAGGAGTTGGGTCTTCAATTGAATGATGAGGATTTGCGTAAGGTCACACAGCGAATTATTGAGTTGGGGGATAAGAAGCAAATGGTAACCAAAGAAGATCTGCCTTATATCATTTCAGATGTTTTGGATAACAGCTATGAAGAAAAAGTTAAGGTAAACTCGTATGTGTTGACTCATTCCAAAGGTCTTAGGCCTTCAACAACGGTGTCAATAACCATTGAAGATGATACGTTTGAGGAAAACGCCCAAGGAGATGGGCAGTTTGATGCCTTTATGAATGCAATTCGTAGCATATTTAAAAGAAAAAAGACGGCATTACCAGACCTTATAGATTATGCGGTACGAATTCCTCCCGGAAGCCGTTCCGATGCCTTATGTGAAACAACTATTACTTGGAAAAATTCTGAAAAGGAATTTAAAACACGTGGTTTGGATTCCGATCAAACAGTATCGGCTATTAAAGCGACTGAAAAAATGCTGAATATAGTTGTTAGCTAAGAATACAGATAGATTTAATATAAAAATAACAAATAATTAAAATACATGAAATTTAATATAGCTCTTTTAGCTGGAGATGGTATTGGACCAGAAGTTATAGAACAAGCAGTAAAAGTAAGTGATGCAGTTGCTAAAAAATTTGGACATGAGATTAATTGGAAACCTGCATTAACAGGAGCAGCAGCTATTGATGCTGTCGGTGAACCTTACCCAGATGAAACCCATGCCGTTTGCGCCAATGCCGATGCGGTATTGTTTGGTGCCATTGGCCATCCAAAATTCGATAATGACCCTTCGGCTCCCGTACGTCCAGAACAAGGCTTGTTGAAAATGCGTAAAAAATTAGGTTTGTTTGCCAATGTACGTCCTACGTTTACATTTCCGTCATTATTGGATAAATCGCCCTTAAAACAAGAGCGTATAGAAGGTACCGATTTAGTATTTTTACGCGAATTGACAGGTGGTATATACTTTGGCGAAAAAGGCAGAAGGGATGAAGGTGAAACGGCTTATGATAATTGCGTTTATACACGCGCCGAAGTACAACGCTTAGCCAAAAAGGGTTTCGAGTTAGCCATGAATCGTCGTAAAAAGCTATGTTGTGTTGATAAAGCCAATGTTTTGGAGACTTCGCGTCTATGGAGAGAGACTGTTCAAGCTATGGAAAAGGACTATCCAGAAGTAGAAGTAAGTTACGAGTTTGTTGATGCTGTTGCTATGCGTTTAGTGCAATGGCCAAACAGTTATGATGTATTGATTACTGAAAACCTATTTGGAGATATTTTAACCGATGAGGCCTCTGTTATTTCCGGATCTATGGGCTTAATGCCATCGGCTTCTATGGGTGCGGATATTGCTTTATTTGAACCTATCCATGGCTCTTATCCACAAGCAACAGGATTAAATATCGCCAATCCAATGGCAACTGTTTTATCGGCAGCTATGATGTTTGAAACCGCTTTTAATTTACATGAAGAAGGTAAAGCTATAAGAGAAGTGGTAAACAAAGCTCTAGCTGAAGGTATTGTTACTGAGGATTTAGCCAATGGAGGAAAAGCTTACGGCACTAGTGATGTAGGGGACTGGTTGGCTGCGAATATCTAAAAAAACAGAACCAAATTATAATAAAAAAAGAGTCAGAATTACTGACTCTTTTTTTGTATTGTACCAAAACCTGTACTGGTTGGTAATTCGTATAGCCTCAAATTGAAATACGGAACCGCAGCAATAAGATGATCAAAAATATCAGCCATGATGTATTCATAATTTTGCCAACGTTTGTCTTTGCTAAAACAATAAATTTCCAAAGGCAGGCCTTGGGTCGTAGGCTCTAATTGCCTGGTCATAATAATCATCTCTTTATTTACGGCAGAATGCTGTTCTATATACGACTCAACATATTTTCGAAATACTCCAATATTGGTCAAGTTTCTGCCATTCAATAATAAGGACTTGTCAATATTATGGTTTTCGTTATAAGCCCCAATATCCTTTTCACGTGTATTTAAGTATTCTGAAATTAATTGAACAGACTTAAGTTTATCTATTTCATTTTTAGATAGATAAGATATACTGTTTAACTCAATAATTAAAGCACGTTTAATGCGTCGGCCATCAGAATTCACCATGCCTCTCCAATTCTTAAACGAATCCGAAATTAAGGCATAAGTTGGAATAGTAGTGATGGTTTTATCAAAGTTTTGCACCTTAACGGTTGCAAGATTAATCTCTATTACATCACCATCGGCTCCAAATTTTTCGAAGGTAATCCAATCGCCAATACGTACCATATCGTTAATGGATACCTGTATACTGGCAACAAAACCTAAAATGGTGTCTTTAAAGATTAACAGGATAATGGCCGAAGCCGTTCCTATTCCAGCCAAAAACTCTAAAAATTTAATGTTACTAACAATGGCAAATGCTCCAAAAACACCAAATATCCATGCAAAAATCATAAATACTTGGATATAACTATCAACAGGCTTGTCCTTTAACCGCGGTAAGGTTTTAAAATAATCCTCGAGTGTGCTTAAAAGACTTCTAACAATCCAAAGCGTTAGTATTATAGCAAATACTTTAAGCCCTTTCTCAACAATATTTTCCAACCATTCAAATTGAAAGAGTACATGCGGTATAAACTTCAATGCAATCAACAACGGAATAATATGCGCAATGTTTCTTGGTACTTTATTGGTAATCAATAAATCATCAAAATGGGTTCTAGTCTTACGGGCTAAGTTTATAAATGTTACCCGTACCAGTTTTCTTATTAGAAAATCAGTTATATAAAGGATAATTAATAAAACCAGTAAAAGCGCAAACATGTTTAGATATTTGGCCGTAACTTGATTAATTCCTGTTTCTAACAAATAGTCAAAAAGTAAACGTCTTATATCTTTCATATTATTTTAAATATTTTCTATCAATATAAAAAGTTCCAAAAGGAACAATAGCGGCTAAAAGCACATAATTAAATTTTTTGGAACTCCAGTTTAAACTGGGTTTAAGCAGCATTGCTATGGCTATATAGGCTATAAATAGCAGGCCATGGGGCATCCCCAGCAACTTTACATACTGAGGATCGTCTAGGGTATATTTAATTGGGGTGGCAATAAAAAGCAACAGGATATAAGACACACCTTCCAATAAAGCTATAATTCTAAAAACACTTAAAAACGACATATTATTTTTTTTGCAAAAATAGGACAGACATTGTAATATACAGGTGAATTGATATACATTTTTGTTACGGTAACATTAAGAATATTTATAAAATGATTTTAATCATATTTTTTCGTAAATTAAGGAATTAATTTTAGGTCATCTTAAAGCCTGAATATATCTTTTTTTATTAAAGGGCTATTACCAACATTTAAACCGTAAGTGTATGAAAGTATTTGACGATAAGCACATTAAAAATGTAGTTTTTGTGGGTGCTCACGATAGTGGTAAAACTACTTTAGCAGAAACCATGTTATTTGAAGCTGGTTTGATTAATAGACGTGGAACAATAGAGGATAAAAATACAACATCCGACTATCATGATATTGAGCAGGAACGCCAGGCATCAATATTTGCAACACCATTACATACTGAGTGGCGCAATTACAAGATCAATATCATTGACACTCCCGGTTTGGATGATTTTATTGGTGAAATCATTTCATCCATCAGGGTGGGAGACACGGTTGCCGCCGTTATAAACGGTAGGCATGGCGTTGAGGTTGGCACTGAAATTATCTGGAACTATACCGATAAATATAACAAGCCAACCTTATTTATTATTAATCAAATCGATCACCCCGATTGTCATTTTGATGATGCCTTAAAAAGTATTAAAAACTTAGTTGGAAATAATGCTGTCCAGATTCAATATCCTATAAAACTTGATGGTTCACACTGCATTATCGACGTGTTAAAAATGAAGTGCTACAAATTTGGACCAAATGGTGGGAAACCGGAAAAAATAGCAATTCCAGAGTATGAAAAGGAGAAGGCAGACTATTTACACAACGAATTGGTTGAAAAAGCAGCCGAAAATGATGAGGAGCTTATGGAACTGTACTTTGATAAGGGTACACTTAGTGAGGATGAAATGCGAAAAGGGATTAAGCTGGGGATGTTAAACCACGATTTGTTTCCTGTGTTTTGTGTATCTGCACTTCAGGATATGGGTACTGGTCGATTAATGGGCTTTATTGATAACGTAGCTCCAGCTGCAGCCGACTTAAAGCCAGAACAAAGTATAGAAGGCGAGGAGATAACCCCTAAAGTTGATGCAACCACATCACTTTTTGTGTTTAAGACCCTTTACCAATCCAACCTGGGGCAAATTACCTTTTTTAAGGTAAAATCGGGAGAGGTAAATGTAAATGATAAATTCACCAATTCCAGAAATGGTGAAACCGAAGTGATAAACCAACTGTTTATTATGGATGGAAAAAATAGGGAACCCGTAAACAAATTGTCGACTGGTGATATTGGAGCAACCCTAAAACTAAAGTTCACCGAAACCAACGATACACTGTATACAGGTAATAAACCCATTACCATTAAACCCATTCAGTACCCTGAACCCCGTATTCAAAAGGCTATTACTGTGACCAATAAGGCCGATGATGAAAAACTTAGTGAAGCGCTTAAAAAAATCCACAAACAAGACCCTACTGTACTTATTAACTATTCTAAGGAGTCTAAAGAGCAAATATTGGGTTGTCAAGGTGAACTGCATTTAGCCATTATTGATTGGACCTTAAAAAATGAATATGGTATAAACGCAACCTATAGCAAACCAAAAATAAAATATAGGGAAACCATACAACGTTCCTCTACGGCCAATTACCGCCATAAAAAGCAATCGGGAGGTTCTGGACAATTTGCCCAAGTACATTTAAAAATAGAACCTTGGTTTGAAGGTATGCCAGAACCTGAAGGCTTTAATATAAGAGGAAAAGAAGAAGTGGATTTACCATGGGGTGGTAAGCTCGTTTTTTACAATTGTATTGTGGGCGGTGTTATTGATCTACGCTATTTACCCTCCATTATGAAAGGTGTTATGGAAGTGATGGAAGAGGGACCACTTACGGGGTCTTACATCCGTGATGTTCGTGTAATGGTGTATGATGGTAAGATGCATCCCGTAGATTCTAATGATATATCCTTTAAAATAGCTGGAGCGCATGCTTTTAAAGAAGCCTTTCTAAATGCAAATCCTAAGTTATTGGAACCCACCAACGAACTCACCGTTAAGGTGCCAGAAGATATGGTAGGTAATGTCATGACCGACCTTCAGTCCAGACGTTCCATTATTCAAGGCTTTGATAATTTAGATCATTACCAAATACTAAAGTGTACCATACCAGCAGCTGAATTGTATGGCTATTCTACCGATTTAAGGTCGTTAACTCAAGGCAAGGCCACATTTAGTTCTAAATTTTCATCTTACCAACTGGTGCCAAACAACATACAAGAACAACTCGTAAAAGAAGAAGTATAATTTAATATAAATGCCATGATAGTAAAAGCAAATTATTTAAGTGATCTTAAATTCAATTTAGACACCTGGAAAAGGGAACTGCAGTTTCATTTTAATGAAATGGATACGTTTGAAGAAAAACTGGAAGAAATTGCAGGCCGAACATTCGATAAACGGGCTAACATGTCCATTGAAAATTTTCAAAACAGGATCATGATAGAAAAGGCCGCCATTTCAAAATTGAAGCACCGCTGTAGAAACAAATTGGCCAATATTTATAAAGCAGATTACAACGAAAATATTGATGGCCGCTTACAAAATGAGCAAAATACCCTAAAAGATGATATGCGAACTTATATTAAGTTACATTATGATTTAAAAGAAGAAATGATGGATTTCTTCAGAGAGTGGCTTTAAATTGAATGTAATTATTATTTCACATTCAATTTTATAAATAATCAGCGTTTTTTAAAAAAGCTATTTGATACAATAAAAACTGTATGAATAGCTTTTTTTTATACTACTTGAAAAATAACAAGCCCATACAATAAAAAGCGCAACAGTCGCAAGGATCCATAAAGGGTAACACTTTTAAACGGAAAGTTTATTAATCCTGCTGTAAGACAGGAAATAGAAAAGGGTAGTGGCAATAAGGCTCCAACAATGATTAAAAAACCGCCCCATTTTCTGGATTGTCTTAGTTGTTTTTCCAATTTCAATTCCATATAGCTATGCACTTTTGGAAGCTTGGTAATGCTATAACCAATAGCATAAGTTATTAAACCACCAACATAGGATAATATAGCCAATAAACCCAAAAACAACCAGGGATAATTCATTTTACCAGCCCAAGCAATAAATATTTCTGGAGGTACAAGACCCAAAATGGTTTCCGAAGCAAAAAAGAAACTCAGTACCCCTGTGGGAGCTAAAGCTTCGGTTAAATGTACCAGACCGGCATTAATATTAAAAAACTTATTGACGATAACAACACCCAGTATTACAAGGGCTATAACAGGTATGGTTTTCTTAATGGCATCCCAAACAAAGCCATAGAACCCAGTATAGTTATAATACTGATGTAAGAGTTGTAAACGCGATTTGGAACTTTTGTTTTTCATTTTTTGGAGCATTAAAGCGGCAAATATACACGTACGTTAAATAATAAATACTATATTTATGAAGAATTTAGCAATAAAATGCTCCATAAATTATTGCTAATTCTATTAAACAATTTCTTAAATATTTAAACATATGGAGACCAATAACACCACAAGCCGTAAAAAAAAGCATGCAGATTTTCAGGATGTCTATCGACGTTCGTCCAACTTCATGTCATATAGCAAGAAAGACTATAATGCCTTTAAGGTTAAAGGTAATGGGTATTTGAAATTAAAAAAAGAAGAGCATAATATTGGTTTGGACAATGACTAAGGTTATGCAATGGAGTAGCAGTAATATGCCAATGTTAATTCAATAATTCTTCCAGCTCAATATTTTATTTGACATAATATAAATTATAGTACAAATATGTTTGTATAGCTGTTTATCCCAAATGTACATTTGATAGCTATAATTTTCTATTATGTAAAATATCCCATAAAGTTTTGGAATACTAAAGAAACATACTGATTGGGTCATTAAACTTTTTTAATCGGTACGCTTCGCTTCGTTAAATCATTTGTATCTATAATTTGCCGTTATGTAAAATAGCCGCTACCAAGCGCTCGATTGTTTTATAAAATCAAATTGTTACCACAATTTATTTTACACACAATTATCCATCGCTTGCCAACGCCATATAAAAGCTTCACTTTTTGCATTGTATGAAAATTCGCGTATATGATAAAATGTACGTCAAAAAAATTTTTACGCGATTCTCGTCAAGTTGCCACAAGAGTATAAAATTACGCTACGCGATAATTTCTATACACTTGTTCTATGTAGAACTTAAATTAAAGTTTTCTTTTTGTGCATTATCTTTTGCCTTGATGCAAAAGAAACTAAAAATCAAGGCTGCATATAATTTTGGAAACAATTAACGGCTCATTCGCTATATTTTAGGAAACATTCGAACTCGTTAACATTACTTTGAAATACCTTGTATAATTGAAACCCTTAAAATTCTTTATTGTTAAACCCCTAAAATATGCACGCTCTTTTCACCTATTGTTTTAGCCAAAATTTTATGCGGCCAAGTTTAACAAGGAAATTCTATTTGACATAATGTTTTAAGTTTCTGCACTTGCAATTCATCTATTTGAAAACACAAAACAATTAGCACTTTTTTTCTAAATCCTTACGATGAAATCAGGTTTATAATGTAGTATTGGTAGGAGTTATCACCTCCATCAGAACAGAAATTACATATATTAGGATATTCAATAAAATGCATAATTAAAACATCTCTCCTGTATGCTTAGATGATTTAAAGATATAATCTACACCTTTCATCTTTTTTGCTTTAAATAACCAATAGAAAAAATTTGGTTTTTGATGAGCTTCTAACTTTATATCCGATAACTTATACGAAGGTATTCCAGGATGTGCATGATGCACCTCGTGAAGATTAAAATTAAACAAGAAGTACTTCGCAAAGAATAAATTGACATAAAAGCTTCTAGTGTACTGCACTTGATCTAAATAGGATATGGGTTTCACTTCCTTATTATTAGAAATAGGGATTTCAATATGAGAATGTTGTGTCATAATAACCAACTCTTTCCACAATAAACTTATCGCAAATGCAAAAATAAAGACCTGTACTATATATTTCCAAAAGAAGTAAAAAAGCATCGCATACACTGCTAAGTAAACAAGAAATTGTGTTTTAACTTTTTTATATTTTTTTGGATTTAAAAAACGTTTTATCTTAAACAAATTCCAGTAATTACTTAATTTATAACTCAAATAAAACAGAGGGATACATAATTTCCAGGCGATATTTACTATGCAGTTTTTTACTTTAGAAGAACTTGGACTTATTGTAGATTCTGTAGTAGGGTCTTTGTCTCTCCAACCTGTCCATCGGTGATGTAAATTATGCATTTGTTGCCAAGAGTAATATGGAATAAACGATAGAATACCAAACAGATGCCCAAATACTACATTTATTGAACGTGATTTAAAAAAACTTAAATGAGCGCATTCATGCAATAAAATAAAAGTCTGAAGAAAGAAAAACGACAATACTAATTGACCAACCCAATATAAAAGTCCTTCGTATTTGATAGAAAGCAGTACCCCAGAAACTAACAACGTTACTGGAATTAATAAACTAAAGAAAGCAATATCGTTTCTTGCTTTTAAATTTTTTGAAATTGTTTTATTTTGATTCATTGTGTCAAATTATCTCTCTATTTTTTCACAAACTATAGTTTGCATAGAAAGGTTTAAATATTTTTGAAACCATAGTATAGGTGTCAATATTAGTTGTCCTAAAAAGTAAGGAAAAATAATGCGATTTAGATTTAAGTTCTTCCCTATTGTTCTAAAATAGGATCCTGCAAAAATATAAAAATAAGGAGGAAAGGCTCCATAAGGCAAATATGTAGAAACCTTAAATCCGTTTTTTTCAATCATACTAATAAACGCTTTTTTGTCATACAAAACGGTATGTTGTGGAGCTTGAACTCCAGGCCATTTTCTGCCAAATATTTTATAAGTTAAACTATCTAATCTTGGAACTTCTACAATCAATCTCCCTCCTTTTTTCAATACTTTTTTTGCCATTTGAATTGATTTATTAGGGTCGTAACAATGCTCTAAAAAATGCCACATCGTTACCGCATCATATCTATTCTCTTCTATCTTTTGCTCATAAAATAAGCCTTCATAAAATTCAATTTTGTTGAAATCTGGATATTCTAATCCTTCTTTAAAATCTACACCACTTATTCTAACACCGTGTTTTTTGTTGATATGCAATAAAAATGTGCCTACCGCACAACCAACATCAAGAATTTCTGTTTGATTATTGAGTTCTATATGTTTAACAACTATCTTTTCCTTATCTCTATCGTGCTTATTCATTGTCCATTCATACAATGGCGTTAATATTCCCCAGTTTTTCTTTTTACGGTGGGCAATATATTCTCCGTCATAAAATTCTTTAATTTGATCTAAGGTAATTCTGGGATTTTGATAAACCATCTCACAATTATTGCATTTCACATATTGAAACTCGCCTTCTTTACCTGTTAAATCTTCTTCCCCTTTCAAGAAAAATGAATAATCATCGCTATTACAAGAATAACAATTAACCAATTCAAATCGGTACCTATCTGGATTTTTGAAATCTTTTAAAAATGGAGTGTTCATATTATCAATGTTTTAGTATAAAGAATGTTATTGGAAAATATAGTATTGAAAAATAGGGAGCAACACTTTTGTTTCTAATCAAATAAATTATGAGTAAAGGGATTAAGCTAAATAGAATATCAATTTGGTTTAACCATGGTTTAAAAAGGAACATACTGCAAAAAAAAAGAAATAGCATAGGTTGCCAAATGCGATTTGAATTTCTTTTTACACTATCAAAACTATCAAAGCCAGCCATTAACAAAAATGAAGAAAAGAGTATCCCTAGTTCAACTTCATTAGATGAAATCATTGAAACACAATATAGAAGAATTGGGTATTTTAATAATGGAATTAATTTTAGAACTGATAAGTGTTTTTCAAACAAAAGGTATAAAACCAATGAACTAATTAAAAGTAGCAGTATTATTAAAAAAGCAGTTGAAAAAAGTAGTCCTATATTTAATAGATAGATGCCAATAATGATTGCTGTTATTTTTTTAAATGATTTGAATTTCTGAGGAATTAAATAGGTCCTCTCTGAATGTTCTTTCCTGTCAGCTTCCACAGAAAAAGCATCGTCTAAAATTCTAAACACAATAAAAGATGCAACTAAAAACAGCATCGAATACATCCATACATCGAAAGTATTATTCCTAGATAATACTAGGATAGACAATAGTATTGTCAAACCTATGAGTTGAACAAGGTGAATTCTAATTTTTATATATTCTATTAAAACAGCTATCATAAAAGTTGAATTTTACCAAGATCTCCATCTAAGATTACTTCATCGTTGTCGCTCAAAATCTCTGTAATATTTGCTATTCCTATTACTGCCGGAATTCCAAATTCTCGTGCTACTATTGCGCCATGAGACAAAGCTCCTCCACGCTCAACAATAAGTCCTCCAATTAATGGAAATACCATAGCCCATCCAGGATCTGTTTGTTTTGTTACTAATATATCTCCTTTATTGAGTTTCGCACTTTCTAATACAGATTCTAATACTTTTACTCTTGCTTTAATCCTTCCTCCACTAACAGCCAATCCATTAAACTCTGTGAAATCTCCATAATAAGAAACTTCTTCCTTTATGGACTCTGGTCTTTCTCCAAAATTAGTTGTAAAGTTTTCTGGATATTCATTATTAGATTCTATATTAAATCTTGTACGTCGTTCTATAATTAATTCCTTAATGTCTTTCGAAAAAATGGCAGAAGAAGATAGTAATTCACCAATCTCTTTATAACTCATAAAAAATAAGTCATCTGCAGTAGTAATCTTCTCTTCTTCTACAAATTGAGCTCCAATTTTTTTAACAATGGTTTTAAAATGATAATACATTTCTGCTTGTTTATAACGCACTCTTTCTCTGCTCGATATTGCTTGCTTACAAAGTTTTGCGCTTAAGTAAAGCATCCCAACTTCTACAATTGATATTGGGAAAAATATTGATCTTTTCTTTATTATTTTCCATGCAAAATTGCGCATAGCTAGTTTTCTTTCTCGATCTTTAATAGCAATTGCTTTTCTTGGATCTTGAGCATCTTGTGACATATAGACTTGTAACAACTCTATAAATTTAGTGGGTTCTTCAATATAATTTGTGCTAAAAAACATAAGTTCACCAGAGCATCTAAATCCCCATTTTTCAAGATAAGAACTAAGGCTTTTCTTCAAATGTGAATAATTTGGATTCTCTTGAATTTCTTGATAAACTTCTTTTGGCAAGTGTGAATCAAAGAACGTCTTTATCTCACTGTTTTTATTAATTTCTTGAACAATATCATAGGTCTCATTTAACGGCTCACTACTCATCAAGCCAGGAATAGCTTGTACCAAAGTATTGTGCATCCCGATGCTTTTTTTGCCATAAAACTTCTTCGTTATTTCACCTAAAACTTTATAATGAATCATAGAGAAAAAATCAGCCAAGCTTGCATGATACCATTGGTTGAATCTTAGGTCTAAAAAAGTATAAAATAATGTTGACAATGGAAGACTCTGATCTTTTGAATTCGCTTTAAAAGCAAAATCATCAACCATTTTCTCGATGCTTCTAACATGTTTTTCTAATGAAAAATTCAATCGAATTAAACGAAATACAAAACGAATAATAGAGGTAGATTTAGAAGTATCTATTTGAGCGACATCTTTTTCAGAATACCCTACAAATTTATTAAATGCATCCTTGAAATATACTTTTAATGGAGATGAAGAAAGAATATTGTGAATGCTAGTCATATTATAATAAAGTCTGTTACTCCAAATACCAACTGTATTGCTAAAATCATACTCCAATGTTCGAAGACTTTTTTTATGAATTTGTAATAAACCAGCAAGGTTTTTAAAATAGTGATAATACGAATCTCGTGCAATAGAATACAATAACGGAGACATTGGAATTGGGTAATTCTCGTTTAAATTTGTGTTTGTCCAATGAACTTTCTTTTTTTGTAAAACAGTAATGGGTCTTGCTTGCACAAAAAATATATGTTGTCCTTTAGATACCCACTCAATATCTATATGATATCCGTATTTTTCTTTTAAAGTCGTTGCTAAACGAATTAATTCTGAACCATTAAAAGGCAGATTTTCTTTAGGTATTTCAGTGAAATTAACGGAAAAGTTTTCAGGGGTTACTTTTCCCGACACCAATTGTTCACCAGCTCCTTTTACATATTCTGTATATACTTGGTCAACATTATAAGGTGAAGATGTAAATGTAACTCCGGCATAATCTGCTTCAACAAACTCTTGTATAACCACACCCATTTCTATAAGCTTCTTTCCAGAAAGTTTTGCATAGGCAATAACTCTATCGTTATTCAATCCATTCCAGCAGTTTTGGATTGCTATTAGTGCTTCTTCCGTATTGTTATTAACCACAAAAGAATCTAACTGACCCGCAAAAGAAAAACTATCAGAATCTTCGCCAATAGCAGAGCTTCTAATGATGATTTTATGTGAATTCAGAGTAACTAAACAGCTTTCTAAAGATTGTTTAAAACCGTCTGGAAGCGTCTTGTCTTTAGTGTAAATTTCCAGTACTCTTTTAGAGACTGCATATCCATTAGGTACAGAAAATCCATACTCAAATAGTGCTGAAAGACTTGAGGCTTTAGCGCCAACCAAATCAGTAGATAACTTTTCTTTAAGAGATTGTATAAACATCAAAATTTCTTTTTTATTTTGGTGTATACTAAAAGTTGACTGATACTTATATGCAGCAATATGCCTATACAAAATAGAACTAAAATGGTCCCAAAAGAGACAGTTGTCACAAAAAAATAGAATACTAAAACACCAATTAACGAATCTGCTTTATCTGTAAAGTATTGTAAATATTTGCACTTTTTTGATTGCTCTCCATTAGCGATCCCTAACCTTCTTTTTATATATGAATTAGGTAATTCTGCTAAAATGTAAGCGAGTCCAAGTCCAAAACCTACGAATGCATCATTAGCTAATGACACTTCAAAAGGACCAAACCAATAACTACTTAGCAAGGCTAATAACCCTGTTAGGATTGGCAGTACAATGATTCCTCTATATGTTTTACTATTTCCAAGCAATTTTTTTGAAATAGGAATAGCTATGATTTTAAACCAATTACGCTTGACAATAATCATATGCAAAACATTCCCGAGAACTAAAGGAAAAAAAAACAGATATATATGAATATATAGATTATTCATCTAAGACATCTTTTTAACGGTATCCAACATATTAAAAGATGTTGCAAACACCCTTTCAATAAATGGATAATTCATTAAAATACTTCCTGTCAAATAAAAATTAACTCTAGAGACTAAAAATGCCTGACCTCCCAGTTTAAAGTCACACAAATAATCAGACCAACTATAGTCATAATTATTTAGTGATTTAACCAACTTGTAATGGTGTTTCAATACATCTGTTAAATCTGACTTCTCAAAATTTGGTGCAAGTGTAAAAGCTAATAACTCAAATATATCGCGATGAGGAATGCCGTAAGTCGCCAACTCCCAATCATAAATACAAGGATTTCCATTAGTTCTTATTGCAATATTCCTTGGATTAAAATCATTATGAATTAAAGTCAATTTACTTTTGGGTTTATATCCGTTTTTTCTCCAATCATTTATAAAATCTGTTAATTGATCAAAACGATGGTCTGCATCTAAATAATCATAATCCTTTCTGTTCAAAGCGACGAAATCAGCGTAAAGTTCAAGCGCTTTTTCAATAACAAAAGCCTCTATTGAATCAATCTTATCTGTTTCATATTGATAATTAGCATGTACAATATGAATGCTATTTATGGTTTTTTTGAGGATTGGAAGCGTCCATTTTTCTGGAGTTGATTCAGAGTTTATAAGCAACATGTTTTCTGAAGCTAATCGCTCCATAATAATCAAATAAATTTCTCTGTCGCTATCATTTTTTGTACCATATAAAACTGGCATGAATTGATACCTTATATTCTGCAATGCTTCATAAACGTCTATTTCTTTTGTATGATTGTCTTTGTATTCTAATACATGGTAATGCTTTGCAAGAATATCGGCTAAATCAACACTCACATTACTTGCCATAAAATGTAAACCATCTAGAACCTCCTTGCCAAGTGCTTTACTTTTGAGCAATAAAGGATATTCTTTTCCTTCCACAGAATGAATATCTGCCTTAATAAAACCAATTACTTTTTTAGTAATTTTCTTTGTTAAATCTGTAAGAATTCCATTTTCCATATGGATTTCATTATTAAAATTTACATAATCTATTTTTGCAGAAAAGTATGGAATATTTGTTTTTATAAAATCTGCATCTACTTCAGATCTGAGCAACCATTTTATAGGTTTATTTCTTCCCAATTTTTGATGTGCTCGTGCAAATTGACCACTAACAATAGCTGCCAAGGTTGAAATTTCTATTGACAACGCAAATCCTGCAATTAATTTCGCAAAACGCTCTATCTTTCCTGCACCTTTACAATCCATCAATTCTAATATTCGAGATGGCACTGGTAAATGAGTACCGCCACCGACAGTTCCTATTACTAAGTTTGGAAGCACTAATGATAAGTATAAACCTTCTTTTGTTAGTTCAATTTGTAAAATACCAATGGAGGATTCATGAATACATGCCAAATCTTGACCTGTAGAAGCATATATTCCGGCGATGGCATTTGCTACATTAACATTATGTCCGATCATACCATCTAATCGACTAATGGATAGGGAATGATTATAAGAGCTAAACATATCTTTAGCATTTGTCCTCAATGTTTTTTCAATCACTTCATTTGTTAAAAAACATTCACTAATTACATGGCATCCTCTTCCGTTTTGCATCGCATAAAAAGAAACTTTTTTATCTGAAGCACCATTTCCTTCAATTACAAAATTTAATATTTCAATTGAGGTTGACAACTCAAAGTTTTCTTCAATCCACAAACATGCACTCCAAGTACATGAAGTAGTCATGTTTTGTCCTGATGCATCACTTGTAGAATACACAAATTTTAGATGTACAATTTTTCCAATAATAACACTTGTAATTTCAAGTAATTCAGCATGATTACTATGCATTTGTGCTTGTTCTTTTATTTTTTTGAAATTACTTTTAATCCATTCATCAAAAGCTATAGACTCTGACAAACGCTTAAAAGTATACATGGGTGTTCTTACCATTTTTTGATGCACAATATGAGCTTCAAATCCACCGCTTTCACTTATAGCTTTAGCTCCTCTGTTTAAACTCGCTACTAATGCGCCTTCTGTTGTAGCTACAGCACTATGCACTAATTCTGGCGCCTTATTCTTATCATTAAATAATAGCGGACCTATTAACCCTAAAGGGATTTCAACAGTTCCTATAAAACTTTCAATATTGTTTTGTATTTGAGATAAAGCTATAGATTCAGACTTTACATCCTTGCTAATGTCTTTTGATAAGGTCTCCAAATAATTCATCCGTAAATCAAAAGCTGTTTGATTCATTAACCCTCTACCAGGTGCTTGTTGATACTTTTCTTTCATGTAGTTTTACTGTTTGGATTTAACTCGTTGAATCGCTCTACAAACACATTTCGAACATCGTTAACATGCTTGTCTAGATTATTAAGATCCCAATGCTTTGTTGAAATTTCTTCCATTAGCTCTATACCAAGCGTTCCGTTTTTAGCATATTTAGAGTCAGTCATATTACTTTCTTCTGGAACATTAATAAACAAGGGGACAATTGGAATGTTACATTCTATAGCCATGCGATATATACCTCGATTAAAAGGAGCAATTCCATGAAAATGATTATGCACACCCTCTGAAGAAGCGGCTATAGAGTAGTTAGTTTCTTTTAGAAATTTAGTGGTTTTCTTAAAGAATCTTAATCTTCTTTTGGGATGTTTTTTTTGAGGTATATAAAATGTTCCTGTCGCTAAAGCAGAAATAACTAAAGGAATATAAATCCATGTTTTTTCAGAAAGAAGAAATCTAGTATTTTGAAGCCCTAATGCAGTTAAAAGAAAAATATCTTGTTCAGCATTATGATTGAAAGTATAAAGTACTTGATATTTCGGAAATTTGTCCATTGCGGGATAATAACTTTTGAAACCTATAACCCATAAAATAAACCTAGAAGAAGGTTTTATAATATACATTACACAAAGGTTTCTTAGCTTCCCGAAGCTTATGATAACTAAGACTAAAGCAATACTTCCTGTAATTAAGGTAATCGTTAGGGCGGTTATCCACCGGTAAATGGTAATTAGATTTTTCAATTTCTTAAAAAGCTGGTTATTAGATTATAAAGTGAATGTAATTATAATATTTCAATATTTTCTAAATAATTAATAACACATTCATTCTATACACATATCTTTACTTAATTTTACTATTTTATGAAGATTCCATTAAACATTCCTAATATATATTATCCATTTGGTAATTGATTAAAAAGTTTATAAAATATACTAAATCCCAAGAATTTGTTCGCATGCTATTAATTGCATTGTTAGGCGTTTTACTTGGATTCATTACCTATGAAATTATCTATTACTTTAATCCATTTTCTCCTAGGGCGACTATAAGTTGGATATTAGCTTTTATAATTGGAACTGCTAGACAGCATGCTCTTCATAGACATTTCACCTTTTTGTTTAAATCTAATTATTGGAAAAGTTTATATAGGGCTTATGTATTAGATTTTGGCGTTCTTATTTTAAGTTCTTTACTTAATTGGTTTCTAACCGAAATTTTGAACGTGCGTCATATATTAGCTTGGGGATGTTGTTTACTATTAACAGCGTTAATTGATTTATTATTGCTTAAATATTATGTTTTTGAAGATAAAACAACTTTAAAATCATAAAAAAAAAATTTGCAAAATACTAATTCCATTTTTAGCTCCTTGCTTCTCATTTACATTCCACACACATTACGCTTCCCTCCTATGGTTCGGCTCCGCTCACCACAGGCTAGTCGCATAATAAGTGTTCCATTAAACATCGTAAAGAAACTTTTGGAGTAAAATTTTTTCAAGAAACATTAATAAGAACTTTTCGCTTTTATCCAAAGCTCAAGTTACATAACGCGAGAACATTATAGTACACTTTTAATATTGGATTATCCAGTGGATGATTCAATATTAAAACAACAATTAGCTATGGTTTTAATAATAACCACAAGCTGCTACCAAACGCTCGATTGTTTTATAACACAAATGAGCAAGACATTTACTTCTAGTGTTCAAAAACAGGTTATTGACTTATAGCTTTTAAATGTGCATATACTGGATGTCCTTGTACTTTCATCTCCACTGTTCTGTTAAAAATCTTAATACCTTTTACTGCATTAAGTTTTCCGTCTGGAGCAAATGCCTTAACACCGTAAAACTCCCCATTTTCGTCAATAGCTTTAACATGAATAATATTTCCTGATCTACTAATGCCTTTTACATCTAATTTTATCTTGTCTTCTGTCAATGCCTTTATGTCGTATATAGTTCCATCAATTCCAATAGCCTTAATGGGGGCATACTCATCAGACTCTGATCTTTGTAATATTTTAACCGGTAATTCTGCACCCTCAACAAGGGCTTTTATATCCATAAAACTATGTTGTTTAGAGTCTTGTATAGCTTTTACATCAAATATATTGCCTTTTGCATCAATAGCTTTTATATCCAGGTTTTTACCATCGGGGGTTATCGCTTTAATATTCCAGATAATTCTTTCGAAATTACTTTTGTAAGGCCCTTTGGTTATATTTTTCTTTGGTAGTGTGAAATTATCTTCATTATCAGATGGATGCATTGCTTTTACATGTGCATAAATACTATGGCCTTTTAAAGTCATCTCTCTATCTTGAGAATTGATTTTTATTCCTTTAATATCATTAAGTTGCCCCGTTGGCGAAATGGCTTTAACACCATAGAACTTTCCCTTACTGGTAAGGGCTTTGATAATAACAACATTTCCAAATCTAACGACGCCTATGATTTCAAATTCCTCCCCTTCTGGAGTTATGGCTTTAAGCTTGTAAGCACTACCAGCATCTGTTATGGCTACAACAGGTGTATATTGATTTTTACTTACTAATACCTTAACAGGCAATATCTCACCATCAACAATAGCTTTTACATCTAGTAGGTTATCTTGATCGGAGTTTTGAATAGCCTTTATATCGAAAGATTCTCCTGCGTTATCAAACATTTTGACATCGAGACTTTGTCCATTTGGATGGATGGCTTTAACATTCCAATAAATAGTCTCAAATTTTACAGTATCCTTGGTTGCTGTCTTATTTGTTTTATCTTTTGAAGGGCCATTGTTACAGGCCGTTAATAAAAATAAAAAACCAATAATAAATACATTATAGCACGTAGTTTTAATAAATGAAAGATTTGAATTTTTCATGATTACT
The DNA here is from genome assembly GCF_019931125.1 of Aestuariivivens sp. NBU2969. NCBI lineage: Bacteria > Pseudomonadati > Bacteroidota > Flavobacteriia > Flavobacteriales > Flavobacteriaceae > Aestuariivivens > Aestuariivivens sp. NBU2969. The sequence goes on from NZ_JAIOUU010000001.1 coordinate 357,237, forward strand.
TTTAACTTTAGAATTGTTTAAAGTTAAAAAAGTACAGCCTTTTTTTTAATGACATTCGTCATATAAAGCAAATACCTTAAAAAAGGCTGCAGCGTAGTGATTCGCTTGGATATTCGAAACTCAAGTAATTCTGCTTAGTAAATCAATAAATATGGGGATAATATGTGTTTTTTAAACTTCCGTCATCAAATAATTCTAGAATGGTATACCCGGGTGGTGTTTCGTGATACCAACATTTTCCAGCAGACTCCTCATCTCCATCACCCCACCAAAAGCCGCTCATGGAGCCATTACAATAATAGTTAACATTATTATAAACAGCGTTGTCCAATAAATGCATGTGTCCACTTATACAATGAATGTTTTTGTCTTTATGTTTATAAAATAACTTGGTGATGTATTTACTATCGGTGTGGCTACCTCCATAAGGAATTGTGCTAACTCCAAGAATGGGATAGTGTGTCATTACCAACACATTTGCTTCTTTGGGCATTTTAAGAAGTTCGTTTTCTAACCAGTTGCGTTGTTCTTGATCAAGGGATCCTGCATTTTTATTGTTGCTGTCTAATATTAAAAAATGCCAATGCTTTTTTTTGAAACTATAGTATCTGTTTGGTATGCCTAAATTTTCCAAAACATAATCTTTACCATACATGGTATCAGCTTTATCAGGCGCTGCCCACCACATATCATGGTTCCCCAAACAACTAAACATATCATATTCTATAAACTCCTTTCTAAGTATTTTCCATAATTCCCATTGGTTGAGCACCTGATCCCTAGTGATATGTCCATAATCGGCAGCCATAATGGTATCCCCACCATTAAGAAAAAAATCAACCTTATGCGCTTTTATCTCTTTCAGACATTTTTTAAAGCGCTCAGGGGCATTGTTGTCTTCAGATATATGAACATCTGTAATGTGTGCTATTTTTAAAAGACGTTTACGTTTTTTGTTGATTGTGCTTTCCTGAGATAACACAATTGGAGGCATTGCTAATACTCCTAATGAAGCAACTATCTTTTTTAAAGTTGACCTTCTTTTTTTACTAAATTCTTGATCCATTTGATTTTTTTAGTGAAACTACAAACTAATTCCCCACGATCCAAGTATTTGTAGTATTATACTGTAGCCCTGGCCCAGACCTTCTAAACCTCACTTTTTAGGTTTAATTTATTAAGCTATTATTATTCAACAACCCTATAATTGTCTTCCAAAGGTTTTTCCACCCTTCCAAACAGCTTTTCCTTCCAATTGGTCCACTTATATCTTTTGGCCAAAACAAAAAGCAAAATTGGAAAAATCACAAATACAGGCACAAAGATTTCACCTACCCCCATTGTTTCTGGATTGCTCATATCCTTTAAAACAGAGTGTGTTTGAAACGCTGTCCAATCTGCGGTAACCAGCAATGCCGTAAATAGGTTGTTGGCAGCATGAAAGCCTAATGCCAATTCCAAACCTTCGTCCATTAAGGTCATAATGCCTAAAAATAAACCAGTTCCTATATAATAAACCATTATCACGTAACCCAGTTTGTCAACCTCTGGATTGGCAATGTGCAACAATCCAAAAACAATCGATGTTAGTATGAGTGGTATCCATTTGTTTTTAGCAATCACACCAATGCCCTGCATTAAATACCCTCTAAACAAATATTCCTCAAAACTGGTTTGTAAGGGTACAAAAATAATGGCTATAGCACATAATATTAAAAAGGGAATCAGTTTAAAATTAAAAAGATAATGCTCCGGACTAATGTATAAATAGTCAATAATAACCATGCTACTTGATACCACACCCCAAAGTATAAAAACAAACCAAAACCGTTTCCAATCTATTTTAGGTCTACTGGTAGTTAAGTGGGTTAAGGACTGTTTATGCAAAATCCTGCTTACAAAAATAACTGCTACCAAACCAGCAGCAAACGACAACAACATTAAGAACAGATTTAAATTTGGTTCCAGTAATTGCATCATTTTAGTTTCATCCAAATTATTTAGCCCCTCTCCGTTGGTAAACGATTTGTATAAAACAGCGAAGGTAAAAGGTAGCTGACCTATTATAACTGCAAAAATTACAATAAATACACCTATTAAATAACGCCACCAATCATGCAATACATTAAATGCTTGTGCTATATACATATTTAAGTTTTAAAGTTTAAAGTTCCAATCTATATTAAAATTATAATGTAAATTACCATTTTCTACTTGTAAGGGAGAATCAAAATTATTTGTAAACAATCCTCCTGTACCAAGGCCCTGTGGTAGTTGGCTATGCTTGCTATAGGTATATTGTGCTATAGCATTTAAACCTACATTACTCTCTAACGCACTGGTAATCCACCATCCTATGTTTTGTTGCTCGGCCAACTCTATCCATAAATCACTTCCTTGAAAGCCACCAATTAAACTGGGTTTTAAAATAATATATTGTGGATTTATGGTTTGTAGCAACTTTTGTCGTTTTGTTACAGAAAAAACACCTATTAGCTCTTCATCCAAAGCAATTGGCAATGGCGTCTGCTCGCAAAGTTTAGCCATTTCTTGCCACTGGCCTTGTTCTATTGGTTGTTCTATGGAATGTAACTGATGGTCTGATAAAAATTTTAATTTTTCCAAAGCCTCAGGTATTGAAAAAGCACCATTGGCATCTACCCTAATTTCAATGTCCTTAGGACTAAAATCTTTTCTAATGGATTTTATTAGGCCTAATTCTGTTTGAAAATCGATAGCTCCAATCTTCATTTTTATACACGTAAATCCAGCTTCAATTTTCTCCTTAATCTGTTGCTTCATAAAGGCTTCACTGCCCATCCATATTAGGCCATTAATGGGTATGCTATCGGTTCCATCAATAAACCGTGAGGGAAACAAATGAAAAGGGTCTTTAGAAGCCAAGGATTTAAAAGCCATTTCCAAACCAAATTGTATACTTGGTAGTTCGAAAAGCTCACTGACTAATTTATCTAAGCCTAAGTCAATATTATCGCATGCCCATTTTAATTGTTCTTCAAAATCGGGTCGGTCATCAATAGAAAGCCCTCTAAAAAGGCCACACTCCCCCACTCCAAACTTATCCTTCATGGATATAATAATAAACCAAGTCTCTTTAGTTTGTAATATACCTCTTGATGTACCGCTGAGCTGTTTAAATTCTAGGATGTGTTTTTGGTATCTAGCCGTCATGATGTTGCCAAAAATACTCATTTATTTTTGTATTTTAGATAACCAATATTTATGTTAATTTATGCCAACATTTCCCAACATAATTGTATACGCGATCCCTTTTTTTATAGCGGCAATGCTTATAGAATTGTATGTCACCACGAGAGACACGCTTAAGTCTATCAAGGGATATGAGACTAAAGATGCTTTTGCTTCTATAGCCATGGGACTAGGCAATGTACTTTTGGGATACTTTAGTAAAGCTTTAATCTTTTGGTGTTTCTTTTTTATATATAACAATTACAGGGTACTTACAATTCCAATTACATGGTGGAGTTTTATACTTCTTTTCTTTGCAGATGACTTGAGTTACTATTGGTTCCATAGAATTTCACATGAATGCCGCTTGTTTTGGACCTCTCATGTGGTACATCATTCGTCATTACATTATAATTTAAGTACGGCCTTGAGACAAACATGGTCTGGAGGATTCTATACTTTTGTATTTTGGATTTGGTTGCCGCTTATAGGGTTTCATCCAGGTATGATTGTATTTCAGATGTCGGTTAGCTTGTTGTATCAGTTTTGGATTCATACCGAAGCTATTGATAAGATGCCAAAATGGTTTGAAGCTGTTATGAATACACCTTCACACCACAGAGTACACCATGGTAGCAACCCCTTATATTTGGATCGTAACCATGCAGGTATTTTAATTGTTTGGGATAAATTATTTGGTACATTTCAACCTGAGCTTAAAAAAGAAAAAGTTGTTTATGGTTTGGTGAAAAACATTAATACCTACAACCCTATTAAAATAGCTTTTGTGGAATGGTATAATATGTTTAAAGATGCTTTTTCTGGGAATAAAGCATTTAAAGATCGATTAAATTATCTTTTAAAGCCTCCTGGATGGAAACACAATGGTGAGGGACAAATAAGTAATGATTTGCGGGAGGAATGGCTTAAAAAGAACAAACTATAGTTCAATGCTTGCTCCTATATCAAGTAACATTAGGTCTTTGTTCTTATTAAAAAATTTACGTTTGGCTTCTTCATGGTCAATTTCAATATAGCCAAAGGTATCGTAATGATACCCCAATACTTTATCACATTGAACAAAGTCACTTGCAATGATAGCGTCGTTTATTCCCATGGTAAAGTTGTCTCCAATAGGCAATATAGCTAAATCCAAATTAGTTTGTAATGGGATCAACTTCATATCATAAGTCAAAGCTGTATCTCCGGCAATGTAAATGTTTTTATGTTCACCTTCAATAACAAACCCTCCTGGCTGTCCACCATAACTACCATCTGGGAACGAAGAGGTGTGTATGGCATTAACATATTTTACATTTCCAAATTCAAAATCCCATTGCCCGCCATGGTTCATGGGATGCCCTTCTAAACCTAATTTTTCGAAATGGGAAATAATCTCAAAGTTTGAAATAAGCACAGCATCAGTTCGTTTAGCGATGGTTTCAACATCTAGAATATGATCTTGGTGTGCATGTGTAACCAAAATATAATCAGCTTCCAATCTATTAATATCAATATGTGATGCTTTTGGGTTTCCTGATATAAAAGGGTCTACTAGAATTGTAACATTATTAACTTCTATTCCTAGGCTAGCATGGCCGTAATAGGTAATCTTCATAAGTTTATATATTTCTATAGTTATACATCTACACGCTAAATAAAGACGTGTAACGACCAAAAATTATTTTACTACGTCACAATACTTTAACAAAGATGTTTTATTTAATACTTTTTGATTCAGAAAAATACTGATTTTAACTAAGAATTAAAAATTGTTTTAACAAAGAAATGGATAAACACTTTTATTTAAAGCAAATGTCCAATTGCCATTAAAACAGCTAGAAAAAATGTTGTAAAGGCTAATTTTTTAAGTTCAGGATCTAATAATTTAAGGTCACTTACTTTACTAACTTTATTTAGGTGAACTATTAGCGGAATATAAGTTATTACAAAAATTAAATTTAAAATATCAGTAAAGTATAGAATACCAAAAAGTGCAGATAATATCATTGCTGAAATTACTATAAAAAAATGATATGATTTAATTCGTTTTGCACCCAATTTAACAGCCATTGTGATTTTACCAGATTGTTTGTCCGATTCCAAATCGCGCATATTATTCAGGTTCAACACTGCCACACTAAGCAGTCCAATGGTACAAGCGGGTAAAACCACCACATGATCGAATGTTTTGGCATAAAGGACATAACATCCCATAACACTCAACAATCCAAAAAATATAAATACAAATATATCACCCAATGCTCTATAGCCGTAAGCTTTATCTCCAATAGTATAGCGCAATGCTGCTAAAATTGATGCAATGCCCAAAATGAAGAACAAAATAGTTAATAAAAAGTGTTTAACACCAAAAGCAGCAAAAATTAGAAAAATGGAAAGGGCTATACATATTAATATGTTAATCCTAATGGCGTTGAACATTTCATCTGGAGAAATTTTACCGCTTTGTATAGCACGTTGCGGTCCTACCCTTTCATTATTGTCCGTACCCTTAACACCATCACCATAATCGTTAGCCAGATTGGATAAAATTTGAAAACTCAGGGTAGTTAATATCGATAGGATAAAAATATCCAATCTAAAACAACCATTATATTCGGCCAGAGCAGATGCCAAAATGATACCTGAAACGGAAAGCGGTAATGTTCTCAACCGCATGGTGGATAGCCACAATACTACTTTACTCATATTAAGGTATCCATTTTTTTTCGAAGTTGGGCTTACGCTTTTCTAAAAAGGCGTTTCTACCCTCAACAGCTTCATCTGTCATATAAGCTAAGCGAGTTGCTTCACCGGCAAAAACTTGTTGTCCAACCATGCCATCATCAGTTAAGTTCATGGCAAACTTTAACATTTTAATGGATGTTGGTGATTTGGCCAATATTTCCTGGGCCCATTGGTAAGCAGTACTTTCTAATTCATGATGTGGGATTACGGCATTGACCATCCCCATTTCAAAAGCTTCTTGGGCTGAATAATTACGTCCTAAGAAAAATATTTCACGCGCCTTTTTTTGACCAACCATCTTAGCTAAATAAGCTGAACCATAACCACCATCAAAACTAGTGACATCCGCATCGGTTTGCTTAAAGATAGCATGTTCCTTGCTTGCCAATGTTAAATCACAAACAACATGCAAACTATGACCGCCACCAACTGCCCATCCAGGAACAACGGCAATAACGGCTTTTGGCATGAAACGGATTAACCGTTGAACTTCCAATATATTCAATCGATGGTACCCATCTTCTCCAACATAACCTTGATGACCCCTTGCCTTTTGATCTCCTCCACTACAAAAAGAATAAACACCATCTTTAGTCGATGGACCTTCTGCAGATAATAATACAACACCAATATTTATATCTTCATTAGCATCATAAAATGCATCATAAAGCTCGCTGGTCGTTTTTGGTCTAAAAGCATTGCGAACATTTGGCCTGTTAAAAGCTATCCTTGCAACACCACCACTTTTTTTATAGGTAATATCTTCGTATTCTTTGGCAATAACCCAATTCGCTTGCTTCATATTTGTTATTTTAGCCAAAAATAAATTTTATTTCATAATATACCTTATACTCTTCCATGAAAAATAATCTTTTGATTCTTGTTTTTAGTTTTTATGCATCATTGCTGTTTTGCCAATCTTATGAATTTAAGACTATCATAGATTTGGAAGCAACCGAAGTTCTTAGTCAAGGAAAAACCGGAACCTGTTGGAGTTTCTCTACATCGTCTTTTTTGGAGAGTGAGATTATTAGGCTAACGGGAAATAAGATTGATATTTCAGAGATGTATAATGTTAGAAATACCTATCCAAAAAAAGCATGGAATTATGTTATGAGGCAGGGTAAAGCTCAGTTTAGCGAAGGTGGGCTGGCACATGATGTTATATATAGCATTGCCGAAAATGGCTTAGTTCCTGCAAATGTTTACAGTGGGTTGCCAAAAGGAAAAAATATTCATGATCATGAGAATTTAATAAACAATATGAAAATAGTTTTAGATGAGTATCTTAAAAGCCCTAAAGCATATAATGGAAATTGGAAAAAAGATATAGACAACATCTTAGATGAACATTTAGGAAATAATATTACCAATTTTGAATTTAACGGTGAAATTTTTACACCTCTAAGTTTTTTAGAATATACTAAAATAAATCCAAAGGATTATATTACTATAACATCTTTTACTCATATACCCTATTATTCTAACTTCATATTAAATATTCCTGATAATTTTTCAAATGGAACTTTTTTTAATGTGCCTTTAGAAGACATGGTTTCAATAACAAATCATGCTTTAGAAAATGGATACACAATAGAATTGGATTGTGATGTTAGTGAAAAAACATTTTCATCAAAACATGGCTTGGCTGTTATTCCCAATACCGAAGAAGATACAATGAACATTCTATCTAAAATAAGGTCAGAAAGAGAAATAACTGTGGCTTATAGGCAGCAAGAATTTGAAAACTTTAACACAACGGATGATCATTTAATGCACATTACAGGTATTGTTGAAGATCAAAATGGAAATCGTTATTATAAGGTTAAAAATTCATGGGGATTCGACTCTGATAGAGTATCAAATGGTGGATATATTTATATGAGTGAGGCTTATTTTAAATTGAAAACCATTTCTATAATGATTCATAAGGATGCTATTCCTAAAGCTTTGTTAAAATCCTAACCCCATCATTTAACTAAATCGATAAGTTATTTATTACTTTTCTGTCATTTTTGTACGATTAAACAATAATTTATTAGTATTTTTGTAAAAAAATTATATACAATCAGTTAATCATTTGCATATTATCGGATTTTTATGTATTTTAACTGAACACTAACCCTTGATCTATGTTACTGAAAATTACACTTTGCATCTTAGTCTTAGTTGCTGTTAATTTCCTGCTCTTATTTTTTAGTTGCCCAAAGACAAACAAACAACAAAAAACTGCTGCTAAAAGACCAGTTGTTATTAGACCAACACTTACCAAAGTATTGCAGGAAGATCCGCTTGCTCCAACAGGGAGTTAGTTTTACTAAAATGTTTATTGCCAAACCAATACCCTCTATTAGCACTTAGTGGTGAAGGGTGTCCTGAGCTTAAAATGTGGTGTTTAGATTCATTAATCAATATTGATTTTCTTTTGGCATATCCTCCCCATAGTAAAAACACAATATTGCCCTGTTTTTTATCACTTATTAACTTTATTACAGCGTCGGTAAATCTTTCCCATCCCTTATTTTGGTGACTACCGGCTTGGTTAGCTCTTACCGTTAATGTTGCATTTAACAACAATACCCCTTGATTGGCCCAACGCAATAAATTTCCACTTTTAGGGTAAGTAATACCCATATCAACTTCTATTTCCTTAAAGATGTTAATGAGTGATGGTGGATGTGGTACCCCATCACAAACTGAAAAGCATAATCCGTTAGCTTGACCAGCTCCATGATAAGGATCTTGACCAATAACAACAACTTTTACATTATCAAAAGGACATAGGTTAAACGCATTAAAAATCTGATTTCCTGGCGGGTAGCAAGTGTTGCTTTTATATTCACATTTTACAAAATCGACTAATTGACTAAAATAGGGTTTGTTAAACTCATCCTCTAAATGTGGTTTCCAGCTAGGGTGTATATCAACATTCATGGTGCAAATTAAAATTAAAACTAAAATAATGTTATATTTATTTTTATAAAAATGTAATCGTTTGAAAAAAATTAAATTCCCAACCGCCCAAACCATTTTATTATTGATTGCAGCTTTTGTGTCTGTTCTTACCTTTATAGTTCCTGCTGGGAAATACGATACCTTATCCTATGATAAGTCACAAAATATATTTACAAAAACCACTCCCAAGGAGAGTTATTCCTTAGCAGCTACCCAACGTACATTAGATAGTTTACAAATAAAAATCCCTTTGGAAAAGTTTACCAATGGAGATATATGGAAACCCATAAGCATACCAAATACATATCAAAAATTGGAGGCTAAGCCTCAAGGTATTTTGGCATTTATAAAGTCACCCATCAAAGGTATAATTGAAGCTGCCGATATAATTTTTTTGGTCCTTTTTATAGGTGGTTTAATAGGTATTATGAACCATACAGGAGCTTTTGATGCTGGAATTGCATGGTTGTCGGTCGTCCTGAAAGGTAGGGAGTATTGGTTAATCATATCAGTTACTTTTTTAATTGCAATTGGTGGTACAACGTTTGGTTTGGCAGAAGAAACCATTGCCTTTTACCCTATTCTTATCCCTATATTTTTGGCAGCAAAATACGATGCCTTGGTTCCCTTGGCGTCTATTTATATTGGGTCAAGTGTTGGTACCATGTGCTCAACAACTAATCCCTTTAGCTCAATAATTGCTTCTGATGCAGCTGGTATTAACTGGACAGCAGGTTTTAATTTTAGATTAATAATGCTCTTGTGCTGTACGGTAATTTGCTTAATATATATTCTTAGATATGCCAAGCGAGTAAAAAAGGACGTTAAAGCATCCATTATTTACGAACAAAAAAGTGAAATTGAAAATTTATTTAGAGATACAACCAATATCACTATTAAACTCAACAACCAATTACGTTTTATTCTTGTCATTTTTATATTATGCTTTATTGTTATGATATATGGTGTTTCGCAGTTAGATTGGTGGTTTGTTGAGATGACTAGCGTGTTCTTGGTTGGTTCTATTTTCATTGGGATAATAGCCAATATAAAGGAATTAACTTTTGTTGATTTGTTTGTAAAAGGAGCCAGTGATTTATTAAGTGTTGCTTTGATTATTGGTATTGCACGAGGGGTTACGGTATTGATGGAAGACGGATTAATAAGTGATACCATGCTTTATTACACAAGTAATTTTACAAATGGTATGAACAAAGGACTCTTCACTAACGCCATGTTGTTTGTTTATGCAGGTCTTTCCTTTTTCATACCGTCTTCATCTGGAATGGCCGTATTGACCATGCCTATAATGGCGCCTCTTGCCGATGGTGTTGGCTTAGACCGAGAACTGGTGGTAAACACCTATCAATATGGCATGGGATTGTTTGCCTTCATTAACCCAACAGGACTGATACTCGCTTCACTGGCTATTGTAAAAGTAGGTTTTGATAAATGGTTAAAGTTTGTCACCCCATTATTAATTATCCTAACCCTTTTTACAATGTTAATGTTAACATTTCTGGTTTATATGTAAAAGTCTAACTGGGTTACAAAATTTTAACTAGCAGTTCCTTAAGTAAATCGCCTTGGGAAATGGCATTGGCCCCTACTCCTTTACTTTTTACATCAAATTCCCTTAAAGTGGCTACTATAGCACTTACTTTTTTCATTGGGTAGTTTCTTGCGGCATTTATGTATTCGTTAACAAAATAGGGGTTTATCTTTAATGCTGAAGCAACACTTCGTGGAGATTTATCATTTAATCCATGAAAATGCAACAATTGGGAAAAAAAATTAAAAAGTAGTGATATTGTCATGACCATGGGATTATCCTTGGGGTTTTCAGAGAAATAATTCACAATTTGATGTGCTTTAACAACATTGCGTTCACCTATGGCCTTGCGTAACTCAAAATTGTTGAAGTCTTTGCTAATACCTATATTCTCTTCAATCAATTCTGGTGTAATCTGACTTCCCGTAGGTAGAATGATTTGAAGTTTTTGCAGTTCATTACTAATTTTACTGAGATCGGTCCCCAAAAATTCAACAAGCATTTGGGAAGCTTTTGGTGTAATGGTATAATCCTTAGGCGATAATACACGTCTTATCCAATCAGCTACCTGATTTTCGTAAAGTTTTTTACTTTCATAAACAACACCTACTTTATTTATACCCTTATAAAGTGCCTTACGTTTATCAATTTTTTTATATTTATAATTTATGACCAGTATGGTTGATCGCTGCGGATTTTCAGCATAAGGCGTCAGTTTTTCAATAGTACGTGACAAATCTTGGGCTTCCTTTACAATAACTACTTGATACTCTGCCATCATGGGGTATCGTTTAGCATTACTTACAATATCTTCAACTGTTATATCCCGTCCGTAAAGTACAACTTGGTTAAACCCCCTTTCTTCTTCACTTAAAACAGTCTCTTCAATAAAATCAGAAATCTTATCAATATAATAGGGTTCTTCACCCATTAAAAAATAAATGGGTTTTAAATTACCGTTTTTAATATCCTGTACCAGTTGTTTTACTTCATCCAAATCGTAATAAAATTTCAAAAATTAAATTCCAAAGTACATCTTTTGGAATTTGGGATTTATAAATTGGGATTTTATGATTTCGAAACTTAACTTTGAAAACTAAAAACACAAACATTGCAAGCGCTTAACTTTCCAAAGTACTCATTCCGATTCAAAAATAGCGAAAATAAAATTTCTATATTTGATACTATTCGCAAAAAATTTGTGGTGTTACAACCTGAAGAATGGGTTAGGCAACATTGTGTTCAATTTCTAGTCAAGGAAAAAAAATACCCAAAATCTTTAGTGAATGTAGAAAAAGAATTGAAAGTTAATGATTTAAAAAAACGATATGATATTGTAGTTTATAATCCAAATGGAAGCATTCGATTAATTGTGGAATGTAAAGCACCTAACGTAAGTATAAGCCAAAGCACATTTGACCAAATTGCTCAATACAACTTAGTCTTAAACGCCTCTTATCTAATGGTTACCAATGGTATTAATCATTATTATTGTGTAATGGATTTTAAGGAAAAATGCTTTCTGTTTTTAAAAGATTTACCAGATTATAAGTTATGAAGGTTGCTATTGTTATATTGAATTGGAACGGAAAAGAGCTATTAAAAAAGTTTTTGCCATCTGTTATTGAGTATTCCAAAGGTTGTGATATTTATGTTGCAGATAACGCTTCAACCGATGATTCTGTAGAATTTACCAAAACTTATTTCCCAACTATTAATATTATCCAGAATAAAATAAATGACGGCTACGCCAAAGGTTACAATGGTGCTTTGAAACACGTTGATGCTGATGTGTTTTGTCTATTAAATAGTGATGTTGAGGTGTCTAAAGGCTGGTTGCAACCAGTTATTGACATTTTTGATACAGAACATAATACGGCCATCATTCAACCAAAACTTCTAGATTATAATAATAGAGATTATTTTGAGTATGCTGGGGCTGCAGGGGGATTTATTGATAAATATGGCTATCCCTATTGCCGTGGCCGTATTTTTAATACCATTGAAAAAGACAATGGACAATACAATGATATTATGACCATATTTTGGGCTTCTGGAGCTTGTTTTTTTATTAGAAGTTCTGTTTTTAAAGCGCTCAATGGTTTTGATGAATCGTTTTTTGCCCACATGGAAGAAATTGATTTGTGCTGGCGAGCATATAATTCCGGTTACGAAGTTATGTATTGTGGTGAATCTGAAGTCTATCATGTAGGGGGTGCAACTTTAAATGATCAAAACCCCATAAAAACGTTTCTTAATTTTAGAAACAGCCTATTTACGCTAGTCAAGAATGCCAAAGGTCATATTTTGTTGCTACTCATTCCAAGGTTGATATTGGATGGTATGGCTGGAATAAAGTTTCTTTTAGAATTAAAATTCAAACACACATTTTCTGTAATAAGGGCTCATTTTTCATTTTACAGAAGGTTTTTAATTCTAATTGAACAACGAAAATCTCAAAAAAATAAAAGAAATTATTACAAAAAAAAATCTATTGTGATTAATTATTACGTAAATAATAAAAAACATTACGAAACTTTTTAAAAACTTAACAAAAGTTATGTTAAAGTGCTGAAAACAGCTCATTTTTACATACTTTTGTGTAATTCTAATTTTAAAAATTAATCCGAAAAACAATTATGAAAAAAATTGTATTACTTAGCTTATTATCAATGATTTTTTTGAGTTCATGTGTTTCTAAAAAAGAATTCATGGCGCTTCAAGAAAAACAAAAAGAAACACAAGATTTACTTAATTCAGCAACTGTTAAATTAAATGCTTGTTTAGAAGATAGAGCAGCAGCTACAGCAAGAGCAACTGCTTTAGAAGAACAAGTATCCGACTTGAGAAAAAGTGCTGAAAACTTACAAGTTTTATCGGCTAAAAGTGCTAGTAACATAGAAAAAACTTTAGAGAGCATTAAAGAAAAAGACCTGAAAATTTCCCGCTTACAAGATGCTATTACTAAAAAGGACAGTGTTACCTTAGCTTTGGTTACTAGTCTAAAACGCGAAGTGGGTATTAACGACCCAGATATTGAGGTAAATGTAGAGAAAGGTGTTGTGTTTATTTCTATTGCTGACAAATTATTATTTAAAAGTGGTAGCTACAACGTAACATCACAAGCAAAAGATGTACTTGCTAAAGTCGCAAAAGTGGTTAACAGTAAGCCTGACTTTGAGTGTATGGTTGAAGGGCATACTGATAATGTGCCTTATAGAAAAGAACCTTTATTGGATAACTGGGACTTAAGTGTTAAGCGTTCTACTTCTATTATTCGAGTGTTAGAGGAATTAGGCGTTAAATCAAGTCAGTTAATTGCTGCTGGACGTAGCTACTATGTGCCTCTAGTAGATAATGATACCGCTGAGAACAGGGCGACTAACAGACGTACACGTATAGTTATTCTTCCAAAAATTGATCAGTTCTACGACATGATTGAAAAAGAAATGAAGAATTTAGCTGCAGGAGGAAACTAATGACCTAGTAAACTATTTCAATAAAAACCCAACGTATACGTTGGGTTTTTTTGTTTAAAAGATTTCTAAACTACCTTTGCCTTCCCTAACTATTATAGGATCATTTTCAGACAGGTCTATAATAGTAGATGCTTCATTTCCCCCATAACCGCCATCTATAACACAATCTACCAGGCTTCCCCATTTTTCTAGAATAAGTTCTGGATCGGTTGTATATTCCAAAACTTCATCTTCATCCCTAATCGAAGTCGATACAATAGGGTTTCCCAATTGTTTAACAATTTCTAACGCAATGGCATTATTGGGTATGCGTATACCAACTGTTTTTTTCTTTTTAAATGGATTGGGTAATGTTCTGGCACCAGGAAGAATAAAGGTATAAGGTCCTGGTAAGGCTCGTTTTAAAATTTTAAATGTTACGGAATCTATTTGCTTGACATAGTCACTTAGATTACTTAAGTCCTGGCAAACAAACGAAAAATTAGCTTTTTCCAGCTTAATACCCTTAATTCTTGCAATACGTTCCAAGGCCTTAAAATTGGTAATATCGCAGCCTAAACCATAAACCGTATCTGTTGGATATATAATTAACCCTCCAGATTTAAGGATATTAACCACCTTGGAAATTTCTCTAGGGTTAGGGTTTTCTTCATAAATTCTATAAAATGCTGCCATAATAATTTAACAGGTTTCCCTAATGCAAAGTAAATACTAATTTTAAATATTATTTTTTATTTTGAAATGTGGTTTTTAACAATTTTTTGTAAAGCCAATTATCTGTAAACTATAATCACAAAAAACTTCATACGTCTTAATTATTATCCAATAACCTTCAATTTTGCAAAACGTAGCAATAGCTTTTTAACACCGCCCTGAGTAAATTTAATTTCAGCTTTGGTGTCGGCTCCCCTGCCTTCTATTTTTAATACCTCACCGTTACCAAAACGAATATGCTCTACCATATTTCCAACAACCAAACCGTTATCAAATAAATTACTAGGGTTTTCCTCTTGGGAAGTTATGGAAGCTTTAGATATTGGCTTTAATTTTTTTGGAACATTACTTCTAAATTTTTCTGGTTGCTTTTTTGGGGCACTTTTCTTTTTAAAATCCAGTTGCTTTGCTGGCTTAAACCTTAAAACATTAGATCCAGTTTTACCAGTAATTCGCTCGGGAATATCATCACCAAAAATATCGGCACTAAGCATAGGGTTAAAACGACGTTCTTCAATAGGGGTAACAATATCCAAATAGGCATCGTCAATTTCTTCAATGAAACGGCTAGGTTCTGCATCAACAAGTTTTCCCCAGCGATACCTAGACATAGCATAGGTAAGATAGGCTTGTTTTTCTGCGCGTGTGAGGGCTACATAAAATAGCCTTCGTTCCTCCTCCAATTCACTACGGGTGTTCATACTCATAGCACTAGGGAATAAATCCTCCTCCAGACCAACTATATAAACATAAGGAAATTCCAGTCCCTTAGCCAAATGTATAGTCATTAATGCCACACTATCAGAGTCATCTTTATCATTATCTAAATCTGTAGCGAGTGCAACTTCTTCTAAAAACTCAGCCAACGAACCTGTGGAATCCACCAGTTCTTTTTGACCCTCAACAAAATCTTTCATCCCATTAAGTAACTCTTCAATATTTTCCATTCTGGTAACACCTTCGGGTGATCCATCCTTATTGAATTCCCTTATTAATCCGCTGGTTCTTGTAACATGTTCTGCTAATTCAAAAACATCGGCTGTTTGGTTCATCACTTGGTAGCTTTCAATAAGTGTGACAAAATCCTGTAATTTAGTCTTAGTTCCACTATTAATTTTTACATCAATAGTGTCAATACGCTTCATAACATCAAATATAGGTCTATCATAAGCATTGGCAACTACAATTAGTTTGTCAACCGTAGTCTGTCCAATCCCACGTGGAGGAAAGTTTATCACGCGTTTTAAGGCTTCTTCATCAGCAGGGTTTATGATTAATCTCAAATACGACAAGACATCCTTAATTTCCTTACGCTGATAAAAGGATAGCCCACCATAAATTCTGTATTTAATATCACGCTTTCGCAGTGCATCTTCAATTGCACGGGATTGGGCATTGGTACGATAAAGTACTGCAAAATCACTGTTTTTTAATTGATGTTGCATCTTATTTTCAAAAATAGTACTGGCTACATAACGTCCTTCATCACTATCAGTTATCGAGCAGTTGACTTTAATTTTGTGACCTTCTTCATTAGCAGTCCAAACCACTTTATCCAATTTGGTTTGATTTTTGTCTATGACAGAATTAGCAGCATTGACAATATTTTTAGTGGAACGGTAATTTTGTTCTAATCGGTAAACACTCACATCATCATAGTCCTTTTGAAAATTGAGTATGTTATTAATATTCGCTCCACGGAAAGCATAAATACTCTGTGCATCATCCCCTACTACACATATATTTTGAAACTTATCAGAAAGAGCTCTAACAATCAAGTACTGTGAATGGTTTGTATCTTGGTACTCATCAACCAAAATATATTTAAAACGATTTTGATATTTTGCCAAGACTTCAGGGAAACGAGTTAATAATTCATTGGTTTTCAACAGTAAATCATCAAAATCCATCGCTCCTGATTTAAAACAACGATTTACATACTCCTTATAAATATCTCCCACTCTGGGACGACGGGCCATAGCATCGGCTTCTATAAGCTCTGGGTTTTGAAAATAGGCACGTACAGTAATCAAGCTATTTTTATAAGATGAAATTCTAGAACGTATCTGTTTATACTTATAAATATCTTTATCAAGATTCATTTCCTTGATAATTGAAGCTATCAATCGGTCAGAATCTTGGGTATCATAGATAGTGAAATTGCTCGGATAACCAAGTTTATCAGCTTCTATACGTAATATTTTGGCAAAGACAGAATGAAAGGTCCCCATCCATAAATTTTTGGCTTCACTACTACCAACTATATTAGCAATACGTTCCTTCATTTCACGAGCCGCCTTATTGGTGAAAGTTAATGCCAAAATATTGAAGGCATCAATCCCCTTATCCATTAAATAAGCTATGCGATAGGTAAGTACCCTTGTTTTGCCAGAGCCAGCACCAGCAATAACTATCATAGGCCCTTCAATTTGCAATGTTGGGGCCAGCTGCGCTTCATTTAACTGACATAAATACTTTTCCAATTCACTTCATTTTAAATGGTGAAAATAACCATTGTTATACTTTTAAGTAAGTCATTTTATTAATAATTATAAACAATCTTCTATACTTAATTTTAATATCTTTAAGATCAAAACATCTTACTATATGAAATATACATTTCTTTTTCTTACCTGCTTTATAGTTTCATTTGTTTTTGGTCAAACTGCTTTAGAACAACAATTTAAGG
This sequence comes from Aestuariivivens sp. NBU2969, assembly GCF_019931125.1. Classification (NCBI taxonomy): domain Bacteria; kingdom Pseudomonadati; phylum Bacteroidota; class Flavobacteriia; order Flavobacteriales; family Flavobacteriaceae; genus Aestuariivivens; species Aestuariivivens sp. NBU2969. The sequence goes on from NZ_JAIOUU010000001.1 coordinate 374,584, forward strand.
ATATAGAACCTAAAGTTATTGAATGGCGGCGTCATTTCCACCAAAATCCAGAACTATCAAATAGAGAGTTTAAAACTGCCGAAGTTATCGCTGATCACTTAAAGCGTTTGGGTTTGGAAGTAAAAACAGGAGTTGCACACACAGGAGTAGTAGGCATTTTAAAAGGTATTCGACCGGGCAAGGTCATTGCCCTTCGTGCAGATATTGATGCATTGCCTGTCACAGAACGTAATGACTTACAGTTTAGATCGGATGTAAGGACTACTTTTTTGGGTACTGAAACTGGAGTGATGCATGCTTGCGGACATGATGCGCATACGGCCATTTTGATGGGGGCTGCAGAGATTCTTTCACAACTCAAAGACAAGATTAAAGGAACGGTTAAGTTTATTTTTCAACCTGCAGAGGAAACACCACCCCCTGGTGAGGATGGAGGGGCTAAAATGATGATAAAAGAAGGTGTATTGGAAAATCCAATGGTAGATGCCATTTTTGGTTTACATATACGGTCTGGTGTTAATGTTGGAGAAATCCACTATAAGCCGGGTGGTGCTATGGCAGCGGTAGAACGTTTTGTTATTAACGTTAAAGGGAAACAAACCCACGGTTCAGAACCTTGGAATGGTGTAGACCCTATACTTATATCGGCAAAAATAATAGATGGGTTGCAAACGATTATAAGTCGTGAAAGTGAACTTATTAATGAAGCAGCCGTAATTAGTGTTGGAAAAATTACTAGTGGTGTACGTTTTAACATTATCCCGGAATCCGCTGAAATGATTGGAACTATAAGGACTTTGGATCCTGATATGAAAACACTGATTATTAAACGAATGACAGAAATAACAGAAACTATTGCCAAAGCTTATGGTGGCTCAGCGACAATTTCGTTCAGTAATGAAACGGCTATCACCTATAATAATCATGAATTGGTTGAACAAATGTTGCCCTCATTAAAAAAGGCAGCTGGCGAAAACAATGTGAGGCAAATAAAAGCGGAAACAATTGGGGAAGACTTTTCTTATTTTCAAGAACTGGTTCCAGGTTTTTACTTTTATTTGGGAGGAATGACCAAAGGCAATACCCAAGTATTTCCACATCATACCCCAGATTTTTATATTGATGAAAAAGGATTGCTTCTAGGTGTAAAGGCATTTACACAAATAACTTTTGATTATTTACAATGATTTTTTTGTGTGCTATTTATTCTATCAAATATTAAATAAATGTGGATGTCCATAATCTTTACTTGAAATCAAGTCGAGCTTACACCTGATAGAAATCATCGGTACCCTTTCAGGTATGTAAAGCCTAAAAGATTGTGTATATTTGGGAGGTTAAATCACATCAAATTAAATCCTATGGATTATTCTCAGAGATTAATTGACTTATTTATGTATATGATTCCATCTCTTGTAGTTGGACTTTTGGCATATTACTTTTTTAAGGAACATACCAAAAATGAAGATGGACGAAGGCGGTTTTTACTAAAAAAGGATTTGGAAGTTTCTGCGCTTCCTTTGCGTCTTCAAGCTTATGAACGGATGGCTTTATATTTAGAACGTATTTCTCCAAACAAATTACTTATTAGAATTCCACCAATATCTTCAAATAGAGAAGAATATGAATCTTTACTTATACAAACCATTGAAAATGAATTGGAACATAATTTATCACAACAAATATACATTAGTGAAAAATGTTGGAACATTATTTCGGCTGCTAAAAACGCTACCATCCAACTCATTAGAAAAGCCAGTTTATTAAAGAAATCTGATACAGCCGAAAAACTGCGTGAGGTTATCTTAACTGAAATGATGGAACGTAGAGCGCCAAGCGATGCTGCTTTATCCTTTATCAAGGAAGAAGTTAGCGAGATATTTTAATCATTTCTCAATTCGTTGTACTTGGCTTGGGATAGCTTTTCCTTAGCATAATCAAAGCCCTGTTGCCACCAAGATGTCATTAGTTTTTTGTTGAATATCAAAGAGTTTTCCGTAAGCTTGGATGGGGTGTAATACAGGTTTAGTTGAACATCTTTTGTTTTTGCCGCTAATTTTCCAATAGTAATGTCATTACGCTCTATTTGATCGGATAAATGCCCGAAAAGATTAATTAACAGTGAAAACGGGTTTTTTCCTAGTATTTTGTTGTATTCCATAGATTCAGACTCTAACACAATAGCATCAACTTCGGTAGCGCCACGTAAAATAGCCTCACGTATGGGCACGACACAGCCCAAACCCCCATCGGCATATTCAAATCCGTTTTTCTTAACTAACGACATAAACGGAATGTAGTTACAGGATATCCATATCCAATCGCAAAATTCTTGATAACTATAATCCTTAATGGACTTATACTCTACTCTATTTTTAGACAAATTGGAGACCGTTACAACCACATCATCTTTTGCCTCCCTAATGAAATGATATTCTTCTTCAGTAAAATGTTTTTTAATATGACGTCTTAGAGCTCTGCTTTCTCCAAAAGTCCGCTTCATTTTAATAAATTGCCAAAGCGTATTTATAAAATCAATGGAAACAAACTCCCTTCTACCTTTTTTACGTAATACGAATGGGTTGACGCTAAAAATATCATGCTGTTGGACGTTAGTATAAATCTGGTAAAGCTTTTCAATTTTACCCGCTGCCAAATGGGGCACCAATAAGCTTCCTGTAGATGTGCCTAAGAAAATATCATAGTCATAACCCATCTCTTGAATAAGATACTGTGCTACTCCCCCAGCATACGCTCCTTTACTACCACCTCCTGATATTACTAGTGCTTTCATTTAATCTATCTCCTTTAATAATTGTTTGGCAAACTTTGAAAACTGCCACACATGATACTTTGCTGCTTGTTCTAAGTTTTCTTTACAAACCGCATCACAGGCCTTAATGGAACTAAGATATTGAAAAGCGTTTTGTCTGACTTCAAAATGATATTTTGCATCGGTATACCCTCTTAATTCCTCAAAGTACATTTGCTTATTTTCGGGTTCAAAATCTGGTGTTACTAAAGTCAAGGTAAGCCATAGTACTCTTATGTTTTTATTGTTAAACCCAATAATGTCTTCGGTTTGAATAAGATATTTGGTTCTGTCTTCCGGAAAATTACGCCATAAATTGTACAGAGCCGCTTCTATTGTAATATAGGACTTGTCGTTTAAAAGCGATTCATAATCTATTTTTAAATCCAATGGAATTTCGACTAATGTTTGCGCTATAGCCTGACGCACCTTTAAATCATTTGTATTTAAGATAGACTTTGCTAAAATAGTTTTGTTAATTGTTGAATCATTCCATAATTCTTGAAAAACTTTAATTCTTGAAAAGTCATTGATTCCTTTTGAAATTGATTCCCAGTTTGAATTTGCTTTCAAAGATTCATAATGGGTTTTGCACGCCGACGAAATACTATTGATCTTTTGCATTGTTAATATCCCTAAAGTACGCTTCATTAATATAAGGCGAAAAGATTCCGTATCAACTAAAGTTTCTTGAGCAAATTTGTCTAAATTCTCTCCACTAGTCTTTTCAACTTCAGAAATAAAATCATTGGTTTCTACGTTTTTAAACTGATGCTTTTGCAAATAATTTTTTACTGCTTTTCTAAAGGCCTCGTCGCCCACTTTTTCACGTAACAAATGTAATACCCAAGCGCCTTTTTTATAAAATGTGGTGCTACTAGATTTTGGATCTAACAAGGAGGTGCTTTGTCCTGCCTTGTCCTGCTCCAGTAATTCTTGGGCATATTCGTATAAACGCCAGTAATAATAATCTTCTCCAAAGATATCACGTTCTGCTAGTAAGGCATAATAGGTCGCAAAACCTTCTTGCAACCAATGGTGTGTTCCTGAGGTTTCAGTAATCAAATCACCAAACCATTGATGCGCCAATTCATGGGCGTTTACATTGACATAGTTTTTATCCACAAACGCAATGGAGTCGATTACAAAGCTGTCGGAGAAAATAGTAGTACCTGTGTTTTCCATCCCTGCATATAAAAAATCCTTCACCGGTACTTGCTTGTAGTTTTGCCAGGGGTACAGCACGCCGATCTCTTCCTCTAAAAAATCAAACATACGCTTGGTGTAGCGGTAAGTTGGTTCAACTTTATTTGAGTCCTCAGGGTAAAAATACATTTCAAGTGGAATACCACTTTTAGAATACGCTACCTTTTTATCGTATTTACCAATGACCAAAGCGACTAGGTAACTAGACATAGGCTTAAGCATATCGTAATGCCATGTAATTGTTGATTCGTTGATTTGTTTATTTGTTAGTTTGCCGTTTGCTATGACTTCGTAATCAGAATCGAATGTAATTGACAAATCAAACTCAATTTTATCATTCATGTCATCTATACTGGGCAACCAATTACTGGTGTATTTTCCCTGACCTTGGGTCCATATTTGTCTATTTTGGTTGCTGAGGTTCTCGAAGCGACCTTCATGTTCCCAATCGATAAAATATAGGGCTTTTTTTGGATTGTTTTTAAAAAAGAAGAAATTCAATTTATAGGCTTGCCCCTTTTTAAATTCATGCATTAACCAGACCTTTTTACCATCATAATCGTTCACTACTTCTCCTCGCCCTATAAAGTCTGATTTATTATTTTTAGAAAGCATTCTTACTCGCATTATGCGCATATCAACTGCGTCCAAATAAATTGAGTCTATGTCATTTAAAATATTAAATACATAAGAAACCTCCCCGTAAACCTTGTTTTGGGAGACATCAAAACCAATATCTGCTTTAGCTGTTTTAAAATCAACGTATTCGGTTTGTTGGGCAAAACAAACCACAGTAAAAAAGTAACAAAACCATTGGAGCAATAACTTCATACCTCGAATATAACAAACTTTAGTTCAAAATGCTACTTGTTAATAGGTTCAAAAGAATTATTTTAGTATTTATGAATACTATTAATCTTCAAACTCCTATAGATTATTTAAAAGGCGTAGGCCCCAATCGGGGTGATTTGTTACGAAAGGAGCTGGGTATTCACACGTATCAAGATTTAATCAACTTGTTTCCCAATCGCTATTTAGACCGTACCCAGTATTACAATATCAATCAGCTGCAACACAATACGTCAGAACTTCAAGTAATTGGAAAAATCATTGGATTTAAGGAAGTTGCCCAAACAAGAGGCAAACGATTAGTGGCAATGTTTCAGGACGATACAGGTATTATGGAATTGGTATGGTTTAGAGGTCACAAATGGATTCGAGAGAGTCTAAAAACCAATAAATTGTATGTAGCATTTGGAAAGATCAACTGGTTTAATGGTCGGTTTAATATGGCGCACCCTGAGTTGGAACCATTGGAAGAGCATGAAAAAAAGTTGCGTTCTGCTATGCAGCCCATTTACCCTTCAACTGAAAAATTAACCAACAAAGGGATAACCAATAAGGTAACCAATAAAATCATGCAGGAGCTTTTTTTAGAAACCAAAGGGCGTTTTGTTGAAACCTTGCCTGATATCATATTGCATGAATTAAAACTTATAAGTAAGAGTGAGGCTTTATTCAATATACACTTTCCAAAAAGTCAGGAGCTTTTGGCAAAAGCACAACACCGATTAAAGTTTGAAGAATTTTTTTATATACAGCTGCAATTGATTTTAAAAAATTTAATGCATAAATCTAAAATTAAAGGCCTGCCTTTTGATCAAGTAGGCGATTATTTTAATCGGTTTTATGCTGAGCATTTAACTTTCGAGCTGACCAATGCACAAAAACGTGTATTGAAGGAAATTCGTTCCGATTTAGGTAGCCATGCACATATGAACCGCTTATTACAAGGGGATGTAGGTTCTGGAAAGACTATGGTGGCGTTTATGTCAATGTTAATTGCACTTGATAATGGTTATCAATCCTGTTTAATGGCGCCAACTGAAATTTTGTCAGTTCAACACTATAACAGTTTACTGGAATACTGTAAGTTATTGAACATCAATATTAAAATATTAACTGGTTCAACAAACACTTCAGAACGAAAGGTGATTTTTGAATCATTGGAAAATGGTTATTTAAACCTATTGGTCGGTACCCATGCATTGCTTGAAGACAAGGTGAAATTTAAAAATTTGGGGCTTGCCGTGATAGACGAACAACACCGTTTTGGTGTTGCCCAAAGGAGCAAACTTTGGAAGAAAGGACCTAAAAGCCATCCTCAATCCACTGGAGAGACCGGAGGGGCTGCCATACCTCCCCATGTTTTAGTAATGTCGGCTACCCCTATACCACGTACTTTAGCCATGTCTGTTTACGGCGATTTGGACATCTCGATAATTGATGAGTTACCCCCAGGACGAAAACCTGTTAAAACAGTACATCGCTATGATAAAAACCGACTTAATGTATTCCGTTTTATAAAAGACGAAATAGCTAAAGGTCGACAAGTGTATATTGTATATCCATTAATCCAGGAAAGTGAAGCTTTGGATTATAAAGATCTAATGGATGGTTACGAAAGTATTGTAAGGGACTTTCCCTTGCCAGATTATCAAATATCCATTGTTCACGGTAAAATGAAAGCTTCCGATAAGGATTATGAAATGCAGCGGTTCATAAAAGGCGAAACTCAAATTATGATATCAACAACTGTGATTGAAGTTGGCGTTAATGTGCCCAATGCTTCGGTAATGATTATTGAAAGTGCCGAACGTTTTGGTCTGTCCCAATTGCATCAATTGCGAGGCCGTGTTGGGCGTGGTGCTGAGCAAAGCTATTGTATCCTAATGACTGGCCATAAGTTGAGTAATGATAGTAAAGTGCGTTTGGAAACCATGGTGAAAACCAATGACGGCTTTGAAATTGCAGAAGTGGACCTAAAGCTACGTGGCCCTGGTGACCTTATGGGAACCCAGCAGAGTGGGGTTTTAAACCTAAGGATAGCCGACATTGTTAAAGACAAAGACATTTTGAATGCCGCACGTTACTACGCCAAAAAAATTCTTCATGCAGATCCTTCCCTGGTCAGCCCTGAAAATAAGGTCATATTAAATACCTACAAATCGATCGGCAAGTACAAAAATATCTGGAACTATATCAGCTAAGCTAAAAAACAGACCTGCAAGGTTTAAAAATCTTGCAGGTCAAAATAAAACTGCTGTAATTTGATTGATGACAGTTTATATGGCGTCTAACTCGGCCAGTAGTTTTTCTGAATTTGCTTTTACGTTTGCTGGCGGATTAAGTGCCAAAGCCTTCTTTAAGTTTTTAATAGCATTCTTTTTATCACCCATGGTTTTATAGCACTCACCTAAGCTATCATAAGAATTAGCATCTGTAGGGTTGTTGGCGACATTTTGCTTAAAATATTTTAACGCCCGGTCGTAATCTTTGGTATTTAACATTTGATAACCCAAAGCATTTAACTGGTTTTTATTGGCCGTTCCCGCAGCTTCATCCATTAATGTCGCATACTGCTCTGTTTTCCCCATTTTATTAAGGATTTGTCCTTTAATGGCGAGGTTATTAAATGTTTTCTGACTAAAAAAGTTGCCTGAAATAGCATTATCTATCCAGCCTAAAGCCTCATTTAAATCACCATTATTATTTAAGGCATAATTAGCCGCACGTTCCCAGTTTTGCCTTTGGAAGCCATCTTGTCCGTTGAACCTGGCTCGAACATCATTTAAGACTACAGTTGGCACATCAACCTCAATTTTAAAAGGAAATGCCTTTTCTTCCCACTTCAAAACAGCTGTTGCCGCATGAGGCTCAACGATGTCGAAATTATAGGTTAAAAGTTCAGTATGGGATACAGATTCTGTTTTAATGTCCACCCGTAGGGCATCTTCTTTAGGGTTGTAAAAATAACTGCCCCAAGAGGTATGATTGTTGGAAAAAATAAGCGTGGCCGTATCATCTTGTTTCACTATAATGTGAAATCCGTATTTACCAGCTTTTAAAGCCTGTCCTTCAATAGTTACATCATCTGAAAATTTAATAACCGTGTTCTCGTCTGCGCCTGCTCTCCATGGCGATTCCTTAGCAGTACCAAACCCAAGGTTGTTCATGCCATAGGGCACCAATTGCCCCCATATTTGGCGACCTTTTACACTTGGTCTGGAATAAGAAATTGTGACATCGGTAATACCTATGCGTTGTGAAACTTTGGCTTGCTGACTGCTTCTAGGAAAGTTTAATTGGGCAAATACATTGAAATTTAAAGTAAGTACTATACATAAAAATAGCTTGGTTATTTTGTTAGTCTTCATGATTGTTTGCTGTTTGATTTATCTAAAAGTAGATAGAAATGCTCCTTGCAGATGTTATTGTTTTGTTAAAGAAGAAGGAGCTTTTGTTAATTAACTTTCTTTTAAGAAAAAAGCCGACACCCTATGAAAACCCATAAAATGATGTGAATAGAACAAGAAATGAAGTGAATGAACATAAAAAAAGGCTAAACGTCTTGTTAAGCCTAATTTGATTATAAAAGAACAAAGTTCTTACATGTCTTTGGTGTGAAAAGGAATTAGACCATCTATTGGCCTTCTCACGAAATTTCCAACCTTAAATCCCATTTCTTCAGCAACTTCTTTTATTTCTTTTTGAGCAAAAAAGGCTATTGATCCCGCAAAGTGGACAGGAACGGTTTTTAAATGTTCTTTATACTGAAAAATCATATTTTTTGCAAATAGCCTAACCCCTTCTTTTATTAAATTGATGGTGTAGTCTGAATCTTTATGCAAAAACATAAACTCAGCAAAATTAGCCAAATAAGCATTGGGGTTGGGTTGTTTGTATAAATTGTACTTTATATAATCTGCATCCATATTGTACTTACTTCCAAAGGCTAACTTAACATTTTCAGGCATATTATTAAAGTAGTAATCCCTTATTAACTGTTTTCCGTAGTAATTTCCAGAAGCATCATCCATAAGTGTATATCCAAGGGACAATACATCTTGATGGAGTTTTTCTCCGTCATAAAAACTACAATTTGATCCGGTACCCAAAATGCAAACCACAGCTGCTTCGGTCGGGTTATTTATACAGGCATAAACAGCTGCCATGGTGTCTTCATTTACCTCTACTTGTGCGTTTTTAAAGAAGTCTTGTAAAACCTCCTTTAATTGTTGGGTGGGTTTTTCAGTGCCACACCCAGCTCCATAAAAAAACACATGGGTGACTTTATCCCGGTTACTCTTTAAATCATCATTACTTTTAATTATTTTTTTAAGTTTCTTTTCTGGTAAAATAGCAGGATTTAGACCCTTAGTACGAATTTTTTCAAGTAATTTGTTACCTTCTCTATCTACTGCAATCCAATCGGACTTAGTAGAACCACTGTCGACAATTAAAATCATAAGTTTAGAGTTAAAAAAAACTCCACAGGATACTGTGTACTATACACAATAACTCTGTGGAGTTATCATTATATTATTTTACAAACTAAATTGAGGCAATGTGTTTAGCTAAATCAACTAATTTTGTTGAGTACCCAAACTCATTATCGTACCACGACACTAATTTAAAGAAATTATCATTCAATGCAATACTAGCTCCAGCATCAAATACACTTGTTAATGGTTCTGAAACAAAATCTTGAGATACAACAGCTTCTTCAGTATAACCTAAAACACCATTTAACTCATTTTCAGATGCATTTTTTAATGCAGTTTTAACATCATCCCAAGTCGCCGCTTTTTCAGTTCTTACAGTTAAATCCACAACTGATACATCCGGTGTAGGTACTCTAAATGCCATACCTGTAAGTTTCCCATTAAGTTCAGGAATTACTTTTCCAACGGCTTTCGCTGCTCCTGTAGATGAAGGAATAATGTTAGCCAAGGCACTTCTACCACCTCTCCAGTCTTTTCTAGAAGGGCCATCAACAGTCATTTGTGTTGCAGTTGTAGCGTGCACTGTTGTCATTAACCCTTCAACAATTCCAAAATTGTCGTTGATTACTTTAGCTAATGGTGCTAAACAATTGGTAGTACAAGATGCGTTAGAAACGATAGTGTGTTCTGCAGTAATTTTATCATGGTTAACCCCCATAACAAACATTGGTGCGTCTGCAGAAGGCGCTGATATAGCTACTTTTTTAGCTCCAGCGTTTATGTGAGCCTGAGCCTTATCAAGCGTGGTGAAAATACCTGTACAATCTAAAACAACCTCCGCACCAACGGCATCCCATTTTAAATCTTCAGGATTACGTTCTGCTGTAATTCTTATTTCATTTCCGTTAACAACCAAGTTCCCGTTATTTATATCTACAGTGCCATTAAATCTGCCATGAACAGAATCATATTTTAGTAAATAAGCTAAATGTTCTACGTCCAACAAATCGTTAATTCCTACCACTTCAATATCTGGTCTAGAAGCTGCAACTCGAAATGCAATCCTACCAATTCTACCAAACCCGTTAATTCCAATTTTTAATTTTGACATGTTATTAAGTATTAATTTTAAATGCTCATAATATCTGAGACACGTAATAATTCTAAATTTATTTTTGTTTTTCCTTTTATGGCTTTATCCAAAGGCGTTAATTCCATTTTATTTGCTATAAGACCTACCATATAGTTGGTTTTACCTTCTAATAAGGTCTCTACAGCCTTAACACCCATTCTGCTTGCTAATACACGATCAAAACAAGAAGGTGAGCCACCACGTTGCATGTGGCCCAATACAGAAACACGCACATCATAGCCTTCCATATTTTCATCAACATATTCTTTAAGCTCAAAAATATTTTTTCCTATTTTATCCCCTTCAGCAACAATTACAATGCTTGATGTTTTGCCAGAAGTCCTGCTTCTGTTTAAGGAATCTACTAATCTATCTAACCCTAAATCTTCTTCAGGTATCAATATTTCTTCAGCCCCACCAGCAATACCTGTATTTAGCGCAATATGACCAACATCACGCCCCATTACCTCAATAAAGAATAAACGATTATGTGAACTTGCCGTATCACGTATTTTATCAATGGCATCCACTACCGTGTTAAGTGCAGTATCGAAGCCTAAGGTATGTGACGTACCGAAAATATCATTGTCAATGGTTCCGGGAATACCCATGACTGGAAACCCAAACTCATTATTAAAAATTAGGGCTCCAGTAAACGATCCGTCACCACCAATAACCACCAAGCCATCAATATTATTATCAACTAATTTTTGATAGGCCTTTTGACGTCCTTCTTTCGTCCTAAACTCTTCTGATCTAGCAGACTTTAAAATGGTGCCTCCCTTGTTTATGATTCCCCTTACGCTTCTGGCGTCCATTTGCTTGAAGTCTCCTTCAATTAACCCTTCATAGCCTCTATATACTCCAACACATTCCACATCATGATAAGCACAAGTTCTAACCACCGAACGTATAGCAGCATTCATTCCGGGAGAATCTCCTCCTGAAGTTAGAACAGCTAATTTGTTTATTTTATTTGGCATTAAACCTAATCTTAAATTTTGGAACGTAAAATTAATAAACAAATATTACATTTATATAGCATTTATAGTATTTTAATGCTAATTAGAACTATAACGTTTTAGTTAAATATCTACAAATGACATAGCTAACTTAAGGGAGCAGCCAAACTATTTTTCTGCTTTTTCAGAAGATTTTACCTTTACAAATCCAGGAAGTTGGGAATTATATTGAGTAGCGGAAGTTTTGTCTGAAACCTCAATTTCTTCATCCTTCACTTTCGTTTTAAACAGGTTTTGAAGCAACTCTTTAAAGGTGTTAAAATCTACATTATATGAAATACCTAAACCTTGTGTATATCCAATGGCTTCTCCAAAATTTTGAATACTATTCTCCCTATTAAAAACTTTTGCTGTAAGTGTTCCTTCTTCATTGAGTAAAAAATCTATTTCCACATCTCCAGCAACAACAGTTTCAGTAGCGCTTGCGCCACCTATGGGAACCCCTACTTTTCCATTTATTAAAACACGATCGCTTATTTGTGTTTGCAAAGTAACACCAACCCTATCATTAGTTTGGTAGTCTGGTCTATTTTGACCTGCTTCGTAATTTATGCCAAGATTAAACTTACCATCACCACTAGAAAATATACCATTTATAATACCATTAAGCCGTTCTGCGATGGTACCTGAGAAGTCAAGTTCATTTAACCCTCTTGAAAATGAACCAGTAGACAGTAAATATAACGCTTGGTTTTGTCTGTCATCTTTAGATTCTAATCGGTATTGTAATTCCGATTTTACTGTAGAATTAACATTAGGGAAATTAAAGGTAAAATCCGGGTTAGGCTGCATTAAATTGTCCTGTAAATGAATTTTTAATTCAACAGGAATGCTTCTATTTATAGGATTGTCTAATAAAGGTGATGGGTTGGCTTGAGTTCTGTATATGGCTTCAATATTAATATCGGCTTCGAGAGGCTCTCCCTCCCAAGCAATTGTTCCACCTGGTTGTACAATGAATTGTTTTTGTACCAATCCTCCATACGCAAAATTATAAACTCCTTTAAACACAGATATATCTCCCCACATCTTAAATTTTCCATTGGTATTAATTTCTACTAATAAAGCACCTGCCCCACTTCCTTTTAGGGAATGCCCTGTATTTTTATCTATAATGATTTCCACCTCTGCATCTTCGGTGATGTCCAGATCAAAATCAAGTTCCAGCCCTTTAATATCGTTAAAAACTATTTCTCCCCCATTTTTTCTAGCTTCCTTTTCTTCTTTGGTAACAAATCTTATATAAGTGTTATCACCAAAAGATTCGGTGTCACGAATAGGGATTTTAAAAACGGTACCTGCTTTAGTTTCCCCAATAACGTTTATATTTAATAGGTTAGCTGGCCCATATATACTTGCAGAACCTCCAATAAATCCAGTACCATAATATAAGGCATCTTCTGATTCTTTAGTATCAAGAACCAACAATCGTGGTGTTAAAATTTGTAAATTCAAGCGCCAATCAGAAAGATTTTCATGACTCAATGAACCATTTAAATCGCCTTTCGAATTATATTTGGTATCGGTAAGTTTTAAGTCTTTGAAGGTAAAGCTTTGATCCTTAAGTCCAACTTTCGTGTTATCATTAAAATCGTAATCTACATTAAGGTAAGGAATACCCAAGCCGCCATCATCAAGTGTTAATGCTCCGTTTATATCTGGCTTTTTTAAGTCGCCCTTTATATTTGCAGTTCCAGATACAAGCCCTCTAATATTGGACAAAACATCTTGCAGCAACGGATTAAGAGGCGCCAAGTTAAACTTATTAAATTCAAGATTTAGATTAATATCAGATTGTTTGCCATCTACATCGATATCTCCTTTAGCACTAAAGGATTTTATTACATCATCTTTTATTGTAATATCTACATTGTAATTAGTCAACGATTCTTTTCCATCAATATAGGCATCGAAAGAGCCTAATAGAAAATCGTTAACCTTTAAATTATCTATAACTATATTAGAATTGGGAAAATAACTCCCCTTTTTTTGTACTATATCCAACTTCCCATTAACATTACCTGCTAAAGATAAACTGTCTATATCTGGTGTTATTTTAGCTAAGTCAACATTCTTGAAATTGAGCTTAATATCTTTTTGTGTTGAATCTTTTATAAAACCAGACAACTTAATTTCTTCGGTATTATGATTGATTTTGAACTGATCGATATTAAAACTTGTTAAAGCTTTATTGAAAGAAATTTTATTGTATCTATCCTTGTCTTCATTAATATACCATTTATTATCTTTTATGGTTACATCAGACTTTTTAAACCCTATTACCGATTCGTTTTTTTCGTTTATGGTATGGTAGAAACTTAAGTTGTAAACATCATTGTTTCGCTTACCGCCTTTGAACTCAGATCGCATAAAAAGAGTATCGTTAACCGTTGCATTAATCAAACTAAAATCTGATATACTATAATATTTTGTACTTAAGCTATCTAATTCAATATAGGTATTGAACAAAGGATTTTCATTATCTACTTGAAGCTCAATATTGCGCACCAAGTTTTCTGCCAATTTAATTTCAGGCGATTTAAACAATAGCCTAAATTCCTTTGCGTCACTCTCCACTGTTCCTTTTATAAAAGTGTTTTTACCTACTTGAATGTCTGGTAAGAAAACCTCAAGAATTTTGTTATAAATGGTGAAGTTAAAATCGATATGCTGATTACCTGCAACATTATTGGGGATATAATTTGTATATATATTTCCCAAAGAATTTTCAAAGAGTTTTTTCAAGTCATTAAACCTAAACTTACCAACCATACCCCCACTAATAATATCGGGTGAATTAATACTTATATACCTTACCCCATCCACAAACCTTGAATTAGTTTCAAACCTATTAAAGTAATAAGTGTTGTGTTCGTTTTTATATGTAGTATTATTAAATACTATATTGCCGTAAGCATCATCAAAACTACTTCCATTTACATTCATTTTAACCGAACTTTCAAATAAGGAAATACTGTCGTTTCTAACAAAGTTTAATGCTCGCAAATTGGCATAGTCTACTTTGGCCTGAAAATCATATTTGCGAACATCCTCTGAAAAGTCTACTATTCCATTAAAATTGAAAATTAAGTTCCTGTCATTTGTAACAAGATTACCATCAAAAATTTTATTTCTAATAGTACCGGCTACTTTGGTATTCGAATAATTATAGCCGTTGTAGGTTACACTAAAAATATCACCTTTTACTTCGGTATTAATTGTCTCAGTTAAAAAGCCTTTACCATTAACATCAAAATTAAGCGACACCTTACCTATTTTGGAAGCCTCTATAAATGCCCCGGCATCAAATTCTTCTAAAATGAATTTTCCCTTATATGATGCGTTGTCAATACTGTTTATTTTAGAGATATCTAGATTTGTATTAATTGTCCCTAAATCTGTTTCTATTGTAATATCTGCCTTAACATTTGAAGCCGTAACTTCTGAAGTTCCTACTATGGTAAAATATCCCAATCGCTCAAACGAAGACGGTATGGAAGCACCCAAAACATTGGGCAACATACTTTTTAACTCATCATATGTTGATGATAAATTACTGAAACGCCCTCCCATATAGAAATTGTTAGGTGTTTTATTGAACAAATTTTTAAAATTGATATCCCCATACACTCGTGTACGTCTATTGGAGATAAGTCTCAAGTTTTTTGCATATAAATTATTTAGAGTCCCCGATAGTTCAACATCAAATCTGGTATGTTGATCTGAACCAAATTCATTATAAAAGATATTGAGTTCATCTAATAATACATTAGAATCACTAAATGATGCATCAATAATTACCTTATCTGTAAAAAACTGTAAGTCCTCACGATTGTAAAAAAACTTTAAACCACCTTTTAAAATAGAGCTTTCTGTTTTTATTTCCAGACCATCAAAGGTCATATCAGTAAGGGTATACTTAAAATTAGTCATCATGTTTTTTACAGTAATACCCCTGCTATCTTTTAGCTTTAATGTATTTATTCTTGCGCTAACATCGCTACCACTTATTAAAAAATTTGTAGCATTAATATTTAGATGACTAAAATCCAATGTTTTTTCATTGACTTTATTTTCATCTGATAATTTAAAAATACCATCATAAATTGAAACATCACTAGAAGACAACAAAAAGCTCCCCTTTTCCTTTCGAGGATTATCACTTTCTAATTTTTTAACAAAAACATCTAGATTGGTATCTTGTGAATCCTTGTACTTTTTGATGTTGAATATTAGTCCTTCAATATCAATGTCTCCAAAAATCAAATTACCTTTATATAGATTGGACAAACTTAAAATAGAGGTATTCAATTCTGTAATGCTAATTAAAGTATCTTGTTTGTAGTCTTCAATGTAAATTTCTTTTAGCTCTATATCTCCATTAAATTGTAAACTTACACGTTCAACATTAATATTAGTTTTGAATTCCTTATTTAATTTTTTGGTAACATAATTACCAAGATCTGTTTGAACAGAAGGGATAGATAAAACCAACACCAAAATGATGAAGAACAGCATTATAACTATCGCTATTTTTGATACTATTTTGAGTACTTTCTTAATATTTTACAAAGATAAAAGATTAGTTATTAAAACAGGGACATCAAATAAAACAAAGGATGTGAAGTGCTACTTCTATATATCCTCACTAAATCTATCTATTAAAAAAATAAAAAGACTAGTTTTGTGTTGGTTTAAAAAAATGTACTTGCTTTATTTGTTTTCAAAATTAACAATTATTGTGCCTAAAATTTAGTAATGGCTGAACAAAATATTTATATTCTCGGAATTGAGTCATCTTGCGACGACACTGCTGCTTCCGTTATTCATAACGGAAAAATTTTAAGTAATGTTATTGCAAATCAAAAAATACATGAAGCCTATGGTGGCGTTGTTCCTGAATTGGCCTCCAGGGCACATCAGCAAAACATAGTTCCAGTTGTAGATCAGGCTTTAAAGCAAGCCAATGTTTCTAAAAAACAACTTAATGCCATAGCCTTTACCCGAGGTCCTGGCCTAATGGGATCGTTATTGGTGGGCACCTCTTTTGCTAAATCTTTGGCCTTTGGTTTAAATGTACCGCTAATTCATGTTAACCACATGCAGGCTCATATTTTGGCGCATTATATAGATGAAGAAGGCTACAATAAACCGCCATTTCCCTTTTTGGCTATGACAATCTCAGGGGGTCATACGCAAATTGTTCGCGTTGATAATTACTTTAATATGACCGTTATTGGTGAAACCATTGATGATGCTGTTGGCGAGGCATTTGACAAGAGCGGAAAGATCCTTGGCCTAGGTTATCCTGCAGGCCCCGAAATTGACAAACGGGCAAAGTTGGGTAACCCCAAAGCATTTAAATTTACCAAACCAAAATTAGAGGGATTGAATTTTAGCTTTTCTGGCTTAAAGACCGCCATTCTCTATTTTATTCAAAAAGAAACAAAGAACAGTCCTAGTTTTATTGAAGAAAATATTAACGATATATGTGCTTCTATTCAATACACTATTATTGGAATTTTGATTGACAAATTAAAATTAGCAGTAAAGCAAACAGGTATTAAGCATATTGCTATTGGTGGGGGTGTATCGGCAAATTCTGGCATAAGACAGGCTTTAAAGGATGGCGAACAAAAATTTGGATGGACCACCTATATTCCCAAATTTGAATTTACCACAGACAACGCCGCGATGATAGCCATTGTAGGCTATCTGAAATATTTGGATGGGCACTTTACAAAACAAAATGTAACGGCATCTGCTAGATTAAAGATTTAATTGTTAAACCTGCTAGCTAATAAGTTAGATTAAAGAATTATTTTTAAATGATAAAAGTAATTGACCGTTATGCAACTATTCTATAATCCAAACATAAATGAGCAAACTATTGAGTTTACTTTTGACAAGGAAGAAAGTCGGCATATTTCGAAGGTCTTACGAAAACATGTTGGTAACACATTGAATATAACCAATGGTTATGGATGGCTATTTACTGCTGAAATTTTGATTGCCGATATAAAGAAATGTGTTGCTAAAATTATTAGTAAAACATTACAAGAAAAACGTCCATACACTTTACATCTGGCGGTAGCACCCACAAAAATGAATGATCGTTATGAATGGTTTCTGGAAAAAGCGACCGAAATTGGCATCAATACCATAACTCCGATAATCTGTGACCATAGTGAACGTAAAGTGGTTAAAAAAGAACGTTTTGAAAAGATACTGCAATCTGCAATGAAACAATCGTTAAACTGTTATCTGCCCAAACTTAATGAGGCCATTGCATTTAAGGATTTCGTAGCACAAAATTTTGAAGGTGACTTATTTATTGCTCATTGTGAGGAAACCGAACGCAAAAGTCTAAAACAACAATTAAGTATCAACACTCATACCACCATTTTAATTGGACCAGAAGGTGATTTTAGTGTTAAGGAAATTGAAATGGCTCTAAAAAATAATTTTATTCCTGTAACTTTGGGTACAACCAGATTACGAACTGAAACAGCTGCAATAGTTGCTTGTCATTCGGCTGCTTTTATAAATCAATAAATGAAGAAAACGATTTTATTTCTATTATTTAACGTTGTACTTCTAACTTTAGGGGCTCAAGAAATTGCGGTTTTAAAATACAAAGGTGGTGGTGATTGGTATAGCAACCCTACAGCATTACCCAATTTAATCAAGTTTTGTAATAAGCATATCAATACCAAAATAGACGAAAAGCCTCGAACAGTTGAAGTTGGTAATAGCGATATTTTTCAATATCCCCTTGTATATATGACGGGACATGGCAATGTATTTTTTAGTGATGACGATGCTGAAAATTTGTACAATTATTTAGTTTCTGGTGGTTTTTTACATATTGACGACAATTATGGCATGAAACCATTTATAACTAAGGAACTTAAAAAAGTATTTCCAAATGAAACGCTGGTAGAGCTTCCAGCTAACCATCCTATTTTTAGTGCTGCTTTTGAGTTTAAAAACGGATTGCCTAAAATCCATGAGCATGATGGTAAACGCCCGCAAGCTTTTGGTGTTTTTTATGAAGGCAGATTAATATTGTTGTTTACCTACGAAAGTGATTTAGGTGATGGTTGGGAAGATCCTGAAGTACATAATGACCCAAAGGATGTACGAGAAAAAGCCCTTAAAATGGGAGCCAACATTGTGAAATATGCCTTTGAAAATTAGCTAAGTACAAATTTATGATTAAAAATGTTCTGGTAGCAATTATTGAATACTCAGAAATCATCACTGATTTAATCTTTACTCGAAATCACGGAGATGAAACATCAATTAAAACACTATTTATTGTTATCTTGAAAGTAGTGTTCTTTTTATTAGTTTTATCTAATTTTATATGGATAGTATTAATACTTTAAATAGTTGCTTTATTAAACAACCTGAAATACTAAACTTTAAACCTCAAAATGCAACTTACCCATTACAATACTAAATTTAAAACCCACTACTTTCCTATTACATTGGTTTGCGACAATGTTACTAACTCCTCGAATATTGGCAGCTTGTTTAGAATGGCCGATGCTTTTGGTATAGAAAAACTGATACTTTGTGGTGAAGTTATTCCACTGGGTAGAAAAATGACAAAAACGTCGAGAGCTACAGAAAAAGTGGTTAATTACAGTATTGAAAATTCAGTATTAGAAGTTGTAGAAGCTTTAAAGCATCAAAATTACCATATCATTGCGTTGGAGATTACCAATGACAGCAAACCCATACATTTCTTTCAATTTTCAAACAACAAACCTTTAGCTTTAATTATAGGGGATGAAAATTTTGGAGTTTCTGAATATATTCTAAAGTTGGCAGAAGATATTATACATATTGATATGTTTGGCAATAATAGCAGTATGAATGTGGTTCAGGCCACCAATATTGCTCTTTATGAAATAACCAAACAGCTTAGAGCTTTTTAACCATCTTATAGTCGTCCATAATAAAACCATTTCCTATATCCTTTACTGCTGGGCCTATATTTTTAAAACCAAGCTTTTCATAGACCAATATAGAATTATAATTATTTTTGTTGACTGTTAAGGTAATGTTGTTTATCCTTGATGCTTTTGCCTTTTTTTCTACAAATTGTAACGCTGTTTTACCAATTTTTTTGCCGCGATGATTACTTAATACATATATTTTACTTAAAAACAAGCTATCATCTTCTTTTTTAATTGAAATGTAACCTACAGGTGTGGTATTAAAATTTATCAAATAATATTCATAGCCTTGGTTTGATTGCTCACCAATTACCTTAGCAGACTGAAACTTTTCAAGCATATAATCTATTTGTGCTTTACCCACCATTGGAATATAATGCTCACGCCAAATAATATCGGCCAATTTAGCTACGATTTGATAATCATGTTCTGTTTTAGCTTGGTTAAACGTTACCATAAATGCTATTGGGTATTAGTTGCTTCAGCATTTAACCATTTATCTGTGAGTTCATAAAAATCGTATTTCATAGCAGACATTTGTCGCTCTAAAACTCCACTTTGAAAATTACGTTGTAAAATATCTTCTATTAAATAGTCCTCTTTGTCATTATATGGGTCGAATTCCTTTTTAAGCGAAATGTCGAACATGCTGGCTGTAGTGTTATACCAAAAGGCACGCCATCCATTACGCAGATCCTTAACTAAATCGAAGGTGGTGTGTCCCGTTTGTCTATGGATAAGCTTAACCAAAATCTGACCTTCAGTACGAGTTAGTTTTTTCAATTCATCTGAAAATTCACCTTCAATATATTTTTGGATTATTTTAGTATATCGCTTTTTATCTCGTTTTTTTGTAATGGTTTCCAAACGTTTGTTTAAGGAGTCCAGTCGGTCTGCAGCCATTTTAGCGTATGGGTAGACTTTTACCGTCTTCTTTCTTAAAATTAAATACCTAATACGGTCTTTTCTGCTATCGAATTTAAGTTTGTGTAATAACATTACCTCTTCCAAATCAATTACCGTTCTTGGAATGGAATCTCCTTTAATAATTAAATATTCATATTCGGTAGTGTCCTGCTCTACTTCATTTACCTGTGAAAGCAAAACCATTGGAAAAATTAAGGTTATATATTTTAAGATGTTTTTCATAAACAGGATTTGGAGCCATTTCCATACCAAAATTAATAATTTACACTATGCAAAACATTATTTTTAACTGTAATTTGGCAGGATTTTATACAAAAAAGCATTTTTTCCAATCATGCTTAAGTTATTAACCATAGCATGGACCAACAAAATAATTTTTATAGATTTCTTGTTATTTTTCAAGTATAAAACAGTACCTGATTCTGTTTAATATTATTATTTTAGTGCAAAACTTTTAAATATGGCAAAAAAGAGTATTCTCAATAAAAAATCGCTAACATTTTTAGAAAACTATTTAAACAACGCAGCCCCTACAGGTTATGAGTGGACCGGGCAACAATTATGGATGGACTACCTAAAACCTTATGTAGATGAATTTATCACAGATACTTACGGCACTGCGGTTGGTGTAATTAATCCTAAGGCCAAATATAAAGTGGTTATTGAAGGTCACGCCGATGAGATTTCGTGGTATGTGAATTATATATCAGATAATGGTCTAATCTATGTGATTAGAAATGGCGGAAGTGACCATCAAATTGCACCTAGCAAGATAGTAGACATTCACACCAAAAAAGGCGTTGTAAAAGGGGTGTTTGGCTGGCCAGCAATCCATACCCGTGATCGATCTAAAGAAGAAGCACCCAAACCAGATAATATCTTTATTGATTGTGGTTGTGCAACCAAAGAAGAAGTTGAAAAATTAGGTATACATGTAGGTTGTGTGATTACCTATCCGGACGAATTCCATATTTTAAACAATGATAAGTTTGTATGTCGCGCTCTTGACAATCGTATGGGTGGTTTTATGATTGCAGAAGTTGCACGCTTATTAAGGGTAAATAAAAAAGAACTCCCATTTGGACTTTACATCACCAATTCTGTTCAGGAGGAAATTGGTTTGCGTGGTGCCGAAATGATTACCCAAACCATTAAGCCCAATGTGGCTATTGTTACCGATGTAACCCACGACACTACCACACCGATGATTGACAAGAAAAAAGAGGGGCATTTAGAATTGGGTAAAGGTCCAGTGGTCGCTTATGCACCAGCTGTACAACAAAAGTTACGTGATTTAATTACCAACACGGCTGAGACCAATAAAATTCCATTCCAACGTTCGGCTTTATCACGTGCTACGGGAACCGATACCGATGCCTTTGCATATAGCAATGGAGGTGTAGCTTCAGCGCTTATTTCATTACCTTTACGCTATATGCATACTACGGTAGAAATGGTACATCGTGATGATGTTGAAAATGTGATCCGTTTAATTTACGAAACCTTACTAAACATTAAAGATGGAGACACATTTAGTTACTTTAAATAGTTAGGGATTCCCGCAATAGCGGGAATTATTTTTATGGATGAATATATAGACATTGTTACTAAAGAAGGAAAGCCTACGGGTAAATCACAATTAAAATCGGTGATTCATCAAAAAGGATTTTTTCATCATACAACCCACATTTGGTTATATACCAGGACTGGAAATATTCTATTAGCACAACGTTCTGCAAAAAAGACAATTTGCCCTTTACTTTGGGATGTTTCTGTTGCAGGACATGTTGATGCTGGTGAAACAGTTGTACAGGCAGCTATTAGGGAAACCAAAGAAGAAATAGATCTTACCATTACTGAAAGCGATTTAAAGAAAATTGGAGTTTTTGAATGTTTTCAGGATTATCCAAATGGCTTAAAAGATTACGAATTTCACAACACGTTTATATGTGAACTAAAAGTGCCTTTATCACATCTTACACCTCAACCAAATGAAGTTAAATCCTTAAAATTAGTGACGCTTTCAGAGTTTGAAGAATTGCTAGAAAACAGTGGTAATAATAATCATTTTGTTTCTTCAAATAGAGCATATTATAATATTGTTTTAACTGCAATCGAAAAGGAAGTGGTGTCCAAACCAAGTAATAGAATTAATTATGAACTGGGAAAAAATTAAAAAAACATTAGGACCGGGTATTTTGTTTGCTAGTACTGCAATTGGTGTGTCCCATTTAGTACAGAGTACCCGGGCGGGTGCTAATTTTGGTTTTGGCCTTGTCCTTTTTATCATAGCCGCCAATGTTTTTAAATTTCCTTTTTTTGAATTCGGTGCACGTTATGCCAATGCTACGGGCAAAACACTCATAGACGGGTACAAACATTTAGGTAATTATGCCATTTGGATTTACTTTTTAGTAACTATTTGCTCTATGTTTTTTGTGAGTGCAGCCGTGGTTTTGGTCACGACAGGTTTTATGGATAACCTTTTTGGATTGTCGGTGTTGTGGCCTACATTCAAACTATTCCCAATTGCGCTGGTGTTTTTGGTTACTGTGACTTTGCTCATGTCTGGAAAGTATAACTTTTTGGACCATTTTATTAAGATTGTTGGAATCGTATTATTGATTTCAACACTTATTGTTTTTGTACTAACATTAATAAACGGTCCTGTCGAACATGTTAAACATTTTATACCTCCCCATATTTTTGATGACACGAGCATATTGTTTATCATTGCATTGATGGGCTGGATGCCAACTGCAATGGACATGTCTACCTGGGTAAGTTTATGGACAGTTGCCAAAATGAAATCGTCCAACTACCACCCTACTCTAAAAGAAACCCTTTTTGATTTTAATTTCGGGTATTGGGTGTCAGCTTTTTTATCGTTGTGCTTTGTTACCATAGGTGCGTATTTAATTTACGGTACAGGTAAAACCTTACCTACTGGAAGTGTTGGTTTTGCAGATGGGGTTATAAAACTCTATACCTCTACCATGGGTAATTGGAGTTACCTGATTATAGCCACGGCAGCATTTTCAATCATGTTTGGCACCTGCATAGGCTTGTTTGATGGCTATGCTAGAACTTTACAGCGCACCACGACCATTTTGTTTGCAAAAAACGATAACAAAGAAACCGATTCCCGAAAGGTTTACATCTGGTCCTTGGTTATTTTAGCGATTGGTTCGTTTGCTATTAATGCATTTTTCTCAGGACAATTTAAAATTCTTATTGATTTGGCAACTACCATTTCCTTTTTAATAGCGCCTTTGGTTGCCGTAGCCAATTTTAAATTGGTAAGCAGCAAGTATATCGACAAAGCCTTTTTACCTGGCAAACTTATGAAATTAATGAGCTGGTTAGGAATTCTGTTTTTAACAGGATTTGCATTTTTTTATATGTATGTGAAATTTCTTAAGTAAACATTAACTAACCAAATAACAATTAAAATACAAGAAAGAAATAAAATTTTAATCTTCTAAAGAATATTAAAAAATTAGATTAATCCACAAACAAGCTCTCATCAAGTCCTGGTACAATCCTTAATGCGTTTTTATAATATACCTTTTTCAATACTTCATCGGGCAAATCCATGCCGTACATAGGCCAAAACGCATGGTATTTTTTATGGTAAGGAAAATATTCATCAGCCGTTTCCAGTACTCTAAAATAAGTAGGAAACTCTTCAGGTTTCCAACTATCCTTACCAAACAGAATCCTATCTTGGTATTTTATAAAAAAGGCTTTAGCAAATCGTGGTTGCCTTCCCAATTCAGCAATAATAGCAGCTATACCCACATTCATATTGGGGATTTCATCAAGCAATTTACCCAATGCTCCTAAGTCATTTGCAAACCAGCCCATATGTGCATTTATAAAGGTGGTTTTAGGGTGCTTCTTAAACATATTATGCTGTTCAGATATAATTTTTTCCCAAGGAACCGGATTATTAGCACCACGCTTACGCCTGGGGTGAGTCTTTAGTTCCAGCCAACGTTCATTATCAGCGTTAAATTCATCCCAAAAGGGTTTAGGATCTGCCGCATGGATTAAAACAGGTATTCCCAGTTCACTACACGTTTCCCAAATAGGTTCTAAACGCACATCATCAATAGCTAGGCGTTTACCGTCTGCATCTTTGCTATACATCCCCAAACTCTTATACACTTTTAGGCCCCTGGCCCCTTGCTTAACATCTTCCTTGAGTTGGGTCACGGTTTTTTCTATCCATCCTGGCGCTCCAGCTCCATTAAAATCAATATTAGCAAACACTACAAACCTATTTGGATAGTTATTTTTTATATTTTCTACCGCTTGTTTTAAATGATTACCAGACCGTCCGCTTAAATTTACCATGATTTGCATATTAAGTGTATCCATGGCTGCAATAACTGGCGATAAATCTTGAGTAGACATTCTATATTGATGTCCATGAATATCAATAAATGGATATTTGGCACGCTTTACAACCTTACCAGGTACCACCAGTGTTGACTTAGGGTTATATTCTTCAAACGACATCTCTTGTGATATTGAAAAAAATGGTATTGAAATAGATATTAATAGTAATAACACGAATGTTTTCATTTGTCAATAGGCTTTTATAAAGTCTAAAAATACGCCACAGGATATTGATAAGCTACTATTTAAGACGGCTTTAACAAGTATATATGCCTTAACATATTTAGGAACCAGTGGTATGAGTAACAAAAGTATTTTAAGTTAAATGATATTTATCATTAAAACAAGAAAATTTAAAGCGTTATATTTGTTTAGACACAACGAATATTATCTTTTTAAATGATTTCTATAAAAGAAGCCATAAAGCTTATTAAAAGCAATTCGGATATCTTAGGTATAGCCAAGGTGAGATTAAATGATGCCTCTGGATATATTTTAGCGAATGATATAAAATCTCCAATACACATGCCTCCTTTTAGACAATCGGCTATGGATGGTTACGCCATAAACATAACCGATAAACTTTCTTATAAACTTATTGGAGAGATAAAGGCGGGTGATGGCAACCAACCTATTTTAAATACGGGTGAAGCTGTTCGAATTTTTACGGGAGCACCCGTCCCAGATACAGCCAATGCTGTTGTGATTCAGGAAAAAATAAAAATTAAAGAGGGTAATATAATACTTGAGTATGAAATTCCTCAGGGGCATAACATCCGCTGCTTAGGTGAACAGGTAAAGAAAGGCGACTTCGCTTTAAAAAAAGACACTAAATTAACACCGGCTGGCATTGGCTTTTTAGCTTCTTTGGGAATTACGGAAGTAGACGTTTACAAAAAACCAAGAATTGCTGTTATTACCACAGGCAATGAGCTTATTGAAGCTAACCAACCTCTTGATCATGGCAAAATTTATGAAAGTAATTCACATATGTTAACTGCTGCACTTGTGGATTTGGGTCATAATAATGTTTCCGTTTTCAAAGTAGAAGATAATTTTGATAATACTTATCAGCTTTTAGACAAAACCATAAACAATTATGATTTGGTACTGATTACTGGAGGTATCTCGGTTGGGGATTACGATTATGTAGGGAAAGCGTTAAATGAATTGCAGGTTGAAGAAATGTTTTATAAAGTCGTGCAAAAGCCCGGTAAACCGCTCTACTTTGGAAAAAAAGCCGAGACACTCATTTTTGCCTTACCAGGCAATCCGGCCGCGGCTCTAACCTGTTTTTATGTATACGTTTATATTGCAATGCAAAGGATCACAAATAATCAACAGAATGAATTACCTCGGGTAAAGGCTGAATCCCTTTCAAACTTTGAAAAGAAAGGTGACAGACCCCAATTTTTAAAAGCGATTTATTTAGATGGGAAAGCAGAACTATTAGAAGGTCAAAATTCATCCATGTTACAAACCTTTGCGTTTTCCAACGCATTAGTTTTTGTTCCGGCAGAGCAAAACCAAATCGCTATTGGCGATTCTGTTGAAACTATATTATTACCTATTGAATTATGAACTACTCGATTAAAAGTAGAATATGGATTGAATCAAACGGGCATGTACTCTTAGGTGAAGGTCGTGTACAATTACTAAAAGCCATTGAACAAACCGGATCGCTCTCGAAAGCTTCTAAGACATTAAATTTATCCTATAAAAAAGCTTGGCACCTTTTGGATTCTATTAATCAATCAGCAAAAAATCCTGTGACCATCAACACTATTGGTGGTAAGGATGGAGGGGGTACAATATTGACCAACTATGGGAAAACCTTAATCAGGGTTTTTGATGATATAAACCAAAATTGTTGGGAATTTTTGGATAGTGAATTAGAAAAAATGAAGAATTTATAATGCTAGCAGTTAACAAAAGTAACATTACAGGAATTATTTTAGCGGGTGGGGAAAGTTCTAGAATGGGAACTGATAAAGGCCTTTTGAAGCTTAATAATAAACCTTTCACGCAATATATTATTGACGCCCTAAAGCCCTTAGTTTCTGAGATTTTAATTGTTTCCGACAATTTAAATTATGATGATTTTGGTTATAAAAGAATAGAAGACATTATTAAAGATGCTGGCCCCGTGTCTGGAATCTACTCAGGTTTGACTCATTCTAAAACCGATAATAACCTTGTTTTAAGTTGTGATATCCCATTGATAAGCACTGAAGTGTTAAGGTGGCTTATAGGACATGCCAATGATTCTTGTGAAGTCATTCAAATCGAAAGTCATGGTAAAACCATGCCACTAATTGCACTTTACAAAAAAGAATGTTCTAATATTTTTTTAAGCTTATTACAAAATGGTGAAAGGCGATTACGAAAAGCCGTTAGCCAATGTACCATTAAAACTATTAAACTGGATATGGATGATCATAATGTAACAGCAAACGTAAATACCCCACAAGAATTAAAAGACATACAGGATGCATATAAATATTAAATATTTTGGGCAAATTGCTGAAGTTACCAAATGTGACGAAGAAATAATTTCTATTTCAAAAAACTTGGTTTCAGAACTAATTGCTTACTTGTATATCAAATATCCTGAATTGAAAAATAAAAGTTTTAAAATTGCCCAAAATCAGGAATTGGTATCTGAAAACATAAAATTGACAGGCAAAGAAATTGCACTGTTACCACCATTTGCGGGAGGGTGATTCTGTTTTCAGTTAACAGTAGTAGTATATTGCAGTTAGTGTAATAATCAACTACCTTAACATTTTTGAATTATTGGCTATAAAAATTAAAAAACATGAAAGAAAACAGGTCTAAAAGCGTATTTATACAGGGGGCAATTTCTTCAGAATTTATTGGAGGCTCCATTGCCAAGCACCAGTCCAAAACCAGTATTGGAGCTCATAATATTTTCCTAGGACAAGTGCGTGCCGATATTATTGAAGGCAAAACCATTAGTGCCATTGAGTATACCGCTTATGAAGATATGGCCAATACTAAGTTTTATGATATTCGAGAGGCTACATTTAAAAATTTTGACATAACCTGTATGCATATTTATCATAGTTTAGGTACTGTTAAATCTGGTGAAATATGCCTGTTTGTGTTTGTTTCATCACCTCGTCGTAAAGTGGTTTATGAAGCTTTAGAGTACATTTTAGAACGTATAAAAACAGATATTCCTGTTTATGGAAAGGAAATTTTTGAAGATGAAACACATCAATGGAAAGTAAATAACTAGTTATTGGTTAATAATCATTTGTAACTCCATATAGTTAAGTTAATAACATTAACTAATAATTGTAAACAATAAACGTTAATCATGGTCGATATTACATATAAAAATCCTACACTACGAATGGCTATTGCGCAAGCCGTTGTCAAAGTTAGTAAACCCGAAACCATTACTGCTATAGAGAACGACGCTGTTCCTAAAGGCAACGTTTTTGAAATGAGCAAAGCCGCAGGTTTATTAGGGGTGAAACGCACTCCAGATATTTTACCGGATTGCCACCCCCTCCCTATTGAGTTTACGAGTGTGGATTATAACATAAACGGATTGGAAATCACAGTTATATTTACTGTAAAAACCATTTACAAGACTGGTGTGGAAGTTGAAGCCATGCATGGCGCTAGTGTGGTGGCTCTAAACATGTACGACATGCTTAAACCCATTGATAAAGGCATTGAAATATGCCAGATAAAACTGTTAAGCAAAAAAGGTGGTAAATCCGATTTTAAAGACCGTTTTATAACCGATTTGAAAGCCGCTGTTGTAGTATGTTCTGATACTATTTCAGCTGGATTTAAAGAGGATAAAGCAGGTAAAGCCATTATTGAAAAACTGAATAGCTGTAAAGTTACAGTTTCAGAATATACTATCATTCCGGATGAAGTTGAAATTATTCAAGAGAAACTAAAACACTATCAAAGTCAGAATATAGACATGGTTATTTTTTCTGGAGGTACAGGGCTTTCCAATCGTGATGTAACCCCCGAGGCTTTAATACCATTATTAGACAGACGTATTTCCGGTATAGAAGAAACCATTAGAAGTTACGGACAAGAGCGCACCCCGTTTTCTATGTTATCCAGAAGCATTGCTGGAACAATAGCCAATACGTTAGTGCTAGCCTTACCAGGATCTACTAATGGTGCAAAGGAATCTATGGATGCTATTTTTCCATCAGTGCTGCATGTTTTTAAGGTTTTAAAAGGAGCCAGACACGAATAAGTTATAAATATTGAAAATGACAAAAGACAACGGCATATTACAAGATGCTTTCAATAGAAAACATACCTATCTACGCATCTCACTTACCGAACGTTGTAATCTACGTTGTTCATATTGTATGCCAGAAAATGGGATACAATTATCGCCAAAAAGTCATTTAATGACCTATGAAGAAATATTCAATATTGCTAAAATATTTGTAAAACACGGTGTTAGCAAAATCCGCTTAACGGGTGGTGAACCTTTAATTAGAAAAGATATTCCCGTTATACTAGAAAAACTATCAAGTCTTCCAGTAGAATTATCCATAACTTCCAATGCCATTATTATTGATAAATTCATAAACACTTTAAAAGCTAACGGTATAAAAAGCCTTAACATTAGTTTAGATTCCTTAAATCCTGAAAAATTCAAACAAATTACACGCCGTGATCAATTTGAAAAAGTTTACCATAATATATTGCTTCTAATAAAAGAAGGTTTTAAGGTAAAAATAAATGTCGTTTTAATTAAAGGGTTTAATGATAATGAGATTGTCGATTTTATAAATTTAACTAAAGAGCTACCGATTACGGTTCGTTTTATAGAGTTTATGCCCTTTGATGGCAATAAGTGGGATATTGCTAAAATGATTTCGTTTAAAACGATTATCGAATGCGCAAACAATATGTTTACTGAAAGCCAAATTCAACGTATACAAGACGCTCCTAATGACACCTCTAAAAACTTCAAAGTAAAAGGTTTTAAAGGTAGTTTTGCCATAATAACTTCGGTTACCAATCCGTTTTGTGATTCCTGTAACAGATTGCGGTTAACAGCCAACGGTCAATTAAAAAACTGTTTGTTTTCAGCTTCAGAATCCGATTTACTTACCCCTCTTCGACAAGGTAAACCTATTGAATCCATTATTGAAAAAGCTGTTACGGCAAAATTTAAAATGCGAGGCGGTATGGATACATTGGAGAAACTTCAAAACCCAGAATTACATAATAACAATAGAAGCATGATTTCAATTGGAGGTTAATAATGAATATTAAGTTTAAATGTTTTTAATTAATCGCTTTTTTTATAAGGATTAAACTTTTATCGGAAAAATTCAGTTGTAATGCAGCATCTTGACCTTTTTTGGACATTTTACGCCAAGTTTTTTGGAGAATATCTATAACTTTATTGTCATCATGCTTCGCAGCGAATTCTTCAAAATAATAATCAAGAAAAACCAAACAAACGGTATCTTCCAATGTCTGAGACTCTTCATTCTTCTTAATTAACTTTTTAGTGATAAGTTGCGATATACGATCTACATATTGCTTGTCGTACCCAACCTGTTTTAATATGTTTGAAGTGAGTTCAGCATGCATTTTTTTAAGGGTTTCACGCCACTTTAAATAACCTGTTCTATCCATGGGGTAATCCCCTCTTGGAATTTTCCATCGGCATATATGTTGTGCCCTAGCTGCAATTTGCAACGCTTTTGAAGCATTAGTCTCAAATTGCAACAATTTTCTGGTCATCCGTTGCGAATACAGCAATTCTTTGGGATATGACATACCAAAAATCTCATAGGTATTAATGTCTTCAGCATTTTTTTTGTCGATTAATGCCATAGCTGATTCAAATCGTGTTGGTTTCATTTTAAAACTTTTAAAAAATTAAATGGCCATTTCAACCGTTATAATCACACTTTTGGATGCTGGTGTTTTAGCCGTATGGGCAAAACTATCCAAAGGCACCAAAACATTGGTCTCTGGAAAGTAAGTTGCACAACAATTTTCGGGAATATCGTAACCTACAACTTTAAAGTTGTTAGCTATTCTAGTGGCGCCCTTATAGTGAGATTTTAAGTTTACTACTTGTTGTTCCTCTAAATTACGGACTTTCATGTCTTGACGATTCATAAAGATAATACGTCTTTCATTAAAAATACCTCGATACCTATCGTTTAGTCCATAAATTGTAGTATTGAATTGGTCATGGCTACGAATAGTCATCATAATCAATTCCCCTTCTTTTAACTTCCAATCGGGTAATTTATTCATGCTAAAATTAGCTTTTCCAGTTTTGGTATGGAATTGCCTTATTCTAGCACCATTTGGTAAATAAAATCCTGTAGGCTGTTGCAATCGTTTGTTATAATCACTGAAACCGGAAACAATTTCTTCAATATCATTACGCACTAAACTATAATCATCTTTATAAGAAAGCCAGTTAACATTTGAACGTCCCTTTAAAGTTTCATGGGCAATACCGCACACCACAGCTACTTCACTCAACAGCTTATCTGAACAAGGTTTTAAAATTCCTTTGGTGGATGATACTATACCCATAGAATTTTCTACACTTTGAACTTGCACTCCTGTTTTTTGATAATCTTTTTCGGTGCGCCCCAAACAGGGTAAAATTATAGCTTCTTTTCCATTTACTAAATGTGAGCGATTTAATTTTGTACTCACATGCACTGTTAAATTGCAATTGGCTAGTGCCTGTGCTGAATACAAGGTATCTGGTACAGCAGAAATAAAATTGCCGCCCAACCCCAAAAACACCTTAGCTTTCTTATGATACATAGCTTTAATTGCATCTATTACCGAATAGCCATGTTTTTTGGTTGGTTTAAAGCCGTATTTTGCTTCAATCTTATCTAAAAAAGCTTGTGGTGCAGCTTCCCAAATACCCATTGTCCTATCACCTTGCACATTGGAATGCCCTCTAACAGGACATGTGCCAGCCCCTTCCTTTCCAATGCTTCCCTTTAGCAGTAACAAGTTTACCAATTCCCTAATATTGTCAACTGCATTTTCATGCTGTGTTAGGCCCATCGCCCAACATATAATAATCTTATTGTTGTTCAGGATTAAATCAAACATCTTCTTAAAGACCTCAAGGGATACCCCAGATGCCTTCAAGCATTCATCAAAACTATAAGTTTTTAAATCTGAAATAAATGATGCATAACCATAAGTATACTTTTCTATAAACGCTTTGTCGAATACCTCATTAGTTTCTTCTTCCTTCTCCAGTAACTTTAGTAGTATGGCCTTAAATAAAGCAACGTCTCCATTTATAGTTACAGGAACAAAAACGTTAGCAATTGGAGTACCTCCAGTAAGTAATGCCTTCGGGCTTTGTGGGTTAGTGAACTTTACTAATCCTGCTTCTGCAAGTGGATTAATTGAAATTACTTTACCACCATTTTTTTTGCATTTTTCTAGTGCATTAAGCATTCTTGGATGGTTGGTTCCTGGATTTTGACCTACAACCATAACTACTTCGGCTTTATGCAAGTCGTCTAAAGTAACCGAACCCTTGCCTATTCCCAAGGTTTCTAATAAAGCCTTACCACTAGCTTCGTGGCACATATTAGAACAATCGGGTAAATTTGAAGTTCCATACTCTCGTACAAACAACTGATACAAAAAAGCAGCTTCATTTGTTGTTCTACCTGAGGTATAAAATACAGCTTCATTAGGACTGTCCAAAGCATTCAAATGACTAGCCACTTTTTTAAAAGCATATTCCCAAGTAATAGGCTGATAATGTGTTGCTCCTTTCGGCAAAAACATAGGTTCTGCTAATCTTCCTGATTTTCCCAATTCAAAATCAGTCCAATTAGCCAATTCTTCAACAGCATGTTTTGAAAAGAAATCTTTTCCTATAGTTTGCTTTTGGGCCTCTTCAGCAATAGCTTTAATGCCATTTTCACAATATTCTCCCAAAACTGAACGCTCATCATCTGGATCTGGCCATGCACAACCCGGACAATCAAATCCTTTCCTTTGATTTATCTTTAGAGATAATCTTAACGCATCAACAGGCTTAATGTATTTGTAAACTTGCGTTACTACAGATTTTAAAGCACTAAAACCAGCACTATTCATTGGAGGTTCTATAATATTTAATTTAGTGAACTCCTCTGGTGTTATGGCTTTATTCTTATGTTTATTGTTCATACTTATTCTTTGTACTGTAAATATCGCCTTTTTTGTAGAAATTATAGTTTTTGATTCAAGTGAAATTGTTCTATTATATCCTAAATTAATATCTTAAATTAGTAGATGGTATTTCATAACCATCTCATGAAAAAAAGAATTACACTTAAAGATATTGCATCAACATTTGGAGTTTCTATAGCTACGGTATCAAAAGCACTAAATGATAGTTTCGATATAAGTACTAAAACCAAGGAAAGAATACAAGAATATGCAAAAGCCAATCACTATAAACCTAATGTTGCTGCACTTAATTTACTAAGTAAGAAAACAAAAACCATTGGTGTGATTATCCCTAACATTATGAATAGTTTTTTTGCTAAGGTATTTGTTGGTATTGAAAGAATAGCATCCCAAAATGGATATCAATTGGTATCATGCATTTCAAACGAATCCCATGAAAAAGAAGTTAAAACTATTCAGTTACTAAAACATGGTGATTTAGATGGGCTTATTATTTCTTTAGCTGAAGAAACTGAAATAAAAAAAGATTTTAATCACTTAAATAACACACTTAATGAGGGTGTCCCCATTGTCATGTTCGATAGAATTTCAGAAATTGTCAATTGTGACAAGGTTGTAGTTAATGACCTAGAAAGTGCTTTTCACGCTACAGAATATTTATTAAATACAGGGTGCAAACATATTGCCCTAATTTCTGTTATAGACAATTTAAGTGTTGGGAAATTAAGAGTTGAAGGCTATAAAAAAGCATTAGAAAAATATGGATTACCTATAAAGGAACGGCTTATTGTTCGTCTTGGACATCATGAAGATTTTGATACGGCTATGAAAATTGTACTCTCAGACAAATCTATTGACGGACTCTTGTGTCTTGAAGAGAGCTCTGCCATTAATTCCCTACAACTTGTTAAACAAATGGGCTACAAAATACCTGAAGAAATGTCTATTATTTGTTTTACCAATGGTAAACTTTTACAGCACCTTAGTCCTTCAATTACGGCAATAAGTCAACACGGAAAATATATTGGTGAAACCACGGCCCGCATTCTTATTGATCGCATAGAAAATGAAAAGAACAATACTCCTTTTTCTACAAAAATTATCAAAACCACTTTAATAGAGCGAGAAAGCACCAGATTAATTCCACTACAGAAGGAGGCTTAACCAGTAAAATAGGTTAATATTATAACAACAACCATTACCAATAATATAGATAAAACCACATCTATTTTATCAAAACTTTCCTTATTGGACTGTCTTTGTTCAGAAGAAAGTGTTCCAAAAGCTAGACCTTTTATAGCTTCATAGTTTGGTGATTCAGATAAAAGACTCACGATAACACAAATGACAACTGAAAAAATAAACATAAAGATAGCCATATGGGCAAAATTAATGTTTGCAAAACTATAGGCAATACCATGTAGGTTATCAATATTTACTTCTGCTATAATTCTTAATGCAGCAACAACTAAACCAGCTATAAGTGTAAATATAGCTGCTTTAGCGTTAACACGTTTCCAAACTATTCCCAATACAAAAACTGCCGTAATTGGTGGTGCTATATATGATTGAACACTTTGCAAGTATTTATATAATGTACCACCTCCAATTTTTTCCATAATAGGAATCCATATAATTCCTAAAACCACAACAATAGCTGTGGCTATTTGACCTATTTTAACCAGTTTTTTTTCGGTCATATTAGGTTTTAATTTCTTGTAAATGTCTATTGTGAAAATTGTTGAACATGAATTAAATACCGAAGCCAGTGAGCTCATAAGGGCAGCCATTAAGCCCCCTGCCACTAATCCTTTTAGTCCTACGGGAAGCAATGTTTTTACCATAACGGGGAAAACTTGATCTGCTCTTTCATATGATAAGGCACCTTTTTGTGCTAAAGCAAAAGCTATAATTCCTGGTATTAAAAAAATAAAAATGGGAAGTATCTTTAAATAAGCTCCAAAAATTGCTCCACGTCTTCCTATTTTTATATTATGGGCTGCTAAAGTCCGCTGGACTATATACTGATCTGTACACCAATACCATATCCCTACTATAGTTCCTCCAAACAGTAGTCCTGTCCAAGGAAAATCGGGATCATCTATAGGACGCCACATATTAAAATGATCAGAACCAACCGTACTTCTTAACTCTGTCCACCCTCCAACTTCTTGTAAGCCCAAATAGGTTATAATTACTGACCCTGCAATGAGAATAACTGTTTGCAATGTTTCTGTATAAATTACAGCCTTCATACCACCTATAATGGTATAAATTCCTGTAAAAACAACTATACCTATA
The DNA here is from genome assembly GCF_019931125.1 of Aestuariivivens sp. NBU2969. NCBI lineage: Bacteria > Pseudomonadati > Bacteroidota > Flavobacteriia > Flavobacteriales > Flavobacteriaceae > Aestuariivivens > Aestuariivivens sp. NBU2969. Next base: position 409,848 of record NZ_JAIOUU010000001.1, read on the forward strand.
GCTCCATACCAAAATGGAATACCAATTAATTCAGATACAACTATACCTCCCGCATAAATAGTTACTGATACTTTGGTAATAACATAACCTGCTAGTGAAAACACAGACAAAAACCAACGCGAACGTGCATCGAAGCGCTTTTCTAGAAATTCAGGCATAGTAAAGGCTCCACTTCTAATATAAAATGGCAAGAAAAGCCATCCTAAAAGGAGTACAATCCATGCATGAAGTTCGTAATGTGCCATTGGCATGCCCGACTCTGCCCCCGTACCTGCCAATCCAACAACATGCTCTGAGCCTATATTGGAAGCAAAAATAGATGCTCCTATTACAAACCAACCCACATTTCTTCCCGCTAAAAAATAGTCTTCCGTATTTTTATTCCTTTGAAGGATAACCCAAATAGCAACCACCATTAGGGCTAAAAAATATCCTCCAAGGACCAACCAATCTAAACCTTCTAAAACTGAATTCATACTTTAAATATATTGATTAACTATATTCTCAAATAGCTCTTGTTTACCACTTACCAAAGGTAACTCACCATTATCCTTAGCTATTTTATATAAGTCTGAAAGTGTTAGTTTACCTTCTTCAAAGTTCTTACCATTACCTGAATCGAAAGAACTGTAACGCTCTTTTCTCAGTTTTTCATATGGTGAAGAATTTATTATCTTTTCTGCTGTCAATAATGCACGTGCAAAAGTATCTGCACCGCCAATATGGGCATGAAAAACATCCTCCATATCTGTGGAGTTCCTTCTTATCTTGGCATCAAAATTGACACCACCTCCTTGCAACCCTCCTGCCTTTAAAAATACTAACATAGCTTCGGTAGTTTCTAAAATATTATTTGGAAACTGATCGGTATCCCATCCGTTTTGATAATCGCCCCTATTGGCGTCAATACTTCCCAACATACCTGACTTAGCAGCCACTTCCAATTCATGCTGAAAGGTATGCTGTGCCAAGGTCGCATGGTTAACCTCTATATTTATCTTAAAATCCTTGTCCAATCCATATTCCCGTAAAAAGCCTATAGCGGTAGCCGTATCAAAATCGTATTGGTGCTTGGAGGGTTCCATGGGCTTTGGCTCTATAAAGAACGTGCCTTTGAAACCTTGGTTTCTTGCATAGTCTCTAGCCATGGTCAGGAACTGAGCCATGTGGTCCAGTTCACGTCCCATATCGGTATTGAGTAGTGACATGTAACCTTCACGGCCACCCCAGAAGACATAGTTTTCACCTTTTAGTTTTATGGTCACATCTAATGCGAGTTTTACCTGAGCCCCAGCCCTAGCCACAACGTTAAATTCTGGATTTGTTGCCGCGCCATTCATATACCTTGGATTGGAAAAGCAATTGGCGGTTCCCCAAAGTAATTTTATTCCTGAGGCAGTTTGTTTCTCTTTAATGTAATCGGTAATAATTTCCAGACGTTTTTCGGATTGTGTAAATGTGGGGGCTTCGGCAACCAAATCAAAATCATGGAAACAGAAATAATCAAATCCCATTTTACTAATAAACTCAAAAGCGGCATCAGCTTTATCTTTGCCTGCTTGTATGGGATCATTGGATTGATCCCAGGCAAAGTTTTGGGTACCTGGACCAAATGGATCGGCACCTTGTCCGCAGAAAGTATGCCAGTAGGCCACGGCAAATTTTAAATGTTCACGCATGGTCTTTCCCGCTACTACTTTGTCGGGGTTATAATATTTGAATGCTAAAGGATTGTCCGATTCCCTGCCTTCAAATTTTATTTGTCCTATACCTTTATAATATTCCCTTTCTCCTATGATTACCATTGTTACGTGTTACTTTTTAATTAGCTATTGTTTAATATAAGTTCGAGTTCTTGTTTCCATTTTGTATAGGCTTTTAAATATGGAGCTTTATCTTTGTTTGGTTCATAGGTCATAACAAAGTCATTGTCCATGATTGATTTACCAAAACTTTCGAAATCGCCTTTGTGCAATCCTGCTGCACGGGCTGCACCTATGGCTCCTGTAGTATTGTATATTTCTATGTCTTGATCTATTAAGGTAGCCACTGTTTTGGTGAAAATTTCAGAACGGAACAGGTTATCGTTACCTGCACGTACCACTTTTGCCTTAATGCCATCAGACTTCAGTATTTCCATACCGTACACAAAGGAAAAGGCAATCCCTTCCAAGACAGCCCTACACAGATGGCCTTTATGGTGGTTATTCAAGTTTATGTTGCTTATCCTTGTTCCTATTTCTTTGTTATTTAACATGCGCTCAGCTCCATTTCCAAAGGGCAATACACAAACCCCATCGGAACCTATTGGCACTTGTAATGCCAAATGGTTCATCTCGTCATAGGAACTGACATTCAAATTATTCAACAACCAACGGTACTGAATACCCGAACCATTGATGCACAATAATTTGCCAATGCGTGCCTCTTTCCCTTTTTCATAGTTTACATGTGAAAAATTATTTACTCTGGCACATTCTGTTACCGATAAATTATCTGTTACGGCATAAAAAACTCCCGAAGTACCTCCTGTTGCTGCCACTTCTCCTGGGCTGAGCACATTTAGAGATAGTGCATTATTGGGTTGATCACCTGCTCGGTAATATATTGGTGTTCCTTCAGCCAAGCCACTTACTTTGGCTCCATTCCTATCGACTTTGCATTGAAGTCCGAACACATCAACAATATCTGGAATCAATTTATCATTAATACCGTAATAATCCAATAAAAACTGGGCAGGAATACCCTCTTTAAAATTCCAAAGAGTCCCTTCTGACAAACCTGAAATGGTGGTATTAATTTTATTAGAAAATTTATAGGCAATATAATCGCCCGGGAGCATGAACTTATGGATCTTTTTATAAATATCGGGCTCGTTGTCCTTGACCCATTTTAATTTTGAAGCCGTAAAATTTGAAGGGGAATTTAAGAGGTTCGAAGTGCAGGTTTCTGTTCCTATATCCTTAAATGCTTGGTTTCCTATTTCTACCGCACGGCTATCGCACCAAATAATACTTTTTCTTAAGGGTTTTCCAACTTTATCAACTAGTACCAATCCGTGCATTTGGTAGGATATACCTATGCCCTTAATTTGTGCTCTAGTTATGTTGTGCCTTTCCTTTAAATGTTTTATGGCATTGCAGCAATGCAACCACCAATCATCTGGATCTTGTTCGGCCCAACCATTTTTTGGAGCGTATATGTCCATTTCCTGTTTTGGCTCCTGAACAACCCCAATGCTCTTGCCGGTGTCAATTTCCACTAACGCAGCTTTTGTACTAGAACTGCCAATGTCTAATCCTAAATAATACAAAGAATACTCAAATATAGTTTCTCAAAGTTATGAATAGAAATTTAAGTTAGTATTTTACCATTTAAAAATACCTTCAAATTCCATAAAAATATTTATTGTAACTCGTTGATAACATTGCTTTTAAAAAATCAAATCAGTTACTTAAAGGTTTTCGTAATTTTCCCTTTACATCACTGCCGTCCAAAAGTTTTTGAAAACGGGCAATAAAGTTTCTGTGTCCCTTTGTTTATAGGGGCATAATTAATTGTTTGCTGGAATTATC